>NZ_CP108036.1:2744166-3088333 GCF_036170895.1 Streptomyces erythrochromogenes | reverse complement strand
CCGCCCCGACTGGAAGGCCGCGGCGGCCTTCCTCTCCGAGTACCTCGACGTCCTGGACATACAGGGCACGCTGGACTACGCGGAACTCCTGCACCGCGCGGTCCTCCTCGCCGAGCGGACGCCGTCGCTGGCCTCGGCCTACGACGCGATCTTCGTGGACGAGTACCAGGACACGGACGCCTCGCAGCTGCGGCTGCTGCGGGCCCTGACCGGGCGCGGCGGCACGCTGGTCGCCTTCGGCGATCCGGACCAGTCGATCTACGCCTTCCGCGGCGCCGACATCAACAACGTGCTGGACTTCGAGTCCGCCTTCCCCGGCGCGCAGGTCAGGGCCCTGACGGTGGGCCGCCGCTCCGGCGCGGCCCTCCTGGAGGCGACCCGCCTGCTCACGACCCGCATGCCGCTGCCCCGCCTCCCCGCGGCCGCGGTCCGCGCGCACCGCGCCCTCCGGGCCACGCGGGAGGGCGGCCGGGTGGAGGTCTTCACGTACCCGACGGCCGGCGCCGAGCTGGACAACATCGCCGACATCCTGCGCCGGGCCCACCTGGAGGACGGCGTGCCGTGGCAGGACATGGCCGTCCTGGTCCGCGCCGGCGGCCGCACCCTCCCGGCGATGCGCCGCGCCCTGATCGCGGCGGGAGTCCCGGTCGAGACCGACGGCACGGACACCCCCCTCCGCCACGAACCGGCCGTGGCCCCCCTCCTGACGGCCCTCCGCCTCACCGCCACCCCGCCCCCCGCCACTGCGGGCGAGCCCGCCCCGGAGCCGGACCCGGAGGCCGCCTCCCTCGGCGGGCCAGGCCTGCAGCGTGACCTCGCGGCCGCGGCCGCGGGCCTCGCCCTGCCCGCTGCCGCGGGCGTCCTGCGGGGCGTTCCCGCCCCGGAGCCGCACGACCCCGGCGCGTCCCCCGAACCCGGGCCCGCCCCGGAGCCGCACGACCCCGGCGCGTCCCCCGAAGCCGGGCCCGCCCCGGAGCCGCACGACCCCGGCGCGTCCCCCGAAGCCGGGCCCGCCCCGGAGCCGCACGACCCCGGCGCGTCCCCCGAAGCCGGGCCCGCCGGCCCGTCCGCCCCGGCCGACGGCCCGTTGACCGCTGCTGCCGCAGGCCAGGCCGTTCCGGCGGCGGACCTCGCCGACGGATCCCCGGCCGCAGGCCGGGCCCGGCCCGCTGCCGCGGGCGTCCCGGGCCCGGCCGTCGCGGACGGCCCGTCCGCGGAGGCTGCACCGGCCGACGGCCCGCGAGAGGCGGACCTCGCTGTCGCGGGCGGGCCCGCCCCGGAGCCGCAGCACGCGGACGCGGACGCCGCCCCGGCCGCAGGCGCCGCACCGACTGCCGTCGCCGACCCGGCCGCCGAGGCCGAGCCGGGCGGGCCCGGTGCGGCGTACGGGTCCGAGACCGACGAGGGGGTCGAGGCCGCGCTCATGCTGCTCGCCTCGCCGCTCGGCGGGATGGACTCCGCCGATCTGCGGCGGCTCGGCCGCGCCCTGCGCGACGAGGAGCGCGCCGCGGGCGTCAAGGTGCCCGCGCCCTCCGACGTCCTGCTCGCCCGCGCCCTCGCCGAGCCCGAGCGCCTCACCGCGCACGACCCCGCCTACGCCCGCGGCGCGCAGCGCCTCGGCCTGCTCCTGCGCAAGGCCCGCGAGCTCCTCCAGGGCGGCGGCACAGCCGAAGAGGCCCTGTGGATCCTCTGGGACGGCACGCCATGGCCCGACCGGCTGGAACGCCAGGCCCGCCGCGGCGGCCCGGCCGGCCGCAACGCCGACCGCGACCTCGACGCCGTCTGCGCCCTCTTCGACACCGCCGCCCGCGCCGAGGAGCGCACCGGCGGCAGCGGCGCGCTCAACTTCCTCGAACAACTGGAGGCGGAGGACATCGCCGCCGACACGTTGACGGCCCGCACCACCCGCCCCGACGCGGTCCGGCTGATGACCGCCCACCGCTCCAAGGGCCTGGAGTGGTCCCTCGTCGTCGTCGCGGGCGTCCAGGAGGGCCTGTGGCCCGACCTCCGCCGCCGCGGCTCCCTCCTGGAGGCCGACCGCATCGGCCGCGACGGCCTCGCCGAACCCCTCACCCCCGGCGCCCTCCTCGCCGAGGAACGACGCCTCTTCTACGTCGCCGCCACCCGCGCCCGCGACCGCCTCGTCGTCACCGCCGTCAAGGCCCCCGCCGAGGACGGCGACCAGCCCTCCCGCCTGCTCACCGAGCTCGGAGTCACCCCGAAGGACGTCACCGGCCGGCCCCGCCGCCCCCTCGCCGTCCCGGCGCTCGTCGCCGAGCTGCGCGCCACCACCGTCGACCCGGACGCCTCGCCCGCCCTGCGCGACGCCGCCGCCCGCCGCCTCGCCCGCCTCGCCGCGCTCACCGACGACGAGGACCGCCCCCTGGTCCCCGCCGCGCACCCGCAGCGCTGGTGGGGCCTGTACGAGCCCACCCGCAGCAGCGTCCCGCTCCGCGACCGGGACCGGCCCGTCGCCCTCTCCGGCAGCGCCCTGGACCAGCTCGCCAACACCTGCTCCCTCCAGTGGTTCCTCGGCCGCGAGGTCAAGGCCGACGCACCGTCCACCGCCGCCCAGGGCTTCGGCAACGTCGTCCACGTCCTCGCCGACGAGGTCGCCTCCGGCCGCACCCCCGCCGACCTGGCGGTCCTCATGGAACGCCTCGACACGGTGTGGGACGCCCTCGCCTTCGACGCACCCTGGAAATCGGCCCAGGAGAAGGAGAACGCCCGCGCCGCCCTCGAACGCTTCCTGCGCTGGCACACCACCGACCGCGGGGGCCGGGAGGCCGTGGCCACGGAGCACGAGTTCGACGTCACGCTCGAAGCCGGCGACGTCGCCGTCCGCGTCCGCGGCTCCATGGACCGCGTCGAGGCGGACCCGCAGGGGCGCGCGTATGTCGTGGACTTCAAGACCGGGAAGTCCGCGCCCACCAAGGACGAGGTCGCCCGCCACCCCCAGCTCGCCGTCTACCAGCTCGCCGTCCGCGAGGGCGCCGTCGACGAGGTCTTCGACGGAGTGCGCCCCGCACCCGGCGGCGCCGAGCTCGTCCAGCTCCGCCAGGGCGCCGCGCAGCGCGACGGCGGCGAAACGGTCCCCAGGGTCCAGGCCCAGCAGCCGCTCGACGGGGAGTGGGTCGGCGACCTGCTCGCCACCGCCGCCGGCCGGGTCCTGGACGAGCGGTTCGCGCCCGCCGCGGGCCGCCACTGCGACCACTGCTCCTTCCGCAGCTCGTGCAGCGCCCGCCCGGAGGGCCGCCAGACCGTCGAGTGAGCCCCCGGTCGGGCGGGAGCTCGGCGGTCGGGGCGGTCGGGGCTGTCGGTGGGGGCGGCTAGCCTTTTTACGTGTCCGCGCGTGCATCCGTACTGAGCGATCCCGAGCAGCTCAAAGAGCTCCTCGGGATCCCTTTCACGCCCGAACAGATGGCCTGCGTCACCGCCCCGGCCGCCCCGCAGGTCGTCGTCGCCGGCGCCGGATCCGGCAAGACCACCGTCATGGCCGCCCGCGTGGTCTGGCTCGTCGGCACCGGCGCGGTCGCGCCCGAGCAGGTCCTCGGCCTCACCTTCACCAACAAGGCCGCCGGCGAACTGTCCGAGCGCGTACGCACCGCCCTGGCCCGGGCCGGCATCACCGACCCGGACCCCTCCCCGGCCGACGCCGCGGCGGCCGGCGGGGAGCCGCGCATCTCCACCTACCACGCCTTCGCCGGCCAGCTCCTCAAGGACCACGGCCTGCGCATCGGCCTGGAGCCCAGCTCCCGCCTCCTCGCCGACGCCACCCGCTTCCAGCTCGCCGCGAAGGTGCTGCGCGACGCCCCCGGCCCGTACCCCTCGCTCACCAAGTCCGTCCCCGACCTCGTCGGAGACCTCCTCGCCCTCGACGCGGAGCTCTCCGAGCACCTGGTCGACCCCGAGCGGCTGCGCCTCCACGACACCGCGCTGCTGGACGTGCTCGCCGGCACCCGGCTCACCAACGAGGACCTGCGCAAGGTCCCCGAGGCCGTGCGCGGCCGCCTCGAACTGCTGGAGCTCGTCGGCCGCTACCGGGCCGCCAAGCGCTCCCGCGACCTCTTCGACTTCAGCGACCAGATAGCCCTCTCCGCGCAGCTCGCCACGACCCGGCCCGAGGTCGGCGCGCTGCTGCGCGAGGAGTTCCGGGTGGTCCTGCTCGACGAGTACCAGGACACCTCCGTCGCACAGCGGCTGCTGCTGTCCGGCCTGTTCGGCGCGGGCTCCGGCCACGCCGTCACCGCCGTCGGCGACCCCTGCCAGGCGATCTACGGCTGGCGCGGGGCCTCCGTGGCCAACCTCGACGACTTCCCCGAGCACTTCCCGCACGCCGACGGCACCCCCGCCACCCGCCTCTCCCTCAGCGAGAACCGGCGCAGCGGCGGCCGCCTCCTGGACCTCGCCAACGGGCTCGCCGCCCCGCTGCGCGCCATGCACGAGGGAGTGGAGGCACTGCGCCCGGCGCCCGGGGCGGAGCGCGCCGGGCAGGTCCGCTGCGCCCTGCTGGAGACCCACGCCCAGGAGCTCGACTGGGTCGCCGACTCCGTCGCCCATCTCGTGCGCACGGGCACGGAGCCGCGCGAGATCGCCGTCCTGTGCCGGTCCGCCGGTGACTTCGCGCAGATCCAGGCCGTGCTGGTGGACCGGGACGTGCCGGTGGAGGTCGTCGGCCTGTCCGGGCTGCTGCACCTGCCCGAGGTCGCCGACCTCGTGGCCGTCTGCGAGGTCCTCCAGGACCCTGGCGCCAACGCCTCCCTCGTCCGGCTCCTCATCGGCCCGCGCTGGCGGATCGGCGCGCGCGACCTGGCCCTGCTGGGCCGCCGGGCGCGGCTGCTGGTGGGCCGGACGCCGGCCGGGGCCGACCCCGACGAACGGCTGGCGGCGGCCGTGGAGGGCGTGGACCCGGCCGAGATCGTGTCCCTGGCCGACGCCCTGGAGACCTTCCTCGACGGCGCCGGACAGACCCCGGACGACCTCCCCTTCTCCGCGGAGGCCCGAGTCCGCTTCGCGCACCTCGCGCAGGAGCTCCGCGACCTGCGCCGGTCCCTCGCCGACCCGCTGATGGACGTCCTGCACCGGGTGCTGTCCGCCACCGGCCTCGAAGTGGAACTGTCCGCCTCCCCGCACGCGCTGGCGGCCCGCCGGCGCGAGACCCTGTCGAACTTCATGGACGTCGCGGCCGGTTTCGCCGCGCTCGACGGCGAAGCCTCGCTGCTTGCCTTCCTGGCGTTCCTGCGCACGGCCGCCCAGTACGAGAAGGGCCTCGACCACGCCCTGCCGGGCGGCGAGAACACCGTGAAGGTCCTCACCGCCCACAAGTCCAAGGGCCTGGAGTGGGACGTGGTGGTGGTCCCCGACCTGTGCGCGGGCTCCTTCCCGAAGGAGAAGGCCCCGGAAGCCTGGACCTCGTACGCGAAGGTCCTCCCGTACGCGCTGCGCGGCGACGCCCCCACCCTGCCCGCGGACCCGGCCTGGACCTCGGCCGGCCTGAAGTCCTTCAAGGCCGCCCTCAAGCACCACAAGTCGGTGGAGGAGCTCCGCCTCGGCTACGTGACCTTCACCCGGCCGCGGTCCCTGCTGCTGGCCTCGGGCCACTGGTGGGGCCCGACCCAGAAGAAGCGCCGCGGCCCGTCGGAGTTCCTCACCGCGCTGTACGAGCACTGCGTCGCCGGCTTCGGCGAGATCGACGCCTGGGCGGACGAGCCCGAGCCGTCCGCGGAGAACCCGGCCCTCGCGGGCGGATCCACGGCCGAGCACTCCTGGCCGCTCCCGCTCGACCCGCACTCCCTCACCCTGCGCCGCGAGGCCGCCGCGCTGGTCGAGTCCTACCTGGCGACCCAGCCCCCGCCCGAACCGGACGACGCCTACCTGTGGCCCCCGGACTGCGAGGACCCCGCCTACGACGACGAGCCCTGGCCCGCCGACCCCGGCCCCGCCGAGGGCTGGGACCCCGACCCCCTCCGGGGCGACCCCGGACCGGCGGGCGGGGGCGACGACCCCTGGGACGACGCCGACCGGGCCGCGGGCCCGGGCCCCCGTGCCGTGCCCCGGCCCCGGGACTCGTGGGCCGACGAGGCCTGGGCCGCCGACCCCGCGGCGCAGCCGGGCGTGCCCGACGTGCCCGCGGCCGAGCAGCACTCCGTGCCGCGGCCCGGTGGCTCGCGGTCCGCCGACCCGGCGGCCCGGCCCGGCCCGCCCGGCCCCGGCGGCGGGGGCGCCGTGGCCCCGGCCGGGGGCCAGGGCCTCTCGGGCGGCCCCGCCGGAGGCGTGCGGCTCACGCCCGAGGAGGCGCGGGCGATCGCCTCCTGGGACCGGGACCTCGACGCCCTGGAGGGCGAGCTCCGCCGTGCCCGCGCGGCCGTCCGCGACGTGGAGCTGCCCCCCGCCCTCTCCGCCAGCCAGCTGCTCCGGCTCGCCGCCGACGAGCAGGGCTTCGTGCGCGACCTCGCCCGCCCCATGCCCAAGCCCCCGCAGCCCGCGGCCCGCCAGGGCACCCGCTTCCACGCCTGGGTCGAGTCCCGCTTCGACGAGCTCCCGCTCCCCTTCCTCGACGTCCTCGACCCCGTCGCCGACCTCCCCGGCGCCGACTCCGGCCAGGAGATCGCCGACGAGGCCGACCTCGACGCCCTCAAGGCCGCCTTCGAGCGCAGCCCGTACGCGGACCGCCCGCCCCACCGCATGGAGGCCCCGGTCCAGCTCACCCTCGCCGGCCGCGTCATCCGCGGCCGGATCGACGCCGTCTACAAGGCCACCGACGAGAACGGCGATGACGCCTACGAGATCGTCGACTGGAAGACCGGCCGGACCACCGAGGCCGATCCGCTCCAGCTCGCCGTCTACCGCCTGGCCTGGGCCGAGGCCACGAACACCCCGCTCGACCGGGTCGCCGCAGCCTTCCTCCACGTCCGCAGCGGCCGTGTGATCCGCCCGCGCAACCTCCCCGGCAGAGCCCGTCTTGAGCGGATCCTCCAAGGCGAATCGGGCCCCGACGGTGACCACCAGGCGGACGGCTAGGCTCGGGGCATGAGCGACACCCAGCCGGACAGCGTCGTCCGCACGTACATCGACACCCACCGCGCCGCGTTCCTCGACGACCTGGCCGAGTGGCTGCGCATCCCCTCCGTCTCGGCCCAGCCCGAGCACGCGGACGACGTGCGCCGCAGCGCCGAATGGCTCGCGGCGAAGCTCAAGGAGACCGGCTTCCCGGTCGCCGAGGTCTGGGAGACCGGCGGCGCCCCCGCCGTCCACGCGCACTGGCCGAGCGAGGACCCGGACGCCCCGACCGTCCTCGTGTACGGCCACCACGACGTGCAGCCCGCCGCCCTCGCCGACGGCTGGCACACCGACCCGTTCGAGCCGGTGGTCCAGGGCGGCCGCATGTACGCGCGCGGCGCCGCCGACGACAAGGGCCAGGTGTTCTTCCACACCCTGGGCGTGCGGGCGCACCTGGCGGCCGCCGGCGCCGCCGCCCCCGCCGTGCACCTGAAGCTGATCGTCGAGGGCGAGGAGGAGTCCGGCTCCGCCCACTTCCGCGAGCTCGTCGAGGCCCGCGCCGCCGAGCTCGCCGCCGACGTCGTGATCGTCTCCGACACCGGCATGTGGTCCGAGACCACCCCCACCGTCTGCACCGGCATGCGGGGCGTCGCCGACTGCGAGATCGACCTTCACGGTCCCGACCAGGACATCCACTCCGGCGCCTTCGGCGGAGCCGTGCCCAACCCGGCCACCGCCGCCGCCCGCCTGGTCGCGGCCCTGCACGACGCCGACGGCAAGGTCACCGTCCCCGGCTTCTACGACGGCATCGCCGAGCTCACCGACGCGGAGCGCGCGCTCATCGCCGAGCTGCCCTTCGACGAGTCCGAGTGGCTGCGTACGGCCAAGTCCCACGCGGCGGCCGGCGAGGCCGGCTACTCCACCCTGGAGCGGGTCTGGGCCCGCCCGACGGCCGAGGTCAACGGTATCGGCGGCGGCTACCAGGGCCCCGGCGGGAAGACCATCGTGCCCTCCTCCGCCCACGTGAAGCTGTCGTTCCGCCTGGTGTCCGGGCAGGACCCGTACGAGGTCGAGGCGGCCGTCAGGGAATGGGTCGCGGCCCGGATCCCGGACGGGATCCGCCACTCCATCACCTTCGGCGCACCGACCCGCCCGTGCCTGACCCCGCTGGACCACCCCGCCCTGCAGTCCGTCGTACGGTCCATGGGCCGGGCCTTCGGCCAGAAGATCCGCTTCACCCGCGAGGGCGGCTCCGGACCCGCGGCCGACCTCCAGGACGTCCTCGGCGCGCCCGTCCTCTTCCTCGGCATCTCGGTGCCGTCCGACGGCTGGCACGCGCCGAACGAGAAGGTCGAGCTGGACCTGCTGCTCAAGGGCGTCGAGACGGCCGCGTACCTCTGGGGGGACCTGGCCGACGGCCTCCGCGGCCACCGCACGCCCCGCACACCCGCCTGACCGGCGCACACACCTGTCGTACCGAGCCTGCCTGTCCCACCACCGGGGGAGTTGGAAGTACCAGTGAGCACCCATACCGAGCGACCTCTCTCGCTCACCGCGCCGAGCGGGATCGACCGTGCCGCGCACCACCGCCTCGACGAGGCCTGGCTCGCCGCCGCCTGGAGCCACCCGACGACCCGCGTCTTCGTCGTCTCCGGCGGCCAGGTGCTGATCGACGACACCCCCGACGGCGGCACCGGCATCGTGATGACCCCGGCCTTCGAGGCCCCGGTCACCGAGACCCACCGCTACTTCCTGGGCACGGACGAGGACGGCGTACGGTACTTCGCGCTGCAGAAGGACGCCCTGCCCGGCCGCATGGACCAGTCGGCCCGCCCGGCCGGCCTGCGCGAGGCCGGACTGCTGCTGAACGACCGCGACGCCGGGCTGATGGTCAACGCGGTGGCCCTGGAGAACTGGCAGCGGATGCACCGCTTCTGCTCCCGCTGCGGGGAGCGCACGGTGGTCGCGGCCGCAGGGCACATCCGGCGCTGCCCGGGCTGCGGCGCCGAGCACTACCCGCGCACCGACCCCGCCGTGATCATGCTGGTCACCGACGAGCACGACCGCGCGCTGCTGGGCCGACAGGTGCACTGGCCGGAGGGCCGCTTCTCGACCCTCGCCGGGTTCGTGGAGCCGGGCGAGTCGATCGAGCAGTCCGTCGTGCGCGAGGTGTGGGAGGAGGCGGGCGTCAGGGTCGGGCGGGTCGAGTACGTGGCCAGCCAGCCGTGGCCGTTCCCGTACAGCCTGATGCTGGGCTTCAACGCCCGTGCCACCAGCTCCGAGATCACCGTGGACGGCGAGGAGATCCAGGAGGCCCGCTGGTTCTCCCGCGACGAGCTGCGCGCGGCGTTCGAGTCGGGCGAGGTGCTGCCCCCGTCCGGGATCTCCATCGCGGCCCGGTTGGTCGAGCTGTGGTACGGCGAACCGCTGCCCAAGGCCGCGGCTTAACGGCCGTCAGCGGCATGACGTCCGTCACACGGTCCGGCGTCCGTGCCCGGTGCAAGCGGAAGGCCCCCGCCTCGGAAGGCGGGGGCCTGCTGCGGACGGCAGAGAGTCCACTCAGACGGCGAGGGCCTGCTTCACCTGGGCCAGGCTCGGGTTCGTCATGACGGACTCGTTGCCGGCGGAGGACTTCACGAGCACCGTGGGCACCGTCTGGTTCCCGCCGTTGGCCTTCTCGACGAACGCCGCGGACTCCGGGTCGAGCTCGATGTTGATCTCGTTGTACGCGATGCCTTCCCGGTCCAGCTGGGTCTTCAGCCGACGGCAGTAGCCGCACCAGGTCGTGCTGTACATCGTGACGGTGCCCGTGTCCTGCATGGTGCGCTCTCCTTCGTGAGGGCTCGGTGGTCCGAGTACTCGAACGTACGCGACCGCACGGCCATTCCCGTACGTGCACATCCGTACCGCCGGTGTGACCGATACGACGAATCCGCACCGCCTGTGGACGGATTTCCCGCCCGGCTCACGCGACCTGGCAGCATGGCGGAGTGACAGCAGCAACGCACTCCTCCCCCTTCCCCGCCGACGCGGACTCGGCCGACGCGGTGCTCCTGGGCCTCGACCCGGAGCAGCGCGAGGTCGCGACGACCCTGCGCGGGCCGGTGTGCGTGCTGGCCGGCGCCGGTACCGGCAAGACCCGGGCGATCACCCACCGCATCGCCTACGGCGTACGGTCGGGGCAGCTCATGCCCGCCAGTGTGCTCGCCGTCACCTTCACCAACCGGGCCGCCGGTGAGATGCGCGGCCGCCTGCGCGCACTCGGCGCGGGCGGGGTCCAGGCCCGGACCTTCCACTCGGCCGCCCTGCGCCAGCTCCAGTACTTCTGGCCGAAAGCCATCGGCGGGGACGTGCCCCGGCTGCTGGAGCGCAAGATCCAGTTCGTCGCCGAGGCCGGCGCCCGCTGCCGCATCCGCCTCGACCGCGGTGAGCTGCGCGACGTGACCGGCGAGATCGAGTGGGCCAAGGTCACCCAGACGGTGCCCGCCGACTATCCGGCGGCCGCCCTCAAGGCGGGCCGCGAGGCCCCCCGGGACATGGCCGAGATCGCCCAGATCTACGGGACGTACGAACAGCTCAAGCGCGACCGCGGAATGATCGACTTCGAGGACGTGCTGCTCCTGACCGTCGGCATCCTCCAGGACCGCCACGACATCGCCGAGCAGATCCGCGGCCAGTACCAGCACTTCGTCGTCGACGAGTACCAGGACGTCAGCCCGCTCCAGCAGCGGCTGCTCGACCTGTGGCTCGGCGAGCGCGACAGCCTCTGCGTCGTCGGCGACGCCAGCCAGACCATCTACTCCTTCACCGGCGCCACCCCCGACCACCTGCTGAACTTCCGCACGCGCCACCCGCAGGCCACCGTGGTCAAGCTGGTCCGCGACTACCGTTCCACCCCCCAGGTGGTGCACCTCGCCAACGGGCTCCTGAGCCAGGCCAGCGGGCGGGCCGCAGAGCACCGCCTGGAGCTCGTCTCCCAGCGCGAGAGCGGCCCCGACCCGGTCTACGCAGAGTACGCGGACGAGCCCGCCGAGGCCGAGGGCGTCGCCCGCCGGATCCGCGACCTGATCGCCGCGGGCGTGCCGGCGGGCGAGATCGCCGTGCTCTTCCGCATCAACGCCCAGTCCGAGGTCTACGAGCAGGCCCTCGCCGACGCCGGGGTGCCCTACCAGCTGCGCGGGGCCGAGCGGTTCTTCGAGCGCCAGGAGGTCCAGAAGGCCATCCTCGCGCTGCGCGGAGCAGCCCGTTCCGGCGGGAACGACCCACTGCTGGAGGATGTCGTGGACCTGGGCTCCCAGGTCCGTGCGGTGCTCAGCTCCACCGGCTGGACCACCGAGCCGCCGGCCGGTTCCGGCGCCGTGCGCGACCAGTGGGAATCGGTGGCCGCGCTGCTCCGGCTCGCCGAGGACTTCGCCCGCACCCGGCCCGGCGCCACCCTGGCGGACCTCACGGTCGAGCTGGACGAGCGCAGGGCCGCCCAGCACGCCCCGACCGTCCAGGGCGTCACCCTGGCCTCGCTGCACGCGGCGAAGGGCCTGGAGTGGGACGCCGTGTTCCTCGTCGGCCTCACCGACGGCATGATCCCGATCACTTACGCCAAGACCGACGAACAGGTGGAGGAGGAGCGGCGGCTGCTCTACGTCGGCGTCACCCGGGCCCGCCTGCACCTGACCCTCTCCTGGGCGCTCTCCCGCGCCCCCGGGGGAAGGGCCTCCCGGCGCCCCAGCCGCTTCCTGAACGGCCTGCGGCCGGGCTCCGCGGCCCCGGCGGCCCGGACGGGCTCCGCGGGCGAGCGCGGGGCCCCCAAGCGCGGCCGCCGCGGCCCGGTTCGGTGCCGGGTCTGCGGCAGGACGCTGACCGAGGCGGGCGAGCTGAAGCTGATGCGCTGCGAGGACTGTCCGTCCGACATGGACGAGGGCCTCTACGAGCGGCTGCGGGACTGGCGTGCCGCCCGGTCGAAGGAGCAGGGCCTGCCCGCCTACTGCGTCTTCACCGACAAGACACTGATGGCGATCGCGGAGGCCGCGCCCGCCGAGGCGGGGGAGCTGTCGATGATCTCCGGGGTGGGTGGCCGCAAGCTTGACCGGTACGGAGCCGATGTCCTGGCCATCTGTGCAGGTCAGGAGCCGGGGGGCGAGGATTCTGACGACGCGTAGAAACTCGTCGGAAAAATAGTTTGCACATGCCCAGCGAAGACCCATAGGTTCTTAGCAACGGAAACGGTGGCTTCTCCGAAGCCCTGGATCCGTGCTGTACTTATCCGAATACGCATGGGACAGGCCCTCGGGCCGAGTCCCCGAGACGCCGAGAGGAGGCGAGACCAGTGACCAGCTTCATGACCTTCACCAAAATGACCGATCGCTCGGTCGATGCCTCCTGCCTGCTCGGTTCCGTCTCCGCTCTGGGTACCGGTGCGTCCGCGATTTCCGCCGGCCGCCCCGCCCTGCTCGCGACCCTTGCGGTCAGCGAGCGCAATGAGCGACCGACCCAGGCACCGGTGGCAGTACTGGCAGCAGAAGCACAGGCGCATGGCGCCTATGGATTTGCCGCCGCGGCCGGTGCCGGATCCCTGACGAAGCAGACGAAGCAGCAGCACCACCTGATGTGGGCCTTCCGTGGGCTCGAACCCTGGAGTGATCCAGCCTGATCGCATGATCAGGCCGGCGCCTTCAGGGCCGCGGAACCCCACCCGGGATCCGCGGCCCTTCTGTTTGTCCCCGACCGGGGGCCACGACAGAGAAGGGGCCTCGGGACTGGCAGAACCAGGTACCAGCCGCAACCGGCCGACCGGCCGGAACGACTAGCCGAACAAGACGAGGAAGAAAACACCGTGCAACTCGAAGCGCACGCCCCGTCCGTACCGCAGACCCAAACGATCTCCCCGCCCGCAGTCCCGGAGGACCACACCTTGACCCCGCTCACCGCGCTGACCGCGCTCGACGACGCCATCGAGAACCTCGGCGTCCCGGTTCCCTGCCGCACCTTCGACCCCGAGGTCTTCTTCGCCGAGTCCCCGGCCGACGTCGAGTACGCCAAGTCCCTCTGCCGCACCTGCCCGCTGGTCGAGGCCTGCCTCGCCGGAGCGGTCGAGCGCCGCGAGCCCTGGGGTGTCTGGGGTGGCGAGCTCTTCGTCCAGGGTGTCGTCGTAGCCCGGAAGCGCCCCCGTGGCCGTCCGCGCAAGAACCCGGTTGTCTCGGCATGACCGCCATCGGAACCATCGACCGCCCCCTGACGCACGACCCCCTGAAGCAGGCCCTCATGACCGCCCACACCACGAGCGAGCAGCCCCACGGCGCCGCCCACGCAGACTTCATCACCGCCGGCGCGATCACCTCGCGTCAGAACAGGACCCGCGAAATGCAACTCATCCCAGAAGCCCTGGCTCGCGCCCATATGGACGACCGCATGCGCGAGGCGGACGCAGAGCGTCACGCCCTCCGCCTGGTCGCCGCGCGCCGCATGCAGCGGCGAGCCGAGCGCGTCTCGATGCGCGCCCGGCGCGCACTGGCCATGGCCGTCATGCACTAAGAGCTGAAAGCAGCATCCCGGGGGGACCGGTCCGAACGGACCGGTCCCCCCGGTGCGTTGCGCGGGCCCGGCCGCCCCGGCGGAGGTATCGTCCGGAGGTGGACCAGCCGACTCCCCAGCCCGACCCGTCGGAATCCGAGGCCCAGCCCGTCGTCTGCGCGCGCTGCGGCAAAGAGTCCCCCGGCGGGGCCCCGCCCACCTGGACCTGTTCGGTGGAGAACGGGACCAGAGAGTACTTCTGCGTCGAATGCGCCCGCGCCAACCTCAGATCGATCGAGGGCAGGCTCGACTCCTCCTGGTGGTGACGGCCCGAGCCGTCACTCGGCGGACGCGAACCCGGGCAGCCAGGTGTCCAGTTCGTCGCGCAGCCGCACCGTCGCGCCCAGCTGGCACAGCACGCCGATGGTGCTCAGCGTCACCCGGTGGATCAGCAGGTACGAGGGCGGCAGGTTGATCTGCCGGCCCAACTGGTGCGCGGGAGAGCGCGGATCGGCGATCCGCGCCGCCTGACCGCGCAGCCACGGACGGGTGAAGGTGAACTCCTCGGCCTCGGCGGGCTCGATGATCGGCTTCAGGTAGTCCAGCACGGCGTCCGGGTCCAGCTCGACGGACTCCTTCACGAACCCCTCGGCGCACAAGTGGCCGTAGACCCCCTCGGCATCGCCGTCCAGCGTCATCCGCAGGGACCTGCCGATGGGCTTGGGCCAGCCCCCGGGCAGCCGGTCGACCGTGCCGAAGTCCAGGACGCCCAGCCGCATCCGGCCGTCCGCCCCCGCTATCAGCCGGAAGTTGCCCGGGTGCGGATCGGCGTGCAGCAGACCCGTGCGCGCGGGACCGGAGAAGAGGAAGCGGGCCAGCAGCTGCCCGGCGCGGTCGCGCTCCTCCTCGGTGCCGTCGGCGATCACCTCCGACAGCGGGGTCCCGTCCATCCACTCGGTCACGAGCACCTGGTCGCCCTGGTGCACGACGTCGGGGACGACCACGTCCGGGTCGTCCACGAAGGCGTCCGCGTGCGTCCGCTGGGCCTCGGCCTCCAGCTCGTAGTCGAGCTCCTCCGAGACCCGGTCGCGCAACTCCTTGATCAGCGGCTTGATCTCCATGCCGGGAACCAGCGGACCCAGCAGCCCCGCGAACCGGCCCAGCTGCTTCAGGTCCGACAGCAGCGCCTCGCCGGCCCCCGGGTACTGGACCTTGACCGCCACCTGCCTGCCGTCGTGCCACACCGCCCGGTGCACCTGCCCGATCGAGGCCGCCGCGGCCGGCTTGTCCTCGAACTCCTCGAACAGGTCACGCCAGTCCGCACCCAGACGGTCCGCCAGCACCTGGTGCACCGTCGCCGCGGGCAGCGGCGGGGCCGCCTCCTGGAGCTTGGTCAGCGCCGCCCGGTAGGGCCCCGCGACCTCCTCGGGCAGCGCCGACTCGAAGACCGACAGGGCCTGCCCGAACTTCATTGCACCGCCCTTCAGTTCCCCGAGAGTGCGGAACAACTGCTCGGCGGTGCGCTGCTGGAGCTCGCGCGCCACGATCTCGGCGGACTTGCCACCGATCCGCTTGCCCAGGCCCCAGGTGACCCGACCCGCGATGCCGATCGGCAGCGCGGCCAGCTTGACGGTACGGGTGACCGCCTTCCGGGGAAGATCAGACATGCCGCCCCCTCCATTTCCCAGACAGCTGCGCCGCAAGCGGCGGTTCGGCAGAAACCTCGGTCCCGAAGCATCCTGTCACGGCCCTCCCGGCGGGTTGGCTCCCGATCCTCTTCCCGGGGCCCGTCCGGCCGGCTGGAGCCGCTGCGCGGGTTCTGCGGCCGCGCCGCAGGGGCAGTCGGGGTGGGGGCGGACCGGAGCCGCCTCCCAGTGGAGGGCGGGCAGGGCCGCCTCCCAGCGGGAGCCGGTGGAGGCGGGCAGCTGCCCGTCGAGGAAGGCGAGGGCGTGGGCCGCGGCCAGCCCGGCCACCGCCGTGGACAGGCCCAGGTCGCAGGAGGCGCTCCCGCGGCGGCGGTGCGACGAGCGCCACTGGACGAGCATCCTCGGCCAGGCCGCGTCCCGGTCCACACGCTCGCGCTCCATGCACCCGGCGCACGCGGTCGTGCCCGGCAGCACCAGCGGCCCCACCAGACCCGTCCCCTCCACCACCCCCGCGTACAGGTGGGGAATCCCGGAGGTGACCCAGTCGGCCGCGGTGTCCGGATCCGGGGCCCAGGCGTGCAGCCCGTCCCTCGGTGCGACCACCACCAGGGCCAGCCCGGGCTCCGGCCCCTCCTCCTCGCCGGCCCGCGGACCCGGACCCGGGGCCGCGGAGCGGACCACGGCCGCCGCGGCCTCGGTCCGCATCCGGCCCACACTCGCGGGACCCAGCCCGCCCGGCGCCACATCGGCCGGCTCCACCCGGCCCCCGTCGAGCACCTCGACCCGCCCCACGCCCGCTCCCGCCAGGACCGCCGCGATCACGGTGCCCACCCGGCCGCTCCCGCGCACCCGGACCCGTATCGCCCGGCGCGCCGCGATCCCCCGTAAGTCCCCGCCGGGCTCCCGGTGGACCAGCGAGAGCGAACCCAGGTCCGGGCCCAGCCGCTCCAATGCCTCCGGATGCCTGCGCAGGGCCTGCGCCCGCGGGCCGCCCGCGCCGGCGTCGTCGAGCAGACCGGCCCCCGCCAGCCGCCTGACCAGAGCGTCGGCCAGGCCGTCCGGCAGTCCCATCCGCGTGGCCTCGGCCCGCAACAGGTCCATCCCCCGCGTCCCGTCGATCCGGTCGATGAGCGCGCCCGTCGCCGTGTCCACGGGCCCGAGCACCACCGCATGCGCCGGAGTCACCCCGAACTGCACCGTCTGCAGATCCCGCCAGGCCCGTGCCAGTGCCGGCTTCACCCTCGGAAACATGTCCCGACCCCCTCGATATCCGTGCGGACTCGCGCCGCCCCATTTCCCGCTCCCCGGCAACAGTGCCCCTCCGCCGGAATCCGCGCAGAAATTTGTCCACAGGCAGGAGGTATTCGGCATATGAGATGAAGAGCAATGCCTCTTCGGACACCGGCTGCGAACCACCCGTGTTCGAACCCCGGACGAGCGGGACTTCCGCCGCCGACACCGGGTAACGTCGTGGCGTGTCCGCCGACCCACCGCAGCGCGCCGTCGAAGTCCGCCGGAGCGCGCGCCGCCGCAGGACCGTATCCGCCTATCGCGAGGGTGACCGTACGGTCGTCCTCATCCCTGCCCGGATGTCCGAGGCCGAGGAGCAGCGCTGGGTGGGCGTCATGCTCGACAAGCTGGCCGCCCAGGAGAGTAAACGCACCCTCGGGGACGCGGAACTCACCGAACGCGCCGAGCGTTTGTCCGAGCAGTACTTCGACGGCCGCGCCCGCCCCCGCTCGGTCCGCTGGGTCACCAACCAGAACACCCGCTGGGGCTCCTGCACCCCGGCCGAGGGCAGCATCCGGCTCTCGCACCGCCTCCAGGGCATGCCGGAGTACGTCGTCGACTACGTGCTCCTGCACGAGCTGGCCCACCTCCTCGTGCCCGGCCACGGCCCCCGCTTCTGGGAGCTGCTGGAGGCGTACCCGCGCACCGAGCGGGCCCGGGGCTACCTGGAGGGCGTGGTCGCGGCCGAGCGCCTGCCGAAGGTTCCCACCGCCCGCGAGGAGTGACCCCCCGCCGGAGCGGACCGGCGGGCCTGCCTGCGACCACCCTCCAGCCGCCTGCGGACCGCCCTCCAGCCGCCTGCGGACCACCCTCGGACCGCCCCCGTACCACCCGTCATGTCACACACCGTGATGTGTACCGGGTTGGTACCGGCTTGGCCGGATGTCGGCAGATGCCGTTAGCCTGTGCGGCACGAATGCTCAGTCGGGATGGGGGACGTCGTTACGTATGGCAAGGGAATTCCAACGCGGCCACAAGGCCAAGGTCAGTGATCTCACGGCGGGCACCGATCTGTACGTAGGCGTCCAGATCGCCGGGCCCGGACTCACCTTCGACATCAGCTGTTTCGGCCTGGACGCCAATGAACAGCTCTCGGACGACCGTTACTTCGTCTTCTTCAATCAGCCGAAGTCGCCGGAAGAGTCCATTCAGCTGCTCGGCGCGCAGTCCGGTGACACGGAATCCTTCCGGGTGACCCTGGACCGTGTTCCGGCGTCGATCCACAAGCTGTCCTTCACCGCCACCCTCGACGGCGCCGGACAGATGTCGCAGATCGGCCCGGGCTACATCCGGATCGTGGCCGGCGGCGAAGAGGTGGTCCGGTACGCGTTCACCGGTTCGGAGTTCAGCACCGAGCGGGCCGTGATGCTCGGCGACTTCTACCTGAAGGACGTGTGGCGCTTCGCCGCCGTCGGCCAGGGCTTCGACGGCGGGCTCGACGCCCTCCTGAGGAACTTCGGCGGCGAGGTCGCCGAGGAGCAGCCGCAGCAGCAGGCCCCGGCGGCCGGCGGCCCCGGCTTCGCCCCGCCGCCGCAGGCGGCCGCCCCCGCTCCGGCCCCGTCCTTCGGCGCCCCCGCTCCGGCTCCGGCCCCGCAGGCCCCGGCTCCCGCACCGTCCTTCGGCGCGCCCGCCCCGGCTCCCGCGCCCGCACCGGCCGCCCCCCAGCCGCCGCAGTACCCGCAGCCCGCGGCTCCGGCCCCGGTGCACGCCGCGCCCACCATGGCCGCGCCCATCGCCCCGCCGGCCCCCGCCCCGTACGGCCAGCCGCCGCAGCAGCCCTCTTACGGCCAGGTCCCCGGCCAGGTGCCGCCGCCCGCCCCGGCCCCCGCCGCCTACGGGCAGCAGCCGGGCTACGGTCAGGTCCCGGGCCAGGTACCGGGGCAGGTCCCCGGCCAGCAGCCCGGCTACGCCCCGCAGGCCGCCGCCCCCGCGGCCGGCCTCGCCGCGGCCCTCCAGCCGTACAAGGAGGCCCCGACCGGCGCCCGCTGGACCCCGCAGAACCAGCAGCTCATGCGCGTCGACCTCTCGATGGGCGGCCAGGCCGTCCTCGCCCGCCAGGGCAGCATGGTCCTGTACCAGGGCAAGGTCGACTTCAGCTACAAGGGCGCCGGCTTCGCCGGCCGCATCGTCGGCAACGCCACCGGCCAGGAGATGCAGCTGATGCGCTGCACCGGCCGCGGCCAGGTCTTCCTCGCCGAGAACGGCGCGCACCTGCACGCCATCGAGCTCCAGGGCGACGCCATCTGCGTCTCCGCGGAGAACGTCCTCGCCTTCGACGAGTCCCTCCAGCACGAGGTCCGCCGGATCGAGGGCCACGGCATCCCCGGCGGCGCCCTGTTCACCATGCAGTTCCAGGGCACCGGCACGGTGATCGTCAAGACCCACGGCATCCCGGTCGTCCTGCCCGTCACCCCGACCACCTTCGCGGACAGCAACGCCATCGTGGCGTGGTCGGCCGCCTCGCAGGTGATCATCTCCAGCCAGGTCCGGCTGCGGCGCAACGCCTACCCCGGCCACAGCGGGGAGACCGTGAACCTCCAGTTCCGCGGCGCTCCCGGCAACTTCATCGTCGTCCAGCCGTACGAGGTCTGAGGGAGCCCGACATGAACGCAATGAACCAGCAGCTCGCGGGCTTCGCCCCGACCCCGGTCACGGCCCGCATGGAGAACCACGGGCGGTCGATGCTCAAGGTCGCCATGCAGAGCGGCCAGGACCTCTTCGCCCGCACCGGCTCGATGGTCGCCTACGAGGGCTTCGTGCAGTACGAGCCCAACCCGCCGGCCGTCCGCCAGATGGCCTCGCAGTGGGTCACGGGCGAGGGCGCCCCCCTGATGAAGTGCACCGGCGACGGCCTCCTGTACCTCGCCGACTACGGCGCCGACGTCGTCGTCATCAACCTGAACAACGACTCGCTGTCGGTCAACGGCACCAACCTGCTCGCCTTCGACGCGCACCTCCAGTGGGGCGTCGAGCGGGTCAAGGGCCTGGCGAAGTTCGCAGGCCAGGGCCTGTTCAACGTCCAGGTCGCGGGCACCGGCTGGGTCGCCCTGACCTCGCGCGGCACCCCGATCGTGGTCGACTGCGGCCGCGGCGAGGACGAGACGTACGTCGACCCCGACGCGCTCGTCGCCTGGTCGCCGAACCTGAAGGTCAAGGGGAAGCGCAGCTTCAAGGCCTCGTCCATGCTCGGCCGGGGCAGCGGAGAGGCCTACCAGATGGCCTTCTCCGGCCAGGGCATCGTCGTCGTACAGCCCAGCGAGGACAGCACCGACCGGCTCCGGGCCCGGGGCTGAGGGGGAGCGGACACATCATGCAGAGCGCACTTTTCGCCCACGCCGAGGCGCAGTCCCAGGACCGGTACACCGTCCAGAACCCGCAGCTGCTGCGGGTCTCGCTGACGGGCTCCGACGACGTACTCGCCCGCAAGGGCGCGATGGTCGCCTACCAGGGGCTCATCGACTTCGACGGCGAGTACCAGAGCGCGGGCCAGCGCAACGCCCGCCGCCGCACCGGCGAGGGCCTGGACCTCATGCGCTGCTCCGGGCAGGGCACGGTCTACCTCGCCAACCTGGCCCAGTACGTCCACGTCGTGGACGTCGACCAGGAAGGCCTCACCGTCGACAGCAGCTACGTCCTGGCCCTGGACTCCACCCTGCACACCGAGGTCATCGCGGTGGACAGCCAGTACGGAATCTCCGGATCCGGCAAGTACCAGCTCAACATCTCCGGCCGCGGCAAGGTCGCCCTGATGACCTCAGGGCAGCCGCTGATGATGCACGTCACGCCCGACAAGTACGTCAACGTCGACGCGGACGCCATCGTCGCCTGGTCCACCTCGCTGCGGGTGCAGATGCAGGCCCAGACGCACTCCAGCGGCGTCTGGCGGCGCCGCGGCAACACCGGCGAGGGCTGGGAACTCAGCTTCCTCGGCACCGGTATCGCGCTGGTGCAGCCCAGCGAGGCGCTGCCGCCGCAGAACGCCCAGATCGGACAGGGCGTCGCCGCGCAGTTCGGCATGGGCCAGCAGGGCGCCCATGCCCAGAACCAGAACAACGCCTGGAACTGACAACGCCCGGAACCGACCCGGGACGGCGAAAGGGGCGGCCCCCGTACGGGACCGCCCCTTCGTCGTGCCCGGACTCAGCACGCGGCGAGCCGCGCCAGCGTCGCCTCCAACAGCAGGACGACCGAGGTGTCGGCCACCGAGGCCACCTCCTCGTACGGGAACCAGCGCACGTCCAGGGACTCCTCGCTGACCTCCGCCACCGCGCCGGCCGGGGCCAGCGCCGCGTACTGCACGTCCAGGTGCCAGTTGCAGGGCGCCGGGATGGCGTGCCGGTCCAGACGCACCGGGCCGCCGGGCACCAGGGCCAGACCGTGCTCGATGCCGGACTCCTCGCGGGCCTCGCGCAGGGCCACGTCCGCCATCGTCGTGTCACCGGGCTCGCAGTGGCCGCCCATCTGCAGCCACATGCCCAGCTTCTTGTGCAGGGTCAGCAGCACCCGCTTCCCCACCGGGTCGATCACGAGCGCGCTGCCCGTGACGTGCCCCGCCTCGCAGGGCTTGTAGACCCCGTCCGGGTGGGCGGCCAGGTGCTCCAGGTAGAGGTCGCGCAGCTCGGTCTGGTCCTCGTAGCCCTTCAGGACCAGGACCGCGTCGTCGTAGAGGCTCACTTGTTCTCTTCGCCCTCGCCGTCGCCCTGCTGACCGCGCTTCTCGGCCGCCTCGCCGAGCATCTTGTCGATCTCGGAGAAGTCCAGCTGCTCGCGGTGCACGAAGCCGTCCGGGTCGTCCAGGTCGGAGGCCGTCGGCAGCATGTCCGGGTGCTCCCACAGCCCGTCGCGGCCGTCCACACCGCGCGCGTCGGTCAGCGAGGCCCACAGACGGGAGGCGTCGCGCAGCCGGCGCGGCCGCAGCTCCAGGCCGATCAGCGTCGCGAAGGTCTGCTCCGCCGGGCCGCCCGAGGCGCGCCGCCGGCGCATGGTCTCGCGCATCGCGTCCGCCGAGGTCAGCCGCGGCTTGGCCGCCTCGTGCACCACCGCGTCGACCCAGCCCTCGACCAGCGCGAGCGCCGTCTCCAGGCGGGCCAGGGCGGCCTTCTGCTCGGGGGTGTCCTGCGGCTGGAACATGCCGCCCTGCAGGGCCTCCTGCAGCTGCTCCGGGTTGGACGGGTCCAGCTGCCCGACCACGTCCTCCAGCTTCGAGGTGTCCACCTTGATGCCGCGGGCGTAGCCCTCGACGGCTCCGAACAGGTGCGAGCGCAGCCACGGGACGTGCGCGAAGAGCCGGGCGTGGGCCGCCTCGCGCAGCGCCAGGTACAGCCGCACCTCGTCCGAGGGAACGCCCAGGTCCTTGCCGAAGCCCTCGATGTTCAGCGGGAGCAGCGCGGCCTTGCCCGCCGGGCCCAGCGGCAGCCCGATGTCGGTCGAGCCGACGACCTCGCCGGCGAGGACGCCGACGGCCTGCCCGATCTGCTGGCCGAACATGGCCCCGCCCATGGAGCGCATCATGCCCAGCAGCGGGCCCGCCATGGCCTGCATCTCCTCGGGCAGCACGCTGCCCATGGCCGCGCCGACCCGCTCGGCGACCGGGTCCACGAGCTCCTTCCACACCGGCAGGGTGGCCTCGACCCACTCGGCGCGGCTCCACGCCACGGCCGTGGTGGCACCGGAGGGCAGCGAGGTCACGCCGTCCAGCCAGTGGTCGGCCAGGCGCACGGCCTCCTCGACGGCCGACTTCTCGGCGATGCCGACGCTCGTGTCCTTCACGCCGTCCGCCGTGCCCTGCGCGACGGTCTGGCGGGCGATGTCCTTGGCCATGTCCCAGTTCACGGGACCGCCCTCGTAGCTGAGCATCTGGCCGAGCTGCTGGAAGGCCGCACCGAGGTCGTTCGGGTTCATCGAACCGAACATCGCGGCGAACGGATTGTCCGCGCCCCCGGGGCCACCGGCGCCCGGCAGCCCCATGCCGGGGAACCCGAAGGGATTCGCGGGGCCGCCCTGACCGCCCTGGTTGCCCTTCTTCTTGCCTTCGTCGCCGTTGTCCGGCTCCTCCGGCGGAAGGCCGAATCCGAATGGGGTGTCGCTCACGGGTTTCCTCGGCTCGTAGGGCCGCCGGCGGGAGCCGACGGGCAATGGTCCCGACAACACCACCCAGCGTAGACACCGGAGCCCGCATCCGGGCTCGGTGCTCCGCCGACTCCTGGGCTGCGGCAGGATGGACATCACCTGGTGGGTACGCGTCACGGCGCGTCCCTACTGAAGACAACCGCTGGAGACGCCCGGTGAGTTCCCCAGATCCGCACGTTTCGGATAAGCGCAGCCGCGCTGCGCAGGACGACGACCGCCCCGAGCACGGCGACGGCGCCTCCGGCGTTCGCCCGCCGCGAAACCCGGAAAGCCCGCGCCGGCCCAGCCCCGTGATCGCGGTGACCGGCGCCGCCTCGGGCGTCGGTGCGGCCCTCGTGAGCCGCCTCGCCGCCTCCGACGAGGTCAAGCAGGTCGTCGCCATCGACGAGCGGCGCGGGGACTGCGCGGCCGCGCAGTGGCACGTACTCGACGTACGGGACCCCGCGATCGCCGAGAAGCTGCGCGGCGCGGACGTCGTCGTCCACCTCGCCCTCGACCTCGACCTGGAGACGGACCCGGCGGCCCGTACGGCGTACAACGTGCGCGGGACCCAGACCGTCCTCACGGCGGCCGCCGCGGCCGGCGTGCACCGCGTCGTGCTGTGCACCTCCGCGATGGTCTACGGGGCCCTGCCCGACAACGACATCCCGCTGTCGGAGGACTCCGAGCTGCGGGCCACCGCCGAGGCGACCGGCGTCGGCGACCTGCTGGAGATCGAGCGCCTCGGCCGCCGGGCGCCCCGCGCGCACCCCGGGCTCAACGTCACCGTGGTCCGCCCCGCGGTCCTGGTCGGCGGCACCGACACCGCCCTGACCCGGTACTTCGAGTCCCCGCGCCTGCTCGTGGTCGCGGGATCCCGTCCCACCTGGCAGTTCTGCCATGTGGAGGACCTGGTCAGCGCCCTGGAGTACGCGGCCCTGGAGAAGGTCGAGGGCGAGCTGGCCGTGGGCTGCGAGGGGTGGCTGGAGCAGGAGGAGGTCGAGGAGCTGAGCGGCATCCGCCGCATGGAGCTGCCCTCGGCGGTCGCGCTGGGCGCCGCGGCCCGCCTGCACCGCATCGGCCTGACCCCGTCCCCGGCCGGCGACCTCGCGTACACGATGCACCCCTGGGTGGTCAGCGTCAGCGGCCTGCACGCGGCCGGCTGGCGGCCGCGCTGGACCAACGAGGAGGTGCTCGCCGAGCTCCTCCAGGAGGTCGCGGGCCGCCACACCGTCGCGGGCCGCAGGCTGGGCCGCAGGGACGCCGCCACGGCCGCCGGAGCGGCGGGCGCGACGGTGGCGCTGCTGGGCGCGGCCGCCGCGGTCCGCCTGGCCCGCAAGCGCCGCGGGATCTGATCCCGCGGCGCCGGTTCTGTAGGAGGCTCCCAAGGCCGGGGCCGCGGGCCGGGCGATTCAGCTATTTCGCCATGTCAGCGGCTAGGGCACGATGGACGGTATGGCACCGCACTTCGACCACCCCGGCGAGCAGGCCGCCCAGGACCCCGTCCGGCTGCTCGAGATCCGCGAAACCCCGCTCTCGATCGACGAGGTCTTCCGGGCCGTCGGCGACGACGCCACGGGAGGCACGACGCTCTTCGTCGGCACGGTGCGCAACCACGACGGCGGGGCGGACGTCGAGTCGCTCGGCTACTCCTGCCACCCGACGGCGGAGGCCGAGATGCGCCGGATCGCCGAGCGCGTCGTGGCCAAGTACCCGGTCCGCGCCCTGGCCGCCGTGCACCGCGTGGGAGACCTCAGCGTCGGCGACCTGGCCGTGGTCGTCGCGGTCTCCTGCCCGCACCGCGGGGAGGCCTTCGAGGCCTGCCGGATGCTGATCGACGACCTCAAGCACGAAGTCCCGATCTGGAAGCACCAGACCTTCGCCGACGGCTCCGAGGAGTGGGTCGGCGCCTGCTGACGGCACC
Organism: Streptomyces erythrochromogenes; assembly: GCF_036170895.1. Classification (NCBI taxonomy): domain Bacteria; kingdom Bacillati; phylum Actinomycetota; class Actinomycetes; order Kitasatosporales; family Streptomycetaceae; genus Streptomyces; species Streptomyces erythrochromogenes. The sequence goes on along the minus strand of NZ_CP108036.1, from coordinate 3,063,860 downwards.
GGCCGGGCAGGCCGACCCCGGTTGCGGAGCGTGATCGACGGGAGGGTACCCTCACACCCGTTCGGCCGCGCAACACGCCCTCGATTTGCGTAACCCCCCTACGGGCACGAGCGTTGAAGCCACCAACGGAACGCACTTCGGGGTAGGGAGGCACGCCCATGGCATCTCTGGCGTGGTTGCTGATTCCGCTTGTCGCCGCGATCGGCGCGGCGATATGGGGCAGCTGGGCGGCACGCGACCGCACGCAAGGCGACATATCCGAGCTCGCGGGCTACGCACGGTTCCGTGAAGCCATGGGCAACGGCCAGGGTCACGGCAACGCCGACCAGGTCAGGGCGAAGGCCGAGGCGGCTTCCGCCTCCGACGCCGTCTGACGCCGTCCGACGCCGTCCGACCCGGCGCGGGGCGTCCCGCCCCGCTCCCTTCCACCCCGCTCCCTCCCGCTCCGCACCGCGCACCCCGTGAGATCCCGCTGAGATTTCGCTGAGAGTTTCGCGCACGGACCCCGTACGGACCGGCCCCGAGGGCCGCTCGCCGGGGCCGTCCCGTACTGTCGGATCCATGCCACGCCGCACCGCGACGATGCTCGCCTCCACCCTGGTGCTGTTCGCGCTGCTCTGCGCAGGGGTGTTCATCAAGGTCCCGTACTCCGAGATGAGCCCCGGCCCGACCGTGAACACGCTCGGGGACTCGCAGGGCGCGCCGGTCCTCAACATCTCGGGGCGCAAGACGTACCCGACCAGCGGTCACCTCAACATGACGACGGTGCGCGTCACGGGCGCCGACTACGAGATGAACCTGGTGGAGGCCGTCTACGGGTGGCTGGCCGGCGACAACATCGTCGTCCCGCACGAGAACCTCTACCCGAACGGCAAGACCGACGCGGAGTCCACCCAGGAGAACGCCGAGGAGTTCAGCCAGTCGCAGCAGAGCGCCAAGGTCGCGGCGCTCAAGCAGCTGGGCATCCCGGTCACGCCCCGCGTGATCGTCGCCTCCGTGGTCAAGGACAGCCCCTCCGAGGGCCGGCTGCACGCCGGCGACGTGGTCAAGGCCGTGGACGGCGCCCCCGTCACCGCCCCCGAGGACGTGGCCAAGCTCGTCACCAAGCACAAGCCCGGCGAACCGGTCGAGTTCACCATCGTGCCCGCCGCCGACGCCGCCGCGGCGGCGAAGGCCGGCCGCGAGCCCACCGGCACCTCCAAGGTCACGGTCACCGCCGGCAAGGCGGAGGGCGACGGCCGTGCCATCGTCGGCATCCGGGCCGGCAGCGACCACACCTTCCCGTTCACGATCGACATCAAGCTCGCCGACGTCGGCGGCCCGAGCGCCGGGCTGATGTTCGCGCTGGGCATCGTCGACAAGCTGACCCCGGAGGACCTGACCGGCGGGAAGTTCGTCGCCGGCACCGGCACCATCGACGACGCCGGCAAGGTCGGTCCCATCGGCGGCATCCAGATGAAGACCATCGGCGCCCGCAAGGCCGGCGCGGAGTACTTCCTCACCCCCGCAGACAACTGCGCCTCCGCGGCCTCCAACGTGCCGGACGGGCTGACGCTGGTGAAGGTCTCCACCATCGACGACGCCACGAAGTCGCTGCAGAAGATCAGCAGGGGGGACACGGCCGGGCTGCCGCAGTGCAGCGCCAAGCCCTGACCGGTCCGCCTCCCCGGCCCAGCCGGCAAGCTCCGAAAGGGCGGCCTAGGCGAAGGTCGCGGCCAGGGCCTCGGCCAGGCCCGGCACCAGGCCCCCGCCGGTGAGGACCTCCGTCGAGGAGTCCTTCTCGCGCAGCCGTACGGCGGACTCCCGCGAGCCGTCGCGCAGCACGGCCACGGTGAGCCGGACCTCCTGCCGCTCCGGGTGGGAGGCGACCCACTTCGACAGCTGCTTGTCGCTCAGGCCCTCCGGTACGGAGGCCTCCGCGGACGGCGGCAGCATCAGGCGCTCGACGGTCAGCGCACACCCGACAACGGCGTCGGGCCAGGCGATGGTGCCCAGGAACTTGTCGAGGGGGGTCCCGGACGGGACCGTGTCCTGCTCGATCGGGGTGAGGGAGCTCTTGCCGGCGTCGTCCTTGTCGAGGCCGAGCTGGGAGGCCAGGCGCGGCTCCTGCTTCTTGAGCCGGGCGGTGTCGACCAGCGCGAACAGCCGCGCGGGCTTGTCCCAGCCGAGGCCGGCCGCGTACTCGTCGATCTCGAGACAGGCGCGGGTCAGCGGGCTGGCCGCCATGGGGGTGCCGGGGGAAGGCGAAACGTTGGACATGGACAACATCCTGCCTCCTTTCCGCCCCATACCGGGAACTGACCGGAGCCTCAGTAAGTTGCATGAATGGGCTCTACGATCGGGGGTCCGTTCAATACCAGTACTCAGCGACTTTCGAGGTGCGCACCTTGGCTTTCCAGATGCCGGACCGCGGCGGAGGCCCTTCCGGGCCACGGATGAGAGTCGGACGCCCCTCCCGGCGTGCTCGCACTCTCCTCATGACCTTGGGCGTGCTGGCCGTCCTGGGAATGCTCTTCATCATGTTCGCTGGCTTCTGGACGGACTGGCTCTGGTTCCGCTCCGTGAAGTACTCCACCGTCTTCACCACCACGCTGTGGACCAAGATCGGCCTCTTCGCCGTCTTCGGCCTGCTGATGGCCGGTGCGGTCGGGCTGAACATCTGGCTGGCGCACCGGCTGCGGCCGCCGCTCAGCGCGATGTCGATGGAGCAGCAGAGCCTCGACCGCTACCGGATGAGCATCGCCCCGTACAAGAAGTGGCTGCTCCTGGGCATCTCGGTGCTCGTCGGCCTGATCGCCGGAGCCTCGGCGGCCGGTCAGTGGAAGACCTGGCTCATGTACGTGAACGGGGTGCCCTTCGGCACGAAGGACCCCCAGTTCCACATGGACGTGTCCTTCTACACCTTCGACCTGCCCTGGTACCGCTTCCTGCTGGGCTTCGGCTTCGCCGCCGTCGTCCTGTCGGTGATCGCCGCGACCGTCGTGCACTACCTGTACGGCGGACTGCGCGTGACCAGCCCGGGCGCCCGGGCCACCGCGGCCGCGACCGGGCACCTCTCGGTGCTCCTCGGCCTCTTCGTCACGCTCAAGGCGGTCGCGTACTGGCTCGACCGGTACGGCCTCGCCGTGAAGTCCAGCGACTTCAAGGCCGCCGACAACTGGACGGGCCTGCGGTACGTCGACGCCAACGCCTACCTGCCGGCGAAGACGATCCTCGTCGCCATCGCCGCGATCTGCGCCGTGCTGTTCTTCGCGACGCTGTGGCGCCGCACCTGGCAGCTGCCGGTGATCGGCTTCGGCCTGATGGTGCTCTCGGCGATCCTGATCGGCGGGCTCTACCCGGCGATCGTGCAGAAGTTCCAGGTCCAGCCGAACGAGCAGGCCAAGGAATCCCCGTACGTCCAGAAGAACATCAAGGCGACGCGCGACGCCTACGGGATCGCCGGCGCCGAGGTCAAGGACTACCCGGGCGTGCCGCAGACCGAGGACCGCACCAAGCTGCGGTCGGCGGCCGACACCACGGCCAGCCTGCGCCTCCTCGACCCGAACATCGTCTCGCCCGCCTTCCAGCAGCTGCAGCAGGTCAAGGGCTACTACGCCTTCCCGTCCACGCTCGCCGTCGACCGGTACAGCGGCCAGGACACGGTCATCGGCCTGCGTGAGCTGAACATCGGCGGCATCCCGAAGAACAACTGGATCAACGACCACTTCAAGTACACGCACGGCTACGGCGTGGTCGCGGCCAAGGGCACCACCGTGAAGGACGGCGCCCCCGACTTCACCCAGTCCGACCTGCCCTCCAAGGGGATGTTCGGCACGGACTTCGAGCAGCGGATCTACTACGGCGAGCAGACGAAGCAGTACTCGATCGTCGGCGGGCCGCAGAAGGAGCTCGACTACTCGGACGACAAGGGCGAGAAGGAGACCAGCTACAAGGGCGACTCCGGCGTCAACCTGGACAACCCGGTCAACCGGGCCGCCTACGCGCTGAGCTTCAGCGAGCCGCAGATCCTGTACTCGGGAGCCATCGGCGAGGGCTCGCGGATCCTCTACAACCGCACGCCCAAGCAGCGCGTCGAGGCCGTCGCCCCGTGGCTGACCATCGACGGCGCCCCCTACCCGGCCGTGATCGACGGCCGGATCAAGTGGATCGTCGACGCCTACACGACCACCAACGGCTACCCGTACGCCTCGCGCACCACGCTGGGCCAGAGCACCGCGGACTCGCTGACCAACAGCCAGCGCGCGGTGGTCGCCCAGGAGAACCAGGTCAACTACATCCGCAACTCGGTGAAGGCGACCGTCGACGCGTACGACGGCTCGGTCGACCTGTACCAGTGGGACACCCAGGACCCGGTCCTGAAGACGTGGATGAAGGCGTTCCCGGGCACGGTGAAGCCCAAGAGCGAGATCGACAAGCCGCTCATGGACCACCTCCGCTACCCGCAGGACCTCTTCAAGGTCCAGCGCGAGTTGCTGACGCGGTACCACGTCACCGACCCGCAGACCTTCCTCAGCGGCAGTGAGGCCTGGGCCGTCCCGGACGACCCGACGACCAAGGCCGGCACGGCGGTTCCGCCGTACTACCTGTCGATGAAGATGCCGGAGCAGAAGGAGAAGGACCAGGTCTTCTCGCTCACGACGACCTTCACGCCGAACGAGCGGCCCAACCTGAGCGCCTTCATGTCGGTCAACGCCGATCCGGGCACCGCGGACTACGGCAAGATCCGCATCCTGAAGATGCCCACCAGCAAGCCGCCGGAGGGCCCCGGCCAGGTGCAGAGCAAGTTCCAGTCCGAACCGAAGATCGCCGAGTCCATCCGCCTGCTGCGCGGTGGTGACTCGGAGATCGAGTACGGCAACCTGCTCGCGGTGCCGCTCGACGGCGGGATGCTCTATGTCGAACCGGTCTACGTCCGCAGTTCCGGCCTCAAGTACCCGCTGCTGCGCAAGGTGCTGGTGACCTACGGAAACCAGACCGCCTTCGAGGACACCCTGGAGAAGGCGCTGAACGTGGTCTTCGGGGCCGAGGCCCCGACCACGCCGGTGCCGCCGGCCCAGCCGCCGGGCGAGGGCACCGTCACGCCCCCGACCAACCAGGACCCGACGGTCAAGGCGGCCCTCTCAGACGCCCAGAAGGCGATCGAGGAGGCCGAGAAGGCCAGGCAGGCCGGTGACTGGGCGGCCTTCGGCAAGGCCCAGGACGACATCAAGGCCGCGCTGAAGCGGGCGATCGAGGCGGAGGCGAAGGCCACGCCCCCTCCCTCGGGCGGCTGATGATCAAAGAGTGAGGGTTCCGTCCCGCGTCGTGATACTGTGGTTTCACCGACGCGGGGTGGAGCAGCTCGGTAGCTCGCTGGGCTCATAACCCAGAGGTCGCAGGTTCAAATCCTGTCCCCGCTACTGAAAACGAAGGCCCGGATCCATGGGATCCGGGCCTTCGTCATGTCCGGACGGGACACGCGGTAGCTGAGGTGGGTGAGTTGGGGCAGGAGCGTGTTTGACTTACCTCACTGTGGGCATGTCGACAAAACGCTGTAGTGACCTCACTGACTGCGACATACCAGGTGTACGCGGGTAGCAGGTGATGCGACGATGGGATTTATGGGGGACAGGTCAACTCTGCTGGAGACAGGGCGGTTTGTGAGGGCGCAGGCCGAAGCGGGCACAGGAGCCAACGAGTCGGCACCCGTTGCCGACACGCAGACCGCGCTGACCGATGCGGATTTCGCACAGGAGATGTTCGCCGAGACCGACGCGGCGAGCGACGCCGAGCTGGAGGCCCGGCACCGGGTGGCCGCCGACAAGGGCGACCCCGGTGCCATGAGCGTGCTCGGCGCGCTGCTGCTGCGCCGCGGAGACCTGGACGGCGCCGAGCCGTACCTGCGCGGGGCCACCGCCGAGGGGGACCGCGCCGCCGCCAACAACCTGGGCGTCCTGCTGCTCCAGCGGGGCTACCCCGAGGAGGCCGCCGGCTGGTGGCGGGTCGCCGCCGTGGCCGGCTCCGCGCCCGCCGCGCACGCCCTGGGCCGTCACTTCCGCGAGCGCGGGGACGAGCCGGCCGCCGAGTACTGGCTGCGCCAGGCGGCGGAATCCGGCCACGCACTGGGCGCGTACGGGCTGGCCGACCTGCTGGAGCACCGCGGGGACAAGGGCATTGAGCGGTGGTTCCGCGCCGCCGCCGAACAGGGTCACCGCGAGGCCGCCTACCGGCTGGCGAGGCACCTGCGCAAGGGCGACCCCGCCGAGGCCGAGCAGTGGTACCGCCAGGCCGCCGCCCGCGGGCACCGGCGCGCGGCGCTGCACCTGGGCGCCCTGCTGGAGGCGCGCGGGGAGCTCAAGGAGGCCGGGCGCTGGTACCTGACCTCCGCCAAGCAGGGTGAGGCGCGGGCCGCGTGCGCGCTCGGCTTCCTGCTGCGCGACGCCGGCGACGAGGAGAGCGCGGCCGCGTGGTGGCACAGGGCGGCGAAGGACGGCGACGGCAACGCCGCGAACGCCCTGGGCGCGCTGCACGCCGCGCGGGGCGAGACCCAGACCGCGGAGCGCTGGTACCGGACCGCCATGGACGCCGGAGATCAAAACGGGGCGTACAACCTTGCTTTGCTGTGCGCCGCACAGGACCGGACCGCGCAGGCCGAGCAGTGGTACCGGCGCGCCGCCTACGCCGGCCACCGCGAAGCGGCCAACGCGCTGGCCATCATGCTGCTCCAGGTCGGCGACGCGGCGGGCGCGGAGCCGTGGTTCTCGAAGGCCGCGGAGGCGGGCAGCGTCGACGCAGCCTTCAACCTCGGCATCCTCTTCGCCAGCCGCGACGAGGACCGCACGGCGCTGAAGTGGTACGAGCGGGCCGCCTCGGCCGGCCACACCGACGCCGCCCTCCAGGTCGGCATCGCGCTGGTGCGGGACGGGGAGGAGCGGGCCGCCGAGCGGCACCTGCGGTGCGCGGCGGGCGGCGGCAGCGCAGAGGCGGCGTTCCGCCTGGCCGCGCTGCTGGAGTCGCTGGCTCCGCCGCCGGAGCCGCCGGCGCTGGGCGAGCCGGTGGGCAGCGCCCCGCGCACCGAGAGCGAGGAGTGGTACGAGCGGGCCGCCGAGCTGGGGCACCGCCGGGCCCAGGTGCGCGTCGGCATGCTGGCGGCCGCCCGCGGCGACATGGAGTCGGCTGCCCGCTGGTACCGGGAGGCGGCCGAGGCCGGGTCCCGCAACGGCGCGTTCAACCTGGGCCTGCTGCTGGCCCGCGAGGGGAGCGAGCCGGAGGCGGCCCTGTGGTGGACGCGCGCGGCGGTGGCCGGCCACGGCCGCGCCGCCCTGCGGCTGGGGCTGCTGGCGGCCCGCCACGGCGACCTCGCGGAGGGCCAGAAGTGGTGCGCCCGCGCCATGGAACTGGGGCCCGCGGAGGTCTCGGAGCGCGCGGCCCGGCTGCGCGAGGCCCTGGCGGAGGAACTCTCGGCGTGAACCGGGTGCGGGGCCGGGCCGGGGCCCCGGCCGGACCCCCGCTCGCCCCCCGGTTAACCGATTTGCATCTGCCGGGGGCCTTCACGTAACGTTGGGTTCACCGACGCGGGGTGGAGCAGCTCGGTAGCTCGCTGGGCTCATAACCCAGAGGTCGCAGGTTCAAATCCTGTCCCCGCTACTGAAGACTCAGGGCCCGGATCCAATGGATCCGGGCCCTGAGTCGTTTCCATGGGCGAAGTGCCCGGGGATGCGCAAAGGCCCGGACCCCGCAGGGGGCCGGGCCTTTCTGTCGTCCGGTATCAGGCGCTCGCGCAGTTCGGGCAGACGCCGCGGTAGGTGACCTCGACCGCCGACACGACGAAGCCGAAGCGCTCCGAGTCGGGCAGGTCGGCCAGCGGGTTGCCCGCGGGGTGGACGTCGCGGATGGCGCCGCACTGCGCGCAGACCAGGTGCTGGTGCGGCCGGTGGGCGTTCGGGTCGTACCGCTTGGCGCGCCGGTCCGTGGCGACCTCCAGGACCTCGCCGAGGGAAACGAGCTCGCCCAACGTGTTGTAGACGGTCGCGCGCGAGATCTCGGGCAGCTTGGCCACGGCGCGTGCGTGCACCTCGTCGGCCGTCAGGTGCACGTGGTCACCGTCGAGCACCTCGGCCACGACGCGCCGCTGTGCCGTCATGCGCCAGCCGCGTCCGCGAAGTCGTTCCAGCAGGTCACTCATAGACATCAGCCTAACAGCGAGGGGATTCGGTGTAACTCCCGAACCAGTGCGGAATTGGATGCTTACTTGACTTAGACAAAGTCCATCGTAGGATCGAGTACGGCAAAGGCCAAGGACAGGACACGCAGCAATGACGCAGGAGGCGCACGTGACGCAGGGACCGCTCACCACGGAGGCCGGGGCGCCGGTGGCCGACAACCAGAACAGCGAGACGGCCGGCTTCGGCGGTCCCGTTCTGGTCCAGGACCAGCTCCTGCTGGAGAAGCTCGCGCACTTCAACCGCGAGCGCATCCCGGAGCGCGTGGTGCACGCCCGCGGCGCCGGCGCGTACGGCACCTTCACGCTGACCCGTGACGTCTCGCAGTGGACCCGTGCCGCCTTCCTGTCCGAGGTCGGCAAGCAGACCGAGACCTTCCTGCGCTTCTCCACCGTCGCGGGCAACCTGGGCAGCGCCGACGCGGTGCGCGACCCCCGCGGCTGGGCGCTGAAGTTCTACACCGAAGAGGGCAACTACGACCTCGTCGGCAACAACACCCCGGTGTTCTTCATCAAGGACGCCATCAAGTTCCCCGACTTCATCCACACCCAGAAGCGCGACCCGTACACGGGCTCGCAGGAGGCGGACAACGTCTGGGACTTCTGGGGCCTGTCGCCCGAGTCCACGCACCAGGTGACCTGGCTGTTCGGCGACCGCGGCATCCCGGCTTCCTACCGCCACATGAACGGCTACGGCTCGCACACGTTCCAGTGGAACAACGAGGCCGGCGAAGTCTTCTGGGTCAAGTACCACTTCAAGACCGACCAGGGCATCAAGAACCTCACTCAGGCCGAGGCCAACCGGCTGGCCGGCGAGGACCCGGACTCCCACCAGCGCGACCTGCGCGAGGCCATCGAGCGCGGCGACTTCCCCACCTGGACCGTGCAGGTCCAGATCATGCCCGCGGCCGACGCCGCGACCTACCGCTTCAACCCGTTCGACCTCACCAAGGTGTGGCCGCACGAGGACTACCCGCCGATCGAGATCGGCAAGCTGGAGCTCAACCGCAACCCGGAGAACGTCTTCGCCGAGGTCGAGCAGTCCGTCTTCAGCCCGGCGCACTTCGTTCCCGGCATCGGTCCGTCCCCGGACAAGATGCTCCAGGGCCGCCTCTTCGGCTACGGCGACGCCCACCGCTACCGCGTCGGCATCAACGCCGACCACCTGCCGGTGAACCGTCCGCACGCCACCGAGGCGCGCACCAACTCCCGTGACGGCCACCTGTACGACGGCCGCCACAAGGGTGCGAAGAACTACGAGCCGAACAGCTTCGGCGGCCCGCACGAGACCGGCCGCCCGCTGTGGCAGCCGGTCGCGGTCACCGGTGGCACGGGCAACCACGCCGCCCCCGTGCACAGCGAGGACAACGACTTCGTCCAGGCCGGCAACCTCTACCGCCTGTACTCCGAGGACGAGAAGGGCCGTCTGATCGATAACCTCTCCGGCTTCATCGCCAAGGTCTCCCGCGACGACATCGTCGAGCGCGCGATCGACAACTTCCGCCAGGCGGACGGCGACTTCGGCAAGCGCCTCGAAGCCGCGGTCCAGGCCCTCCGCGCCTGACGGGGACCGCTTGCCGTAGCAGGACGCCGGGCCGCAGACCTCTTCGCAGGTCTGCGGCCCGGCGCCGTTTCACGCGGAGACCGCGCGCCGCGCCGGGACCCAGCAGCGGATGACGTCGCGCACGGACACGATGCCCACCGGTCCGCCGTGCTCCAGCACGATCAGGTGCCGGAAACCGCCGTGGGCCATGGCCTCGGCGGCTTCCTGCAGCGTTGCGTCGGGAGTGCAGAAGACGACGTTGTTGGTGGTGTGCGCACCCACCGACTCCCGGTCGGGATCGTGGCCCGCGCCGATCGAGTTGAGGATGTCGCGCTCGGTCAGGATGCCGATTCCGCTGTGGTCGGGGTCGAGGACGACGGCCGCGCCGACGCGCCGGCCGGACATCAGGCAGGCCGCCTGCCGGAGGGTGTGTGCGGGTCCGAGGGTGAGGATCACGGTGCTCATTGCGTCACGGACGAGCATGAAGAGAGCCACCTCCTGGGGTGAGTCCCCCGCTTGGGTGGGTGCACAGCGCGAAGTCGCCTCCAGTGAAACGCTTCACAAAGGCACAAGCGGGGGGGATTCTCAGATTCCCACGGACCGGGAGGGCCAGCAAGGAGGCGTGCGAAAGGAGCGCGCCCGGCGCACGGGTGTGTCAGGCGCGCGGGCGGAGCAGGTCGAGCATCTCCTCGTGGAGCAGTCCGTTCGACGCCGCAGCGTTCCCGCCGTGCACGCCGTCGACCCCGTCAAGGCTGGTGAAGCGGCCGCCCGCCTCCTGGACCACGACCGCGACGGCCGCCATGTCCCACAGGTTCAGTTCCGGCTCGGCGCACAGGTCCAGGGAGCCCTCCGCGACCATCATGTACGGCCAGAAGTCTCCGTAGCCGCGGGTGCGCCAGCACGCCCGGGTCAGGTCCAGGAAGCCGGGCAGCCGCCCCTGCTCCTCCCAGCCGCTCAGCGAGGAGTACGCGAACGAGGCGTCGCCCAGCCCGCCCACCCGGGACACACCGATCGGGGTGGGCTCGCCGAGCGCGCCGCCCGAGTACGCGCCGCCACCCTGTGACGCCCACCAGCGACGGCCCAGCGCCGGCGCGGACACCACGCCGACCACGGGGCGGAACACGCCGTCCTCGCCCTCCGCCATCAGGGAGATCAGGGTCGCCCAGACGGGGACCCCGCGCACGTAGTTCTTCGTACCGTCGATCGGGTCCACGACCCAGCGGCGCGGGCCGCTGCCCCTGAGCCCGTACTCCTCGCCCAGGATGGCGTCGTCGGGCCGGGCCGCCGTGATGCCGGCCCGGACGACCTCCTCCGCGGCCTTGTCCGCCTCGCTCACCGGGGTCATGTCCGGCTTCGTCTCGACCTTCAGGTCGAGGGCGCGGAACCGCTCCATCGTGGCGACGTCCGCCGCGTCGGCGAGTTCGAGGGCAAGGCGCAGGTCATCGTCATACTCGGGCATGCCCGAACAGTAGCGAGACTCCCCGACCCCGGCCAACGAGGTCCACACTGCGGCCGGCCGGGCGCGGCCGGACGAGCCCCTTGACAGCCGATGCGCCCTTGACAGGGTCTGGCGCCCCGTCAACTCTGGCCGGAGAACCGAGGCGGGGAGGCGCGGATGCCGGCAGCCCGGGAGTCCTTGCTGGACGCGGCGGCAGCGGCGCTCTCGGCGCGCCCCTGGCCGGACGTCCGGATGGTCGACGTGGCCGCCGCGGCCGGGGTGTCGCGGCAGACCCTCTACAACGAGTTCGGCGGCAAGGCGGGCCTGGGCCGCGCCCTGGTCCGGCGCGAGGCCGACCGGTACCTGGAAGGGGTGGACCGGGTCCTGTCCACCCCGGTCCGGGCCCCCGAGCGGCTCGCCGCGGTCGCGGAGTGGACCGTACGGGCCGCCCGCGCGCACCCCCTCGTACGGGCCCTGCTCACCGGCAGCTGGGGGCCGGGCCTGCCCGCCGCGGGCAGGCGCGAACCGGGGCCCGGTGAGCTCGCCCGGACGGTGCGCGACCGGGCGGCCGCCGCGCTCACGCCGGGCGAGGGGCCGCAGCGGTGCGAGCTGGCGGTGCGGCTCGCCCTCTCCTACGTGATCGCGCCGGGGGAGGAACCGGGTCCGGGGGAGCTGATCGGGCTGCTCAGTGCGCCGATCCGGACAGCTGGAGCCCGATGACCCCCAGGATGACCAGCGTGATCGAGACGAGTTTGAGGGTGGAGACCAGGTCGCCGAGGAAGACCATGCCGTAGATAGCGGTACCGGCCGCGCCGATGCCCGTCCAGACCGCGTACGCCGGGCCCACGTCCAGCTTCTTGAGGGCCAGCGTCAGCAGGCCGAAGCTGCCGAGCGCGAAGCAGGCGAAGGCGACGGTCGGCCACAGTCGGGTGAATCCGTGGGAGAGCTTGAGGCAGACCGCGAAACCGGTCTCCAGGAGTCCGGCGACGACGACCAGCAGCCACGCCATGGCGAATGCCTCCCCGCGTCATGTGACATCGCGTCACTTGGTGCGATTATGCACTTATCCAGACAGGTCCCCCGACAAACACGGCATGCCCGCCGGGTCGGTCAGTCGCCCTCGCGGCGCTCCCGCGTCGCCAGCAGCCGCCGCAGCGAATAGAGCCGCGCCGGATCCGCGTGGCCGTCCTCCACCCACTTGTCGAGCGCGCAGTCCTGCTCGTCGTGGCTGCACGCGCGCGGGCACTCCTCCGTACCGGGCACCAGGTCCGGGAAGGCCAGGATCACCCGGGACGGGTCCACGTGGTGCAGGCCGAAGGAACGCACGCCCGGGGTGTCGATGACCCAGCCGTCGCCCGAGGGCAGCGGCAGCGCCAGCGCCGAGGTGGTCGTGTGCCGGCCGCGGCCGGTGACCGCGTTCACGTGCCCGGTGGCACGCTGGCGGCCCTCGGCGACCAGCGAGTTCACCAGGGTGGTCTTCCCGACGCCGGAGTGGCCGACGAAGGCGGTGATCCGGCCGGTCAGACGCTCGCGGACCCGCTCGGCCGCGTCGCCGGCGGCCAGCTCCTCGCGGTTGGTGACCACGTAGTTCAGGCCGAACGTCGAGTAGATCTCCAGGATCTTGTCCGCGGAGGTCAGGTCGGACTTGGTCAGCACCAGCAGCGGCTCCAGCCCGGCGTCGTACGCCGCCACCAGGCAGCGGTCGATCATCCGGGGCCGCGGCTCCGGATCGGCCAGGGCGGTGACGATCGCCAGCTGGTCGGCGTTGGCGACCACCACCCGCTCGTACGGGTCGTCGTCGTCCGCGGTGCGCCGCAGGACGGACTTGCGCTCCTCGATCCGCACGATGCGGGCCAAGGTGTCCTTCTTGCCGGACAGGTCACCGACGATCCAGACCAGGTCGCCCACGACCGCCGCCTTGCGGCCCAGCTCCCGGGACTTCATCGCGGTGATCGTGCGCCCGTCGACCAGGCAGGTCAGCCGGCCGCGGTCGACGGTCAGGACGAAGCCCTCGGAGGCGTCCTCGTGCTTGGGCCGGATGTTCGTCCGGGGCCGGTTGCCCTTGGGGTTGGGGCGCTGGCGGATGTCGTCCTCGTCGGTGTTCTTGCCGTACCTGCGCATGACGTGCCCTACGCTCCCGCACCCGCTTCGGGTCCCGAGTCCCCGGCCAGCATGTCCGTCCACATCTTCGGGAAGTCCGGCAGGGTCTTCGCGGTCGTGGCCACGTTCTCGATCTGCACGCCCTCCACGGCCAGGCCGATCACCGCACCCGCGGTGGCCATCCGGTGGTCCTCGTACGTGTGGAACACCCCGCCGTGCATCCGGCGCGGCCGGATGCGCAGGCCGTCCTCGGTCTCGGTGACGTCGCCGCCGAGCGCGTTGATCTCCTTGGTCAGCGCGGCCAGCCGGTCCGTCTCGTGCAGCCGCAGGTGGGCGACCCCGCGCAGCACCGACTCGGAATCGGCCAGGGCCGCCACCGCCGCGATGCCCGGGGTGAGCTCGCCGACCTCGCTCAGGTCCACGTCGATGCCGTGGATCTTGCCGGTGCCGGTGAAGACCAGCCCCGCGTCCGTCAGTTCGCAGGACCCGCCCATCTCCGTGAAGATCCGGCGCAGCGCGTCACCGGGCTGCGTGGTGCGGCGCGGCCAGTCGGGAACGGTGACCGTGCCGCCCGTGATCAGGGCCGCGGCCAGGAAGGGCTGCGCATTGGACAGGTCCGGCTCCACGACCATGTCGCGGCCGAGCAGGGCGCCCGGGGCGACCCGCCACACGTCCTTCTCGCCGCCGGCCTCGGGGGTGTCCACCTGGACGCCCGCGGCGCGCAGCATCTCCACGGTCATCCGGATGTGCGGCATCGACGGCAGGTTGCCGCCCACGTGCCGGACCTCGACGCCCTGGTTGAACCGCGGGGCCGAGAGCAGCAGCGCGGAGACGAACTGGGAGGAGTTGCTGGCGTCGATCTCGACCGTGCCGCCCTCCAGCGCCCCGCCGCCCTGGACGGTCATGGGCAGCGCGCCCCGGCCGTCGTCGTCGATCCGGGCGCCGAGCGTGCGCAGGGCGGTGATGACCTGGCCGAGCGGGCGCTCGTAGGAGCGCGGGTCGCCGTCGAAGCGGATGTCGCCGTCGGCGAGGGTGGCGACGGGCGGCAGGAAGCGCATGACCGTCCCGGCGTTGCCGACGTCCACCGTCGTCGGGCCGTGCAGCGCCGCCGGGATGACCCGCCAGGCCTCGCCGCTCGCGCCGGCGCCGGCGGAGCTGGAGGAGACGGTCTCCTCGATGCCCACGCCCATCGCGCGCAGCGCGTCCGACATCAGCTGGGAGTCGCGCGAGCGCAGCGGGCGGCGCACCCAGCCCGGCTCGGAGGCGAGGGCGGCGAGCACGAGGGCGCGGTTGGTGACCGATTTGGACCCCGGCACCGTGACGGTGGCGTGGACGGTCCCATCGGCGAGCGGAGCGGGCCAGAGGGCAGGGGCGGGGGTCTCGGTCATGGCCCCCACTTTAGTGGCTTCCTCCGGGCCCGGATCTTGATCGCCCTCCGGTCTCAGAGGGTGGTCACAGGCCGAGCAGCCAGCGGCCGCCGCCGACCAGCGAGCACAGCGCGACGACGTGGAAGAAGAGCAGCCACACCACGGGGTGCAAGTGGGTGAGGCGTCCCAGCTGGTCGGCGTCGGAATCGGGCGCGCCGCCGCCCCGCCGCTTGGCGCCCAGCTCGAAGACCGGCCGGACCCCGCCCAGCAGCAGGAACCACACGACGAGGTAGGCGAAGCCCGCCTGCACCTCGGCCGGGGTCAGCCAGGACACCAGCAGGAAGGTTCCGCCGGTCAGGACCACCGTCAGCGCCCCGTACGCGTTCCGGATCATCACGAGCATGGCCACCAGCAGGGCCGTGGCCGCCCACAGGAGCAGCGTGATCCGGTGCGCCGACAGCAGGGCCGCCCCGCCGAGGCCGAGCAGTGAGGGCGCGGTGTAGCCGCCGGCCGCGGTCAGGACCATCCCCAGCCCCGTCGGCTTGCCCCGGCTGACGGTGACCCCGCTGGTGTCGGAGTGCAGGCGTATCCCGCTCAGCCGGCGCCCGGTGAGCAGCGCCAGCAGGCCGTGCCCGCCCTCGTGCGCGATGGTGATGGCATTGCGCGACAGCCGCCACAGCGGGCGGGGCCCCACAGCGGCCAGCGCGACCACGCCGGTCGCTATCACCAGCCACTGCTCCGGTGCGGTCTGTATGCCCGTGAGCCGGTCCCACAGGCCGGCCGTCGTGCTGCTGTCCATGAGGTGGCGGACTCCTTGCGGTGGTGTGCGGGGGACATGGCAGTGTGGCAGCCATGTGCGGACGGTATGCAGCCAGTCGTGGACCGCAGGACCTCGTGGAGGCCTTCGGCATCGAGAAGTGGGAGCCGGAGGAGGCCCTGGCCCCCGACTTCAACGTGGCGCCGACGAAGGAGGTCCACGTCGTCCTCGACCGCCCTGTGAAGGACGCTTCGCACCCGCGTCCGGTTCGCCAGCTGCGCGTCCTGAAATGGGGACTCGTGCCCTCCTGGGCCAAGAACCCCGACGGCGCCGCCCGGATGATCAACGCCCGGTCGGAGACCCTGCACGAGAAGCCGTCCTTCCGCCGGGCGTTCGCGCAGCGCCGCTGCATCATCCCCGCCGACGGCTACTACGAGTGGGTCACCGCCCACGACGAGCGGCAGCTGGAGGTGGAGGGCAGGAAGAAGCGGGCCCGCAAGCAGCCCTACTTCGTGCTCCCCGCCGACGGCTCCCTGTTCGCCATGGCCGGCATATACGAGTTCTGGCGCGACCGGACCCTGCCCGACGAGCACCCCCTCGCCTGGTGGGTGACCTGCTCGGTGATCACCACCGAGGCCGAGACGGGGCCGCTGGGCGTCGCCCCCGCCGAAGGACCGCGCACGCTGTCCGAGATCCACCCGCGGATGCCGCTGATGCTCACCCCCGACCGCTGGGACGCCTGGCTGGACCCCGCGAACACCGACACCGAGGGCTCCCTGCGGGAGCTGCTCGCGCCGCCGCCGGGCGGCCTGATGCGCGCCTACCCGGTGTCCACGGCGGTGAGCAGCGTGCGCAACAACGGGCCGGAACTGCTGACGGAGCTGGCCGCGCCGGAGGAGGGCACCCTCTTCTGACCGGCCGGGACGGCACGATGGGGGCATGACCACGCGTACCGAGAGTGTCGACACCCCGGCGGGCGAGGCCCGCATCACCTGGCACACCGCTCCCGGGGCCCGGCTCGTCCTCGCCGTGAGCCACGGAGCCGGCGGCGGCATCGAGGCCCGGGACCTGCAGGCGCTGGCCGCCGCCCTGCCCGCCCGCGGGATCACGGTGGCGCTCGTCGAACAGCCCTGGCGGGTCGCCGGGAAGAAGGTCGCCGCCGCGCCCAAGGTGCTGGACGAGGGCTGGCGCGGGCTGTGGCCGGCGCTCACCCGACCCGGGCTGCCCGTGGTCGCGGGCGGGCGCAGCGCCGGGGCCCGCGTGGCCTGCCGCACCGCCGCGGAACTGGACGCCGCCGGGGTACTGGCCCTGGCGTTCCCGCTGCACCCGCCGGGCCGGCCCGAGAAGTCCCGCGCCGAGGAGCTCACCGGCGCGGGCCGGCCCGCCCTCGTGGTCCAGGGCGGCCGGGACCCCTTCGGCCGTCCCGAGGAGTTCCCGGCGCCGGGCGGGAGGCACCCGTACGAGCTCGTGGAGGTGGCCCACGGCGATCACGGGTTCGCCGTGCCGAAGAAGGCCGCCACCACCCAGGAGGAGGCACTGCGGACGATCACCGACGCGGTCGGGGAGTGGCTCGCGCGGCTCACCGCGTGACGCGGACCACACCTGCAGGTTCCGGCCCGTCGAAGGCCGAAAACCCGTGGCGCGCCGGGGAATGCGCCGCCCCGCGCCTCTGTTGTCTCGGATGTCGGTACGTACGGAACGTCGGAGGAGAGGGAGCGCATGACCCAGGTCATCAGCCAGAACCGTCCGCAGGCCGCTGACCTGGACTGGACGGTGCTGCCCGCCCCCAAGCGCAGCCCGCTTCGGGCGGCGGGGGGCCGGGAAGGTCGACTATTCTCCGATTCGAGCGGATCCGCTTTCGGAGCCGCCACGCAGTCGGAGGAGGTGGGTCCTGTCGCTGGGACCGACGAAGGCCACGCGGAGGAGACGACCCTGGAGCGCAACGCGCGCTTCGAACGGGACGCCCTCGGCTACCTCGACCAGATGTACTCGGCCGCGCTGCGCATGACGCGCAACCCGGCCGACGCCGAGGACCTGGTCCAGGAGACGTACGCGAAGGCGTACGCGTCCTTCCACCAGTTCCGCGAGGGCACCAACCTGAAGGCGTGGCTGTACCGCATCCTGACCAACACGTTCATCAACTCCTACCGCAAGAAGCAGCGCGAGCCGCAGCGCAGCGCCGCGGAGGAGATCGAGGACTGGCAGCTGGCGCGCGCCGAGTCGCACATGTCGACCGGACTGCGCTCGGCCGAGTCGCAGGCGCTCGACCACCTGCCCGACTCGGATGTGAAGGAAGCGCTGCAGGCCATTCCGGAAGAGTTCCGCATCGCGGTCTATCTTGCAGACGTAGAGGGCTTTGCGTACAAGGAGATCGCGGACATCATGGGTACACCCATCGGAACGGTCATGTCGCGACTGCACCGTGGCCGCCGTCAACTCCGCGGAATGCTGGAGGACTACGCCCGTGAGCGCGGGCTGGTTCCCGCGGGCGCGGGCGAGGCGAACGACCGGAAAGGCGCGGGCTCATGAGTTGCGGAGAGCCGCACGAGACAGAGTGCTCTGAGGTCCTGGACCACCTGTACGAGTTCCTCGACCATGAGATGCCCGACAGCGACTGCACGAAGTTCGAGACCCACTTCGGCGAGTGCAACCCCTGTCTGGAGAAGTACGGCCTGGAACAGGCCGTGAAGAAGCTGGTCAAGCGCTGCTGCGGGTCGGACGACGTGCCGACCGACCTGCGGTCGAAGGTGATGGGCCGGATCGAGCTGATCCGGTCGGGGCAGGCGGTGCCCGACCACGACGTCACCGCCGACAATCCCGCGCCCGGCTGACCGCTCCGGTATCCGTCGAACGGCTGAACACCCGCCCCCGGAAGATCAGTTCATTCACCCGAATGTGCTAATCCGGGGGCGTCCGCATGGCGCAATACGAAAATGCGGCCCGCCCCGCTCCGGGCCCACCTATTCTCCCCAATCGGTACCGGTTCGATTCGGCACCGGCACCCGGCTTGAACGGCCCAGGGGAGGAGAGCGCCATGCGGGATCTTCCGCCGGCCGCGCGCGGATTCGTCCTCAGTGCCGTCCTGGCGGCACTCGCCTGCACCGCCCCGGCCCTGACGGATCCCGCCACGCCCTGGCCGGCCGTCATCCTCCTCGCCGTGCTCTACCTCGGCTGCGAACTCGTGAAGCTCTGCCCGCTGCCGGGCGGGCGGGTGCCCGAGGGCACCGGCTCCTTCCTCCCCGTGGTGCTCGCCGCCGTCTTCCTGCTGCCGCCCGCCGCCGCCGCGCTCGTGGCGCTGCCCGGAGGCTTCGCCGCCACCGTGGTCCGGCGGCCCGCCACGGTGCGCCGGGTGTGGCACGGAGCCCAGCAGGCCATCGGCGCATGGGCGGCGGGACAGGTTTTCCGGCTGCTGGACGGCCCGGCCGCGCTCGGCGGAGGGCTCTCCTCCGGGGCCGGGCACCCCGGGTGGCCGGCCGACTTCCCCTACGCGATGCTCCCCGCGACGGCGGCGGCCACCGCCTTCTGCCTGGTGGTCACCGCGCTCGACGGGGGCATCCTGGCCGCCGCCGAGCGCAGGCCCGCCGCCACCGCCTGGCACGGCCTGGTCGCCGGCTCCCTCGCCCCGCACTGCGTCCACGGCCTCGCCGGCCTGATGATGGCCGTCATGTGGCGCAGCCCGTACGGGGTCCCGGCCGCGCTGCTCGTCCTGCTGCCGATGTACGTCTCCTGCTGGGTCTTCGCCCAGTACCAGCGCGAGCGCGCCGCCCACCAGGCCACCATCCGGGCCCTCGTCCAGGCCGTCGACATCAAGGACCGCTACACGCGCGGCCACAGCGAACGGGTCGGCCAGGCCTCCACCATGATCGCCCGCGAGCTGGGGATGGCCGAGGACCGGCTGGAAGTGGTGCGCATCGCCGGCATCCTGCACGACGTCGGCAAGCTCGGCGTCCCGACCCGGCTGCTGCGCAAGGACGGTCCGCTCACCCCGCAGGAGCGCCGGATCATCGAGCTGCACCCCGAGTACGGGCACGAGATGGTGCGCGGCATCGGCTTCCTGGGCGAGGCCAGGTCCGCGATCCTGCACCACCACGAACGGGTCGACGGCACCGGCTATCCGTACGGGCTGACCGGCGAGCAGATCCCGGTGCTGGCCCGGGTGGTGGCGGTGGCCGACGCCTTCGACGCCATGACCTCGACCCGCTCGTACAGCCGGGCCCGGCCGGTGCCCACCGCCCTCGCCGAGCTGGAGCGGTGCGCGGGGGCCCAGTTCGATCCGGCGATGGTGCGGGCCCTGACGGACGCGATCGGCCGACACGGCTGGCACCCGGTGGTCACCTCGGACGACGACCTCCAGGTGATCAGTTCCGCCGCCGGGGGCCCCGCCGGGGCTCCCACCGCGGCGGCGGAGCCGGCCGCGCCGCACGGCCAGGGCTCCCGGCCGGGCCCCGGCCCTGGTCCCGCCCGCGGTTCCGCTTCCGGTCCCGGTCCCGGTGTTCCGGCGGGCCGCCGGGCCGGTGCGGGGCCGAGCGGCGCCGAGGACCCGTTCCCGCCCGCCCGGGGCGGGCGGTGAGGGGGGCCGCCGCCTGGGCCGTGCACGCCGCGGCCGGGGCGCTCGCCGCCGTCGCCCTGGCCCACACCCTGTGGCACGGCCTGGCCGAACCCGGGGCCGCCCTGGCCTTCGGCACCCTGGTCGCCGTCGGCGAACTCGCCCGCAGGGACCGGCCGGGCGCCCCCGACCACCAGGGCGCCCCGCTCGGCTCGGCCGGCGCCCTCGCCTACGCCCTGCTCGGCCAGAACGCCGGCCGGCCGACCCACCACGGGGTCCTGGAGACCGTCGCCGTCGTCGCCGCGGCCGCCCTCGCCGGGATCGTCCCGCACGTGGCCCGCGGCCGCGGGCCCGCCGCCGACCACCTGGCCCGCCGGGTGCTCACCGTCGCCTTCGCCGCCGCCTGCTTCCAGCCGCTCTACAACTCCGGCCTGCTGGAGGAGCGGGTCGGCCAGGGACCGTACCTCGTCGTCTTCCTGCTGCTCCTGCTGGGCCTCACCGCCCTGTGCGACGCCGTGCTCGCCACCGCTCTCGGCGGTGCCCGCACGGGCCGCCCGTACGGGCCCCTGCTGCGCGACGGGCTCCGCGCCCAGCTCGGCATCGGCCCGGCGATCTGCGCCACCGGCGTCGTCATCGCGCTCGGCGCGGCCGTCGCGGGCCTGTGGGCCATCCCCGTCTTCAGCGTGCCGCTCCTGCTGACCCAGCTGTCCTTCCACCGGATCACCGCGATCCGCACCACCTACCGCCAGACCATCACCTCCCTGGCCCGGGCCACCGAGATCGCCGGGTACACCCCGCCGGGCCACTCCCGCCGTGTCGCGGCCCTGAGCTGCGCCGTCGGCCGGGAGCTGGGCCTGTCGGAGCGGGAGCTCACGGTGCTGGAGTACGCCGCCCTGATGCACGACATCGGCCAGCTCTCCCTGGTCGACCCGGTGCCGGACGGGGCCACCGCCGAGCTGCCCGCCGCCGAGGCCCGCCGGATCGCCGGGCTGGGCGGGGAGGTGGCCCGGCAGACCGGGGTGCCCGCCGAGGTCGCCGTGGTGGTGGAGCGGCAGGCGGACCCGTACCGGGAGCAGCCCCCGCTCGCCCGCATCGTGCGCGCGGTCAACGCGTACGACGACCTCGTCGGCGGGAGTCGTCACCCGGGCGGCTCACTGGCCGCTCTGGAACAGCTCCGTCTGGGGACCGGGCACGATTACCAGCCGGAGGTCGTCGAATGCCTGGCGAGGGTTCTGGCCAGGGGCGGACGTGGCAGAGTGGTGCCCGTCCCACCGGGGTAACCCATGGGTAATGAGCGGCCGTCCGAGTGGGCATGGTTGGATGCCAGTAAGAGTGTCCGCAAGGCTGCACCGTAGTCCCCCAGCCACCGCTGGGAGGGTGCCCCCAGGCAGGCGGGAATCGTGAGGATCTTCGGGAAGGTACGGCATCGGCCCTCCGCCTCGTGGCGGCAGGCCACCGACCGCGCGTTCACGCTGATCGGCGACGGGCGGTACGAGGACGCCGGCGCGCTTCTGACCAGAGCCGCGGACCTGGAGCCCTGGCTCTCCGAGTCCTGGTTCAACCTGGCCCTGCTGCACAAGTTCCGGCACGACTGGGAGCAGGCGAGGGCCGCCGGACTGCGCGCCGTGGCGCTGCTGGACCGCGAGACCGGCGCCCCGGACTGGTGGAACGTCGGGATCGCCGCCACCGCGCTCCAGGACTGGCCACTGGCCCGGCGGGCCTGGCAGGCGTACGGCCTGAAGGTGCCCGGCGACCCCCACGGCAGCGGGAACGGCGAACCGGTCGGCATGGAACTCGGCAGCGCCGCCGTGCGGCTCTCGCCGGAGGGCGAGGCCGAGGTGGTGTGGGGCCGCAGGCTGGATCCGGCCCGCCTGGAGGTCCTGTCGATCCCGCTGCCCTCCTCGGGGCGGCGCTGGGGCGAGGTCGTTCTCCACGACGGGGTCCCGCACGGCGAGCGGGTGACCGCGGCAGGCCCCTCGTACCCGGTGTTCGACGAGATCGAGCTGTGGGCGCCCTCGCCGGTGCCGACCTGGGTGGTGCTGCTGGAGGCGGCCACCGAGGCGGACCGCGACGCGCTGGAGCAGCTGGCCTCGGACGCGGGCTTCGCCGCCGAGGACTGGTCCTCGTCGGTGCGGCTGCTGTGCCGGACCTGCTCGGAGAGCGAGATGCCGAGCGACGAGGGCGACGGCGAGCACCTGGATCCACACGACCACAGCGAGCCGGGACACCCCGGGCCGCTGGGGCACCGTACGGCCGGCTCCGGCTCCCTGTGGGTGCCGGAGCGCGAATGCGGCATCGCCGCGCCGGCCGGACTCGTGCGCGGACTCCTCGACGGCTGGGTCGCCGACAGCCCGGACAGCCGCGAGTGGCGGGATCTCGAAGAAGTCTGCTGAAACGGGGCCGTAGGCTGTACGGGCACATCGGTGGCCATCGGCGATCACCGGTGACCGGGACTTACGGAAGGCGTACGGCGGACATGGCGCAGCAGGAGAACCAGGTTGTCGATGGTGGCGAGGTCGTGAACGACGGGTACGTCGTGGACACCGAGGACTGTGAGGCGCGCGAGCTGGCCCACCGGGAGCGTGGCACCGCCCGCCCCATCACGGTCGTCGGCAACCCGGTCCTGCACCGCGAGTGCAAGGACGTCACCGAGTTCGGCGACGAGCTGGCCCAGCTGATCGACGACATGTTCGCCAGCCAGAAGGCCGCCGAGGGCGTGGGCCTGGCCGCGAACCAGATCGGCGTGGACGCCAAGGTCTTCGTCTATGACTGCCCGGACGACGAGGGAGTGCGCCACACCGGTGTCGTGGTCAACCCGAAGCTCGTCGAGCTCCCGGCCGGCTCGCGGGTGCTGGACGACTCCAACGAGGGCTGCCTGTCCGTCCCGACGGCGTACGCCTCGCTGGCCCGCCCGGACTACGCCGAGGTCGAGGGCCAGGACGCCCAGGGCAACCCGATCAAGGTCCGCGGCACCGGCTACTTCGCCCGCTGCCTGCAGCACGAGACCGACCACCTGTACGGCTACCTGTACATCGACCGGCTCTCGAAGCGGGACCGCAAGGACGCCCTGCGCCAGATGGCGGAGGGCACCCCGCGCTACGAGACCGTCCCCAACGCCTAGGCCGTCTCTTTCGGATCTTGTCGGTAGAGCCCGCGTCGTCCGGTGCCGTGCATCGCAAGGCGGAGGGGCGCCCGAGTACTGGACGTACTCGGGCGCCCCGACAACGCGGCGAGGTGCGGTGCTGGGCGGCGCGGGCCCGGCAAGATCCGAAAGAGAGGGCCTGGGCCTCGTCCTAAGCGGCCTGCGGGCCCCGGAAGGCACGCCTGAAGGCGTTCGGCGTGGTGCCCAGGGTCCGCAGGAAGTGGTGGCGCAGGGCCGCCGCGTTGCCGAAGCCCGAGCGGCCGGCGATCGCGTCGACCGTGTGGTCGGTGGACTCCAGCAACTCCTGCGCGAGCAGCACCCGCTGGCGCAGCACCCACTTGTACGGGGTGGTGCCGGTCTCCTGGAGGAAGCGGCGGGCGAAGGTCCGCGGCGACATGTGCGCGCGCTCCGCGAGCTGCTCGACGGTGATCTCCTCGTCCAGGTGGCGGCCCATCCACTGGATCACCTCGCCCACCGTGTCGCAGGACGTGCGCGGCAGCGGCCGCTGGATGTACTGCGCCTGCCCGCCGTCCCGGTGCGGCGGCACGACCATCCGCCGCGCGATGGCGTTGGCCACCTCGGCGCCGTGCTCCTGGCGCACCACGTGCAGGCAGGCGTCGATGCCGGAGGCGGTGCCGGCCGAGGTGATCACGGGGCCCTCGTCGACGTAGAGCACGTCCGGGTCGACCCGCGCCCGCGGGAAGCGCCGGGCCAGGGCCGGCGCGTGCATCCAGTGCGTGGTGCAGCGCCGGCCGTCCAGCAGCCCGGCAGCCCCCAGCACGTACGCCCCGCTGCACACGCTGAGCACCCGCGCGCCGCGCTCCACGCCGCGGCGCAGCGCGGCCAGGAGCGGCTCCGGGTAGGTGCGCTCGGAGGCGTTGCGGAAGGCGGGCACGCAGATCAGGTCGGCGCTCTCCAGCCGCTCCGGCCCGTGGGCGGGGGCGAACGCGAAACCGGTCCCCGACATGGTCAGGGGGCCGTCCTCCGCCGCGCACACCGCGTAGTCGTAGACCGGCAGCCCGTGGTCGCTGCGGTCGATCCCGAAGACCTCGCAGAAGATCCCGAACTCGAAGGGGGCGACTTCGTCGAGGAGGGCCACGGCCACGTTGTTCAGCATGGATCCAGTGTGGCAGTAATTCACTCTTTCATGGCAGTCCTGCCACTCGCGGGGTTGCGCGGACGGAGAGACAGTGGAGACATGAACACGTTCCTGAGCTACCTCGCCGTCCTCGCCGTCGCCACCCTGCTGCTCGCCCCCGCCCTCTACGGGGCCCTGCGCGAGCGGCGCATCGACCGGCAGCTGCGGGCCGCCCGGACCCGGCTCGTGTGGCTGCCGCGGCAGAAGGCGGGCGGCATGCCGCCCACCCCGCGCCGGCACGGCCCGCGGTCCGCTGCCTGGCGCCGCGGGCGCCTCGCCCACTGAGCCCCGCCGACGCCCTCCCGCAGGCGTCCCCACCGCCCCGGAACGCGAAGAGCCGGGACGCGATCACCTCGCGTCCCGGCTCTCGGTGCACCTGCGGGACTAGAAGTCCTCGTCCAGGTCGACCGTGCCCTCGACCGCGACCTGGTAGGCCGACGGACGGCGCTCGAAGAAGTTCGTCAGCTCCTGGACACCCTGCAGCTCCATGAAGGAGAACGGGTTCTGCGAGCCGTACACCGGCGGGAAGCCGAGACGGACCAGGCGCTGGTCCGCGACGCACTCCAGGTACTCGCGCATCGACTCGGTGTTCATGCCCGGCAGGCCGTCGCCGCACAGGTCGCGGCCGAACTGCAGCTCCGCCTCCACGGCTTCCTTCAGCATGTCGGTGACCTGCTGCTGGAGGGCGTCGTCGAAGAGCTCGGGCTCCTCCTTGCGGACCGTGTCCACGACCTCGAAGGCGAAGTTCATGTGCATGGTCTCGTCACGGAACACCCAGTTGGTGCCGGTGGCCAGGCCGTGCAGCAGGCCGCGCGAGCGGAACCAGTACACGTACGCGAAGGCGCCGTAGAAGAACAGGCCCTCGATGCACGCCGCGAAGCAGATCAGGTTCAGCAGGAAGCGGCGGCGGTCGGCGGCCGTCTCCAGGCGCTCGATCTTCTCGACCGAGTCCATCCACTTGAAGCAGAACTGCGCCTTCTCGCGGATGGAGGGGATCTCCTCGACCGCGTCGAAGGCGGCCGCGCGGTCGTCCGGGTCGGGCAGGTAGGTGTCGAGCAGCGTCAGATAGAACTGGACGTGCACGGCCTCCTCGAACAGCTGGCGCGACAGGTACAGGCGCGCCTCCGGGGAGTTGATGTGCTTGTAGAGCGTCAGCACCAGGTTGTTCGAGACGATCGAGTCGCCGGTCGCGAAGAACGCGACCAGGCGGCCGATCATGTGCTGCTCGGCGGGCGTCAGCTTCGCGAGGTCCGCGACGTCCGAGTGGAGGTCGACCTCCTCCACCGTCCACGTGTTCTTGATCGCGTCCCGGTAGCGCTCGTAGAAGTCCGGGTAGCGCATGGGGCGGAGCGTGAGCTCGAAGCCCGGGTCCAGGAGGTTCTTGTTGTCGGTGGAGCTC
This sequence comes from Streptomyces erythrochromogenes, assembly GCF_036170895.1. Classification (NCBI taxonomy): domain Bacteria; kingdom Bacillati; phylum Actinomycetota; class Actinomycetes; order Kitasatosporales; family Streptomycetaceae; genus Streptomyces; species Streptomyces erythrochromogenes. The sequence goes on along the minus strand of NZ_CP108036.1, from coordinate 3,038,227 downwards.
ATTACTGGCAGGCCTCGCAGGACTCGGGGTTCTCAAGGGAGCAGGCCAGGGCATCGGCGTCGACGGCCTGCGGGAGCGCCACCGGAGCGGCGGTGGCGGCCTGCGCGGCGCGGGCGATCTTCGTCGCCGGGCGCGAACGCAGGTAGTACGTGGTCTTCAGGCCCTGCTTCCAGGCGTACGCGTACATCGAGCTGAGCTTGCCGATGGTGGGCGTCTCCAGGAACAGGTTCAGCGACTGCGACTGGTCCAGGAACGGCGTACGGGCCGCCGCCATGTCGATCAGGCCGCGCTGCGGGATCTCCCACGCCGTGCGGTACAGCTCGCGGACCTCGGCCGGGATCCAGCCGAAGCCCTGGACCGAGCCGGAGGAGTCGCGCAGCGCCTCACGGGTCTGGGCGTCCCACACGCCGAGCTGCTTGAGCTCCTCCACCAGGTAGCCGTTCACCTGGAGGAACTCGCCCGACAGGGTCTCGCGCTTGAACAGGTTGGAGACCTGCGGCTCGATGCACTCGTACACGCCGGCGATCGAGGCGATGGTCGCCGTCGGGGCGATGGCGAGGAGCAGGGAGTTGCGCATGCCGGTCTCGGCGACGCGGGCGCGCAGCGCGTCCCAGCGCTCCGGCCAGTTCAGCTCGACGTCGTAGTGGTCCGGGTGCAGGACGCCGCGCGCGGTGCGGGTCTGCTCCCAGGCCGGCAGCGGGCCGCTGCGCTCGGCCAGGTCGCAGGAGGCCTCGTACGCGGCCAGCATGATGCGCTCGGAGAGCTTGGTCGACAGGGCCTTCGCCTCGGGGGAGTCGAAGGGCAGCTTCAGCTTGAAGAAGACGTCCTGGAGGCCCATCGCGCCCAGGCCGACCGGGCGCCAGCGGGCGTTGGAGCGGCCGGCCTGCTCGGTCGGGTAGAAGTTGATGTCCACGACGCGGTCGAGGAAGGTGACGGCGGTGCGGACGGTCTCGTCGATCCGCTCCCAGTCGATCTCGCCGTCCACGACGAAGGCGCCGAGGTTGACCGAGCCGAGGTTGCAGACGGCCGTCTCGCCGTCGTTGGTGACCTCGATGATCTCGGTGCACAGGTTCGAGGAGTGGACGACGGTGCCCGGCTCGGCGGTCTGGTTCGCCGTGCGGTTGGAGGCGTCCTTGAAGGTCATCCAGCCCTGGCCGGTCTGCGCGAGGGTGCGCATCATCCGGCCGTACAGGTCGCGGGCCGGCATGGTCTTGCGGGCCAGTCCGTCGGCCTCGGCCTTGCGGTAGGCGGCGTCGAACTCGTCGCCCCACAGGTCGACCAGCTCGGGCACGTCGGCCGGGGAGAACAGCGACCACTCGGCGTCGGCGTTCACGCGGCGCATGAACTCGTCCGGCACCCAGTGGGCGAGGTTCAGGTTGTGGGTGCGGCGCTGGTCCTCACCGGTGTTGTCGCGGAGCTCCAGGAACTCCTCGATGTCCGCGTGCCAGGTCTCCAGGTAGACCGCGGCGGCGCCCTTGCGGCGGCCGCCCTGGTTCACGGCGGCGACGGAGGCGTCGAGCGTCTTCAGGAACGGCACGATGCCGTTGGAGTGGCCGTTGGTGCCGCGGATCAGCGAACCGCGGGCGCGGATGCGGGAGTACGACAGGCCGATGCCGCCCGCGTGCTTCGACAGGCGCGCGACCTGGTGGTAGCGGTCGTAGATCGAGTCGAGCTCGTCCAGCGGGGAGTCCAGCAGGTAGCAGGAGGACATCTGCGGGTGCCGGGTGCCGGAGTTGAAGAGCGTGGGGGAGGAGGGCAGGTAGTCGAGGCGGCTCATCAGCCGGTACAGCGAGGCCACCTCCTCGACGGCCTGGACGCTCTCGTCCGCGGCGAGGCCGCAGGCCACGCGCAGCATGAAGAACTGCGGGGTCTCGATGACCTGACGGGTGATCGGGTGGCGCAGCAGGTAGCGGCTGTGCAGGGTGCGCAGGCCGAAGAAGCCGAAGCGGTCGTCGGCGCCCTCGGCGAGGGTGTGCTCGACCAGCGCGTCCAGGCGGCTCGCGTGCGTGCGCACGAACTCGGCGGTGCGGTCGGCGATGAGGCCCTCGCGGTGGCCGACCTCGACGGAGGCGGAGAACGAGGTGGAGCCCTGGCTCGCGGCCTCGTCGCGCACGGCCAGCGTCAGCAGGCGGGCGGCGAGCTTCGAGTACGCGGGGTCCTCGGAGATGAGCCCGGCGGCGGACTCGGTGGCCAGCCCGCGCAGTTCGGCCTCGTCGGCGGCGGAGCTGCGGCCGCGGAGCGCGGCGGCAGCGACGCGGCCGGGGTCGGTGTCGGGGAGGTCCGCCGTAAGTTCGGTGAGGGTACGCAGCAGCGTGGCCCCCGGGCCCTCGGTGTTGTCGCCAGAAACGGACTCGGCGCGCGGTGCGGAAGGCGCGATGGTCACGGCGGGAGCTCTCCCTCGCTCGGCCCGGTCATCGGCGGCGGGCGCGGGCGCATGCGGGCGTGGCAGGAGGGCACACCGCACGGCGTCCACCGGCCCAACCGCGAGGCCCGGACGTGTCGGCACCCGGGTCGGTCGATCCGGGCGCGCTGTCGGCAGGTCATCGGACTTGGTGTCCGGATGCCGGACACTTCATACCGTTGCGGGACAGTTCCGGATTCACACCGGATTCCCCTGCGGCGACAGCAGGCATGAGCATACATGTGGGGGGGCGCCGATGCGCGACCCCCCACATGTTGTGTCGGCGTGGCTACAGCTTGAGTCGATACGTGAGCAGTGTCAGGCCCTCGATGGGCGCCCAGTCCCGCTCCGGAGTGCGTACGAAGCCCAGGCGCGCGTAGATCCGGTGGGCCCCGGCCATGCTCCGCTGGGTGGAGAGGACGACGCCCGTGACGCCCTCGACGGCCCGCGCACGCTCGATGCACGCCCGCACCAGGGCCTCGCCGGCGCCCTGGCCGCGGGCCGCGTGGGCCACCGCCAGCATCCGGAACTCGGCCTCGTCCGGGCCGGCGATGTCGGCGAGCGGGCTGCCGGGTGCGGCGAAGGTCACCCCGCCGAGCACCTGCCCGTCGCGCTCGGCGACGAGCACCTCGGCCAGTGCGGCCCGCCCGGCCACGTCGCGGAGCACGTTGAGGTAGGCGTTGTCCTCGTTGAAGTCCAGGTGCCCGTCGGCGAGGTAGGCCTGCGCCGTGATCTCGCCCAGCGTCTCGTAGTCGGCGGGCACCGCCGTTCTGATCACCATGTCCATGCGGTCGAGTGTGCAGGACGGGTGTCGGGGCCCGGCGCCGTCGTCGGGGGCAGCACCGCCCCGACCCCGTCGGCCGCACCCTTCAGACCGAGCCCCTCGAGGACGGGGTGCGCTGAGGACGCCGAAGGGCCCCGCCGCGTCGTGCGGCGGGGCCCTTCGCATGTGTCAGCAGCAGCGGAAGCCCTCGCGGGGGTCCGCCTCGCGGGCGTCCGTGCGGGCGCGTTCGAAGGCGCGGCGGGTGAGGACCTCCGCGTCCGGGTCGTGGGAGCGGGCGTGGGCGACGTACCGGTCGTACGCGGCCTCCCCGGAGAACTCCCGTACGTAGAACCTGGCCCTGGCCAGCACGCTCCGTACGGTGCTCACCCCACCGGCTCCTTGACCTGCCCGCCGCCGGAATCGCGGTCGGCCGCGGCGGCGAGCCGGGCCCGCTCCTCGGCGGTCGCGATCAGGCCGGCCGGGGCGACGATCTTCGACTCGGTCCACGGGACCTCGGAGAGCTTCGCCGACCCCGGGTCGCGGACGGCCTTGACGCAGGTGCGGAGCGCGTCCGCGAGGACCACGATGATCAGCACCGCGAAGAGGGCGCACAGCACGCCGTCCACCGTGGCGTTGGTGACGATCGTGTGCATGTCGTCCATGTTCTTGGCCGGGGCCAGGACCTTGTCGGCGTCGATGCCCGCCTGGTACTTGTCGCGCTGGGCGAAGAAGCCGACCTTCACGTCCTCGGAGAAGACCTTCTGGTAGCTGGCGGTGAGGGTCACCGTGGCGTCCCAGACCAGCGGGACGCCCGTAACCCAGGCCCACTTGAGCCGGCCGGACTTCACCAGCAGCGTGGTGCAGACGGCCAGCGCGACCGCGGCCAGCAGCTGGTTGGCGATGCCGAAGAGCGGGAAGAGCTGGTTGATGCCGCCCAGCGGGTCCTTGATGCCGACCCACAGGAAGTAGCCCCACGCGCCGACCACGATCGCGCTCGCGAACCACACGCCGGGCTTCCAGCTGACGTCCTTGAAGGACTTGTGGACGTTGCCGAGGGTGTCCTGGAGCATGAACCGGCCCACGCGGGTGCCCGCGTCGAGCGTCGTCAGGATGAAGAGCGCCTCGAACATGATCGCGAAGTGGTACCAGAAGGCCTTCATCCCGGCGCCGCCGATGACGGAGGAGAAGATCTCCGACATTCCGAGTGCGAAGGTCGGCGCGCCGCCCGTACGGGACAGCAGGCTGGCTTCCTCGACGTCCTTGGCGGCCTGGGTGAGCGCCTCGGGCGAGATGGCGAAGCCGAAGTTCGTCACCGCCTGCGAGGCGGACTCGACCGTGGTGCCGATGATCCCGGGAGGGGAGTTCACCGCGAAGAAGAGGCCGGGCTCGATGATGCAGGCAGCGATGATCGCCATGACGGCGACGAACGACTCGGTCAGCATGGCGCCGTAGCCGATCATGCGGACCTGGGTCTCCTTCTGGATCATCTTCGGGGTGGTGCCCGAGGAGACCAGGGCGTGGAAGCCCGAGAGCGCGCCGCACGCGATGGTGATGAAGACGAACGGGAACATCGACCCGGCGAAGACCGGGCCGTCGCCGCGGGCCGCGAAGTCGGTGATCGAGGGCATCTTCAGCGTCGGCATCGCGATGACCACGCCGATCGCGAGGAGCGCGATGGTGCCGACCTTCATGAAGGTGGAGAGGTAGTCGCGGGGCGCGAGCAGCATCCACACCGGCAGGACCGACGCCAGGAAGCCGTACACCACCATCCAGATGACGAGCGTCTCCTTCTCCAGGGTGAAGGTCCCGGCGAAGGAGGACTCGGCGACCCAGCCGCCCGCGACGATGGCGAGCAGCAGCAGGGCGACACCGATGAGGGAGACCTCGGTGACCCGGCCCGGCCGCAGGACGCGCAGGTAGAAGCCCATGAAGACGGCGATCGGGATGGTCATGCCGATGGAGAAGACGCCCCAGGGCGAGTGCGCCAGGGCGTTGACGATGACCAGGGCCAGCACCGCCAGCAGGATGATCATGATGGCGAACACGGCGACCAGGGCGGCGGCTCCGCCCACGGGGCCGATCTCGTCCCGCGCCATCTGGCCGAGCGAACGGCCGTCGCGGCGGGTGGAGAAGAACAGCGTCACCATGTCCTGGACGGCGCCGGCGAAGATCACGCCCGCGACGATCCAGATGGTTCCGGGCAGGTAGCCCATCTGCGCGGCGAGCACGGGCCCGACGAGCGGGCCGGCGCCGGCGACGGCGGCGAAGTGGTGGCCGAAGAGAACGCGGCGGTCGGTGGGATGGAAGTCGACACCGTTGTCAAGGCGTTCGGCGGGAGTGGCCCGCGTCGCGTCGACCTTCAGTACGCGGTGCGCGATGAAGCGGGCGTAGAAGCGGTAGGCGATGGCGTACGAGCCCAGGGCCGCGGCGAGCAGCCAGGCCGCGGAGATCTCCTCGCCGCGCGAGAGCGCCAGCACGCCCCAGCCGATGGCGCCGACGAGTCCGACGAGGACCCACACGGCGATGGACTTGGGGGAGGGCGAGCCCGATGGGGTTGCCGGACTCGCCGTGGCCCGTTGTGTACCTGTTGCTTCCGGTTCAGGCATGATCCTGGTCCCCTCGTCGATCATCTGCGTAAGCAGGCGGAATCTACGGGGGATTGCCTGGTGAACGTAAGACCCCGTCCGCATTCCGGTCTCGGAATTCCGGTGCGCGGGGCGGGGTCACGGGTGTCAGGCGGCGGGGCGCTTGAGCCTGGCGACGAACTTGTAGCGGTCGCCGCGGTACACCGACCGCACCCACTCCACCGGTTCGCCGTCGGCGTCCAGGGAGTGCCGGGAGAGCATCAGCATCGGCAGCCCGACGTCGGTGCCGAGCAGGCCGGCCTCGCGCGGGGTGGCCAGCGAGGTCTCGATCGTCTCCTCGGCCTCCGCCAGGTGGACGTCGTACACCTCGGCGAGGGCGGTGTAGAGGGAGGTGTACTTGGCGAGCGACCGGCGCAGCGCGGGGAAGCGCTTGGCCGAGAGGTGCGTGGTCTCGATGGCCATCGGCTCGCCGCTGGCCAGGCGCAGCCGCTCGATGCGCAGCACCCGCCCCCCGGTGTTGATCTTGAGTAGTCCGGCGAGGGTGTCGTCCGCGGTCACGTAGCCGATGTCGAGGAGCTGCGAGGTCGGCTCCAGGCCCTGGGCCCGCATGTCCTCCGTGTAGGAGGTCAGTTGCAGGGCCTGGGAGACCTTGGGCTTGGCGACGAAGGTGCCTTTGCCCTGGATCCGCTCCAGTCGTCCCTCTACGACCAGTTCCTGGAGGGCCTGGCGGACCGTGGTCCGCGAGGTGTCGAATTCGGCCGCGAGCGTGCGCTCCGGCGGTACCGGGGTGCCGGGCGGCAGCGTCTCCGTCATGTCGAGCAAGTGCCGCTTGAGTCGGTAGTACTTGGGTACACGTGCCGTGCGAGTGGCTGCCCCGCCGTCCGGCTCCGTGAGTGCCCCTTCGGTGGCCATCGCCGCCCGCCTTCCCGACTCCAGTTTCGCTGCCGTCACCGGCTCCTCCGATATGTGCGGTCACATGGTGACACGACTGGGGGTACAGGCCTTCTCTCTCCCCAGGTGTCGGTCCGATAACGGACCGGGCACCCGCTCATTAGACCCTTGACACCCCTAAAGGTCTAGGCCAAGCTCCAGCTACTGGTCTACACCAATATGGATCAGATCCCAGCCCCACGGCAGTACTTCGCGTATGTCACCGCGGCGGGCAAGGGAAGTGCAGGCAGGCATCCCTGAGGAGGGTGGCGTGAAGCGCAAGCTCATCGCGGCGGTCGGTGTCGCGGGCATGATGGTCGGACTCGCGGCGTGTGGCAATGGGGACGACGACAAGGCCAAGGCCGACGCGGGTCCCAAGGAGATCACCGTCTGGGTCATGGACGGCTCCGCGCCGAAGGCCTGGATCGACGAGGTCAACAAGGAGTTCTCGGCCAAGCACCCCGGTGTGACGGTCAAGGTCGAGGAGCAGAAGTGGACCGGCATCCAGGAGAAGGTCACCACGGCCCTCTCCGAGAACAACCCTCCGGACGTTCTTGAGCTCGGCAACACCCAGACCGCCGGCTACGCGGTCACCGGCGGTCTCGCCGACCTGACGAAGGACAAGGCCGCCCTCGGCGCCGACGCCTGGCAGAAGAGCATGCTCGCCTCGGCCGAGGTCGACGGCAAGCTCTACTCCGCCCCCTGGTACGCCGCCAACCGCGTCGTCGTCTACGACAAGAAGGCCTTCGCCAAGGCCGGCGTCACCCCGCCCACCACCCGCGACGAGTGGATCGCCGGCCTGGAGAAGCTGAAGGCGGCCGACCCGGCCACCCAGCCCATCTACCTCCCGGGCCAGAGCTGGTACGTCCTCGCCGGCCTCATCTGGGACGAGGGCGGCGACCTCGCCGTCAAGGACGGCGCCAAGTGGAAGGGCGGCCTCGGGACCCCGCAGGCCGGCGCCGCGATGGAGTTCTACAAGAAGCTCCAGTCCTACTCCACCGCCCCGAAGGACAAGGACGAGGCCAACCCGCAGCAGTCCACCGACATCGTCCCCAAGGGCGGCGTCGCCTCCTGGATCGGTCTCGGCTGGGAGGCCGGCGGTGCCGAGAAGGCGCTGAAGGACGCGGGCAAGGAAGCCGACTTCGGCTACTTCCCGATCCCGGGCAAGACCGCGGACAAGACCAGCACCGTCTTCCTCGGCGGCTCGAACCTCGCCGTGGCCGAGCGCTCCAAGAACAAGGAGCTCGCCAAGGAGTGGCTGGCCCTCGCCGCCGGCAAGGACCAGATGACCAAGTACGCCGCCGAGACCAAGGGCGCGCTGCTCCCGAACCAGGCCGCGGCCAACTTCACCCCCGCCGCGGGCTCCTTCGCCGAGGCCATGGGCAAGGCCGGCGTCAACGGCAAGATCACCCCGGTCACTGCGGGCTGGGCGAACGTCGAGACCGAGCCGAACCCCATCAAGGAGTTCATGACCAAGGTCCTGAAGGGTGAGGACGCGGCCAAGGCCGGTGCCGAGGCGGACGCGGAGATCGCCAAGCGCATCAACAAGTAGTCCCGCCCCGCAGTACCCGCACGACCCAGCAGTGTGAACGCACCGGGGAGTGCGGCAGGTGCCCGGACACCCGCCGCGCCCCCGGTCGCGCATTTGACTCCACAGTCAACCGCGAGGAAGCCAAGCCATGACCGTGCACTCCCAGGGAGCGGTGACCAGCGCTCCACAGGACGCACCACCGAAGTCCGCCGGACGGCCCCAGACGCCGGCCCCAGCAACCGGCGCCAGCCATACGCCGCCTCGCGGAGGCAGGAAGTCGCTCCCCTCGGGGTGGCTGCCCTATCTGCTGGTCGCACCCGCGGTGCTCGCCCTCGCGACGCTCCTGCTGTACCCGCTGATCAAGAACGTGATCCTGTCCCTCCAGGACATCAACAAGGTCGAGTTCATCCAGCGGAAGTACCCCTTCGCGGGACTCGACAACTACACCGAGCTCCTCGGTGACTCGGCCTTCTGGACCGTCGTCGTCCGCAGCTTCGCCTTCACGCTGGCCAACGTCGCGCTGATCATGGTGCTGGGAAGCCTCATCGGCATCCTGCTGAACAAGCTCGGCACGAAGATGCGCCTGGTTTTGTCGATGGCGCTGGTGATGGCCTGGGCCATGCCGATCGTCGCCTCGGTACAGGTCTTCCGCTGGCTGTTCGACGAGCAGTTCGGCGTCATGAACTGGGTCATGCGCACCGCCGGCTTCTCCGGCTACGAACAGCACAACTGGATGGAGACCGGCCTCTCCACCATGGTGATCGTCACGATCCTGGTGGTCTGGGGCTCCATCCCCTTCGTCGCCCTCAACATGTACGCCGGCCTCACCACGGTCGGCGCCGAGCTGTACGAGGCCGCCCGCATGGACGGCGCCAACGGCTGGCAGACCTTCTGGAAGATCGTTTTCCCGAACCTGAAGCCCTTCTTCCTCATCACCACCTTCCTTGAGGTGATCTGGGTGTTCAAGGCCTTCACCCAGGTCTACGCGATGAACAAGGGCGGCCCGGACCGCGCCTCCGAGATCCTGCCGGTCTTCGCCTACGTCGAGGGCCAGAGCCAGGCCCACTACGGCCTCGCCGCCGCGATCTCCGTCCTGACGATCGTGATCCTCGTGATCGTCATGTCCTTCTACTTCCGCCTGATCCTGAAGCAGGAGGAGGAGCAGTGAGCACGAGCACGACCACCGCCCCGAAGCCCGCGGCTCCCGAGGGGCCCGCACAGCAGCTCCGTACCCGCCGCCCGGTGCGCCCCGGAGCCGTGGCCAAGAACCTCGGCGCGCTCCTGCTCGCCCTGGTCTTCGTCTTCCCCGTGTACTGGATGTTCTCGTCGGCCCTCAAGCCGGCCGACCAGATGCTCACGAAGGACCCCGTCTTCGTCTTCACGCCGACGCTGGACAACTTCGGCAAGGCCACCGGGGTCGAGAACTTCTGGACGTACGTCACCAACAGCGTCCTGGTCACCGTCGGCGCCGTGGTGCTGGCCCTGCTCGTCGCCCTCGCCGCGAGCTTCGCCATCGCCCGCATGAGGTTCAAGGGCCGCAAGGGCCTGGTCCTCACCGTGATGATGGCCCAGATGGCCCCCTGGGAGGTCATGGTCATCGCGATGTACATGATCGCCCGCGACGGCGAGCTGCTGAACAGCCTCCCGCTGCTGACCGCCATCTACTTCGTGATGATCCTCCCCTTCACCATCTGGACCCTGCGCGGCTTCATCGCCGCCGTCCCGGTGACCCTGGAGGAGGCCGCCCAGATCGACGGCTGCACCCGCGGCCAGGCCTTCCGCAAGGTGATCTTCCCGCTGCTGGCCCCCGGCCTGATGTCCACCTCGCTCTTCGGCTTCATCACCGCCTGGAACGAGTTCGCCATGGTCCTGATCCTCAACAAGGACAAGACCGCGCAGACCCTGCCCCTGTGGCTGACCGAGTTCATGTCCGCCTTCGGCAACGACTGGGGCGCCACCATGGCCGCTTCCTCGCTCTTCGCGGTCCCGGTCCTGCTCATCTTCATCTTCCTCCAGCGCAAGGCAGTCGGCGGCATGACCGCCGGCGCCGTGAAGGGATGACGCCGTCATGACTGTCCTTGCGCACCGCGCCACCGCCTCCGACGAGGTGACCCGCGACGCCCTCGCCGTCCTCCAGCCCGGCTTCGAGGGCACCACCGCCCCGGCCTGGCTGCTCCGCAGGATCGGCGAAGGCCTCACCTCGGTGGGCCTGTTCGGCCGCAACATCGCCTCGCCCGAGCAGCTGGCCGCGCTGACCGCGCAGCTGCGCGCCGAACGTGACGACGTGCTCGTCGCCATCGACGAGGAGGGCGGTGACGTCACCCGCCTGGAGGTCCGGGGCGGCTCGTCCTTCCCGGGCAACCTGGCCCTCGGTGCCGTCGACGACACCCGCCTGACCCGGGACGTCGCCCACGAGCTGGGCCGCCGCCTCGCCGAGTGCGGGGTCAACCTCAACTGGGCCCCCTCCGCCGACGTCAACTCCAACCCGGACAACCCGGTCATCGGCGTACGGTCCTTCGGTGCCGACACCCACCTCGCCGCCCGGCACACCGCCGCCTACGTCGAGGGCCTCCAGGCCGCCGGCGTCGCCGCCTGCACCAAGCACTTCCCGGGCCACGGCGACACCAACGTCGACTCCCACCACGCCCTGCCGCGCATCGACGTGGACCTCGACACCCTCGCCGCACGGGAACTCGTACCGTTCAAGGCCGCCATCGAGGCCGGGACGAAGGCCGTGATGAGCGCCCACATCCTGGTGCCCGCCCTCGACCCGACCCGCCCGGCCACGCTCAGCCCGCAGATCCTGACCGGCCTGCTGCGCAAGGAGCTCGGCTACGAGGGCCTCATCGTCACCGACGGCATGGAGATGCACGCCATCGCCGGGACGTACGGGATCGAGCGCGGCTCGGTCCTGGCCATCGCGGCGGGCGCCGACGCCATCTGCGTCGGCGGCGGACTCGCCGACGAGGACACCGTCCTGCGGCTGCGCGACGCGCTGGTCGCGGCCGTACGCGAGGGCACGCTCCCGCAGGATCGGCTCGCCGACGCCGCCGCCCGGGTCCGTGCGCTGGCCGCGTGGACCCTGGGGGCCCGGCCGGACGCGCGGCCGGAGGGGAGCCGCGCGTCCGGCATCGGCCTGACCGCCGCCCGCCGGGCCCTCGTCGTCACCGGCTCGGCGGGCCCGCTGACCGGCCCGTACGTCGCGACCCTGACCCCGGTCGCGAACATCGCCGTCGGCGACGAGACTCCGTGGGGCCCGGCCGCCGAGCTGGCCGAGCTGCTGCCCGGCACCGCTTCGGGCCTCTACCCGCAGGGCGCCACGGCCGGGGAGATCCTGGCCGCCGCGGGGGAGCGCACCGTCGTCGCGGTGGTCCGGGACGCGCACCGCCACCCGTGGATGACCGAGGTGCTGGACGACCTGGTCGAGGCCCGGCCGGACACGGTGGTCGTCGAGATGGGGCTGCCGCGCGCCGAGCCGCGCGGGGCCCTGCACATCGCCACGCACGGCGCCGCGCGCGTCTGCGGCCGCGCCGCCGCCGAGGTCGTCGCGGGGGCCGTCACGGGGGTGTGACGCGCCGCGGAACCGGAGCCGGGCACCTTGTCACAGGGGTGGTGCCCGGCTCCGCCGCGTACGCGCAAGGGCCGGGCTCCCCCGAGGGAGTGCCCGGCCCTTCGCCCGCTGTCGGGGACTACAGCCCCTGCCAGGACGGCTTGTTGGCGTAGGTGTGGCGGAAGTAGTCGGCCAGCTTGAGCTTCGAGGCGGCGGCCTCGTCCACGACGACGGTCGCGTGGCGGTGCAACTGCAGCGCGGACGCCGGTACCAGGGCGGACAGCGGACCCTCGACGGTCTGCGCGACGGCCTCGGCCTTGCCCTCGCCAGTGGCCAGCAGCACCAGGTGGCGGGCGTCGAGGATGGTGCCGATGCCCTGGGTGATGACGTGGTGCGGCACCTGCTCCAGGTCGTCGTCGAAGAAGCGCGCGTTGTCCACGCGGGTCTGCTCCGTCAGCGTCTTGATGCGGGTGCGCGAGGCCAGGGACGAGCAGGGCTCGTTGAAGCCGATGTGCCCGTCCGTGCCGATCCCCAGCAGCTGGAGGTCCACACCGCCGGCCTCGGCCAGGGCCCGGTCGTAGGCCTCGCACGCGGCGACGATGTCCTCGGCCGAACCGTCGGGGCCCATGAAGGACGCCTCGGTCAGACCGAGGGGCTCGACGACCTCGCGCAGGACGACGGCGCGGTAGGACTCGGGGTGCCCGGCCGGCAGGCCGACGTACTCGTCGAGCTGGCATATCCGGGCCGCGGAGGCGTCGACCTCACCCGCCCCGACCTTGCGCGTGAGGGCCTCGTAGACGGGCAGCGGGGTAGAGCCGGTCGCCACGCCGAGCAGGGCGTCGGGCTTGCGGCGCACCAGGGCCGCCATGGCCTCCGCGATGAGCTCGCCGCCTGCCTTGGCGTCCGGGACGATGACAACTTCCACGCGGGGCCTGCCGATCTGGAGTGGGTGGTGTGGTATAGACCAATCTAGCAGAGGGAGCCGGGTGCGGCGGGGGTCCCGCCGCTTTCCATGGTGATCCCGATCCCGGCGTCAGGCCTCCCGGGCGGTCACCCGGGCGGCCGATGCGGTGCACCGTGCTACAGCCGGTCTGGCCTGCTCTTGGTTGCCCTGTCTACAACTCCTTTGTCGCATAAGGTGGCTTTGGTAGGTAAATCGTGCTATGTGCGATTGGAGTGGTAGTCATGGCCAGGCACCCGACCTACGCCTTCGAGAGTTACAGAGCAGTGGCGAGCGCCACGCGCGCCGCCGATCTCGCCGAGACCACCTCCCCGTTCCAGATCGAGGTGCGCTTCGTCGGCGGGTTGACCAACAACCAGAAGGACGTCTTCGCCGAGGCGGCCGAGCGCTGGGCGCGGGTCATCGTCGGTGACCTGGAGACCGCGATCATCCGCGACTTCAGCGGCGACGTGATCATCGACGACATCCTGATCGACGCCGAAGGTGTGTTCCTCGACGGAGTCTTCGGCGTCCTCGGGGAAGCGGGTCCGCGCATCTTCCGGCCCCAGACGGCGCTCGCCGGGGCGGGTCTGCCGGCGAAGGCCGTCATGCGGTTCGACAAGGCCGACCTCGGCCAGATGGAGGACGACGGCTCGCTGCTCGACGTCATCACCCACGAGATGGGCCACTGCCTCGGCATCACCGGGCTGGTCTGGAGCGCCTTCGGCCTGCTGAAGGACTTCCCCGGCACCAACCCCACCTTCGTCGGCCCCGGCGCCATGGCGGAGTTCGGCGTACTCATGGGGGCCGGACCGCCCCGGCCGGTGCCGGTCGCCAACGTCGGCGGCCCGGGCAGTGCGGGCAGCCACTGGCGGGAGAGGGTCTTCCGTACCGAGCTGATGACGCCTACCATCGCCGCGGCCGGCAACCCGCTGAGCCGGCTCACGGCGGCGAGCCTCGGGGACATCGGCTACGAGGTCGACCTCGACGGTGCGGAGGCCTACGAACTGCCCGACCTCATGGCGGTCGAGGCAGCCGGCGAAGAGCCCGAGGCCCCGCGCGGCATCGTGCTCCCGACCGTTCCCAGCTCCATCCCCTCCGAACGGCCGTAGCGCCGTCCGACCGTTGCTGCTGCCGTGACCGGGAAGGTTCACCGGGTCACGACGCCCGGCGAACCTTCCCGGCCGCAGCACTAGATCAGTGCCAGCTGCAGGCCGCCCGTGGCGTCCAGGTGCTGGCCCGTGACCCAGCGGGAGTCCGCCGAGGCCAGGAAGGCCACCACGTCCGCCACCTCCTCCGCCGTGCCCACCCGGTGGAAGACCGAGCGGGCGGCCAGGTGGGTCCGGGTCGCGGGATCGGCGAGCAGGGCCGCGTTCAGGTCCGTCTCGGTGATCCCCGGCCCCACCGAGTTCACGGTGATCCCCCGCGGGGCGAGTTCGGCGGCCAGCGAGCGCGTCATGGCGTTCGCCGCGCCCTTCGCCATGACCGTCGCGAGGATCGCCGGCAGCGCGAGGTCCGGGGTGCCGGTCACGTTCACGATCCGGCCGCCGTCCCGCAGCCGCGCCAGCCCGCGCTGGATCACGAAGAACGGCGCCTTGGCGTTCAGCGCGTGCGCCCGGTCGTAGGCCTCCTCGTCGGTGTCCCCGATCCCCGCGAAGATCGCCGCCCCCGCGTTGTTGACGAGGATGTCCACGGCCTCGGTGCGTGCGGGATGGGCCTCGTACGCCGCCCAGAGGGCCTCTGCGTCCCCCGGCACCCCGAGCTCGGCCCCGATCGCGAAGGCCCGTCCGCCGGCCGCCCCGATCGCCGCCACGGTCTCCTCGGCCGCCGCCGCGTTGCGGCCGTAGTGCACCGCCACCAGCGCCCCGTCGCGTGCCAGCCGCTCCGCCACGGCCCGGCCGATGCCCCGGCTGCCGCCCGTGACCAGTGCCGTCTTCCCTTCGAGCACGCCCATGACGCGCCCCCCTCCGAAATCGCTAGTGATCGCTACAGAAAGGACCGTATCAGATTCCTTAGCGCCCGCTATAGAATGTGTGGATGGTGACCGGACAGCGCGGCAGGCCCCGCTCCTTCGACCGTGACGCCGCCCTCGACAAGGCGATGACGGCCTTCTGGGAGCGCGGCTACGAGGCGACCTCGATCTCCGACCTGACCGCCTCCATCGGCATCAGCGCGCCCAGCCTCTACGCGGCCTTCGGCGACAAGCGCAAGCTCTTCGACGAGGTCGTCGCGGTCTACGCGAGCCGCTACGGCGACTTCGCCGGCGTGGCACTGGCCGAGGAGCCCACCGCCCGCGCCGCCGTGGAGCGCATCCTGCGCGAGGCGGCCGAGGTTTATACCGACCCGGCCCACCCGCCGGGCTGCATGGTGATCAGCGCGGCGATCAACACCACCTCGGAGGAGGTGGCCCGGGCGCTGCGGATGCGGCGCAACGCCGGCCTGGAGCTCTTCGAGCGCCGGATCCGCGCCGACTTCGCCACCGGAGCGCTGCCCCCGGACACGGACGCGCGGGCGCTGGCCCGGTACGCCGGGGCCGTGCTTCAGGGGATGTCCCAGCAGTCGCGCGACGGGGCGACCCGGGAAGAGCTGGAGGCGGTGGCGGAGCGGGCCCTGCTGGCCTGGCCGTGAAAGGCCCCGAAAATTCCTCTGGGCCACGGTGCAGGACGGGACCCTCAACCCGTCCGGCACCGTAGCCCGGAGTACTTACGGCCGTCAGGTGTGCGGTTCCCGGCGGCCGGTGAGAGGTGCCTGCGCGGTCAGGGCAGAGCGCGCGGCTACCTCGATCCGTCCTCCTGTGCGGGGAGGGCGGAGACTCTAAGTCAATTCTGGACTAGACCATTCTGTTCTGTCCATCCAATGACGGTAGCTGGAAACCCGTCACTTCCTCCAACACTACGCGGCCCGTGCCCCTCCTGGATACTCCTGAGTACCGGCGTGGGCAAAGTCATCGTGCGTACCCGGGGTACGCTCGCAACGTGCCCTCCATGAACGACCTCGTACGCCAGCACACCGCTCTCGGAGAAACCGACCTGGAGTGGCTCCACCTGCTGGTCTCGGAGTGGCAGCTGCTCTCCGACCTGTCCTTCGCCGACCTCGTGCTGTGGGTGCCCACCCTCGACGGCACCCGCTACGTCTCGGTCGCCCAGATGCGCCCGAACACCGGCCCCACCTCGTACCAGGACGACATGGTCGGCCACCTGGTGCCGCGCGGCCGCCGCCCGCTGCTGGACGCCGCGCTCGACGAGGGCCGCATCGTGCGCGAGGGCGACCCCGAGTGGCGCGAGGAGGTACCGGTCCGCGTCGAGTCGATCCCCGTCCGCCGCGAAGGACGGGTACTGGGAGTGATCGCCCGCAACACCAACCTGCTCACTGTGCGTACACCCAGCCGGCTGGAGCTGACCTACCTCCAGTCCGCCTCGGACCTCGCGCAGATGATCGCGGCGGGCTCCTTCCCCTTCCCCGGCCAGCAGGTCGACATGGACGCCTCCCCGCGCGTCGGGGACGGCCTGATCCGGCTCGACGCCGACGGCGTGGTCACCTACGCGTCCCCGAACGCGCTCTCCGCCTACCACCGCCTCGGCCTCGCCTCCGACCTGGTCGGCCAGGACCTCGGCGCCACCACCGCCGAACTCGCACCGTTCCGCGGCCCGGTCGACGAGGCGCTGGTCAAGCTCGCCAGCGGCTGGGCCCCGCGCGAGACAGAGGTCGAGGGCAACGGGGGCGTCATCCAGCTGCGCGCCATCCCCCTCAAGCCGAAGGGGACCCGGATCGGCTCCCTGGTGCTCTGCCGCGACGTCACCGAACTGCGCCGTCGCGAACGTGAACTGATCACCAAGGACGCGACCATCCGGGAGATCCACCACCGGGTGAAGAACAACCTGCAGACCGTGGCCGCACTGTTGCGGCTCCAGGCCCGCCGAATGGATTCGCCCCAGGGCCGCGAGGCGCTCAACGAAGCCGTGCGCCGTGTCGGTTCGATCGCGATCGTGCACGAGACGCTCTCTCAGAACCTCGACGAGCGGGTCGAGTTCGACGAGATCGCCGACCGCGTGATCGCGATGGTCTCGGAGATCTCGCCGGGCAGGGTCGACTGCCGGCGCACCGGCCGCTTCGGGATCCTGGACGCGGAGGTCGCCACCCCGCTGTCGATGGTGCTCACGGAGATCCTGCAGAACGCCCTGGAGCACGCCTTCACCCAGGGGGAGCGGGGCACCGTGGAGGTGGCCGCACTGCGCAGCGGAACCGGCCGCAAGGACGGGCGGCTGCTGATCACCGTGCTCGACGACGGCAACGGCCTGCCCGAGGGGTTCGACCCCCAGCGGGCCGGCAACCTCGGACTGCAGATCGTACGGACCCTCGTGGAGGGGGAGCTCGGCGGCACCTTCGACATGGTCCGGGCCGAGCCGCGCGGCACCAAGGTCGTCCTCGACCTGCCGTCCAGCCCGCAGAAGTAGCAGCCGAAGGGTGACTCAGCGTGAGCGACGGCCTGCGGGCCGCGCGCACGGAGAGTAGTCCTGCAGCAGCACTGAGCCCCGGACCGAATGCTTCGGTCCGGGGCTCAAGAGCACGTTGCTGAGCGCTTCTTCGGTTACTGCGCGCTGCGCGTCGAGGCTCGAAAGTCGTTGTCAGGCGCTGGCGTTGCGCGCCCGGTTGCGAGCGGCGCGGCGCTTCATGGCGCGGCGCTCGTCCTCGCTGAGACCGCCCCAGACGCCGGAGTCCTGACCGGACTCGAGCGCCCACTGCAGGCACTGCTCCATGACGGGGCAACGGCGGCAGACGGCCTTGGCTTCCTCGATCTGCAGCAGCGCAGGACCGGTGTTGCCGATGGGGAAGAAGAGTTCCGGGTCTTCCTCGCGGCAAACGGCGTTGTGACGCCAGTCCATGGCTGCTCCATCTCCTTGTATTGCGGGCACTTTGCTTGTGAATGTGAACGCTTTCACGAATCCCCCCGTGAGGGAAGGGCGACCGCCCGGTTTCACGCGGGTGATCAGTCAGAGATTCGTGGAGGGGTTCTGGCGGTCTGTGTGGGTGCCGGTTCTGCGGGCTGTCCCGATCGCCATGAAGAGATTCGCAAACCTCGGACGGGGATACAACCCCTTCCGGAAAGTTTTTTTTGATTCGTCGGTGTCTACTAGGTCACAGCCCTACATCGTGAGGGTGGACCGGCGTGTAAACGTTCGAGTGAAAGGCCTGCGGGCCCTTCTACTCACACAATCACACGCAGTGCACGGCGTACGCCTGTGAACCGAACGCTGGTGCGCAGTCCGAGGTGATCACCGTCCATCTGGAACGGGAGGGGAACCTTCGAATGCAAGGTGAAGTCGGTCAGATCGTGCAGAGACACCGCATGCTTGCCGTGCGGACCCCGCTCAGGAGTGGAGGTCAGGAGCTGTGTCGCGTACCGGGCGACGGCCGGAGTTGACAAACGGTTGAGCGCCAATACGTCAAGTGCGGTATCGAACGACGCCTCCGGAGAGGCGTAAAGCGGACGATTCCCCAGATACGTCCACGGCGAGGTGTTGCACACTATCGACAGCACCAGTCCCGTCACCGGATCGGCTCCAGGGCGCTCCAGCGTGACCGTCCCGTGTCGGCGGTTGGGCTCCTCCCAGAACTGGCGCATCAGCTGTCGTACATACAGGGCGTGCGTCGAACGCTTGCCGCGTTCCCGCTGCTGCTCGACCCGCCCCACGACACCCGCGTCGAACCCGAAGCCCGCGCAGAAGGTGAACCAGCGCGCCGGAACCGACTCGTCCTCCGTGCCGGGCGTGCCTGCCGCCAGACCCAGGCCGACCGTCCGCTCGCGCTCCTCGCGCAGCGCGTCCAGCAGCGCGCCCGTCGCCTCGACCGCGTCGTTCGGCAGCCCCAGGGCACGGGCGAACACATTGGTGGAGCCGCCGGGGACCACCGCCAGCCGGGGCAGCCGGTCCGGATCGGGCCCGTTGTGCAGGAGCCCGTTCACCACCTCGTTGACCGTGCCGTCGCCGCCCAGGGCGACCACCAGGTCCAGCCCCTCGTGCGCGGCCTTGCGCCCCAGGTCCCGGGCGTGCCCGCGGTACTCGGTGGTGACCGCCTCCAGCTTCATCTCGCTGGCCAGGGCATGGATCAGGACGTCGCGCGTGCGCGCACTGGTGGTCGTCGCTGCTGGGTTGGCCACGAGAAGTGCACGCATGAGCGCCAGACTACCCACCCCTTCACGAGCGGACCCTACTGCCCGTCCCCTCCGGCCTCCGCCGGGGCGCCGCTACCCTGCATGGGTGAGTAAGAAGCAGCCCGCGAAGGCCCCCGCCCCCACCGTCGAAGCGCCCACCGCGCTGCCCCGCCGGCTGACCGCCGCGGCCGCGCTCACGGCCCTGGAGGGGCTGGCCCTCGCCGGCCTCGGCGTGTACATGCTGTTCGTCGGCATCGCCGGAGACCCCGACTCCCCGCAGCAGGCCGAGACGGGCGGCATCACCCTGCTCGCGCTCGCCGCGCTGCCGCTGATCGCCGCGCGCGGACTGCGCCTGGGCCGCCGCTGGAGCCGCGGCCCGGCACTGATCACCCAGCTGATGGCGCTGCCGGTGGCCTGGACGCTCTACACCACCGGCGGTGCCATGACCGCCGCCGCCGCGGCCCTCGCGGTGGCCGCGGTGGCCGTCGTCGCACTCCTCGTGAACCCGACGGCGACCGAGGCCCTCGGCATCGGAGGGCCTTCCTCCTCCTGAGCCCCGCTCACTCCTCGACGAGGAGCTTCTCGCGGAGCTGGGCGAGGGTGCGGGCCAGCAGGCGGGAGACGTGCATCTGGGAGATGCCGACCTCCTGCGCGATCTGCGACTGCGTCATGTTGCCGAAGAACCGAAGCAGCAGGATCCGCTTCTCCCGCGGCGGCAGCCCCTCCAGCAGCGGCTTGAGGGACTCGCGGTACTCGACGCCCTCCAGGGCCTCGTCCTCCGCGCCCAGGGTGTCCGCGACTGCCGGCGACTCGTCGTCGGTGTCCGGGACGTCCAGGGAGAGCGTGCTGTAGGCATTGGCCGATTCCAGCCCCTCCAGCACCTCCTCCTCGGAGATGCCCAGCCGCTCGGCCAGCTCGTGCACCGTCGGCGAGCGCCCGTGCTGCTGGGACAGCTCGGCCGTGGCCGTCGTCAGCGAGAGCCGCAGCTCCTGCAGGCGCCGGGGCACCCGTACCGCCCAGCCCTTGTCACGGAAGTGGCGCTTGATCTCGCCGACCACCGTGGGCGTGGCGTACGTGGAGAACTCGACTCCGCGGTCCGGGTCGAACCGGTCCACCGACTTGATGAGGCCGATCGTCGCGACCTGGGTCAGGTCGTCCAGCGGCTCACCGCGGTTGCGGAAGCGCCGCGCCAGGTGCTCGACCAGGGGCAGGTGCATACGTACGAGCCGGTTGCGCAGCTCCGCCTTCTCCGGCGAGCCGTCGGGCAGCGCCCGCAGCTCGACGAACAGGCCCCGCGCGCTGCTGCGGTCGCGCGGATCGGGCAGCGGCGCAGGCGCCGAAGACACCGGGAACCCCGCCGCCGGGGCCGGCGCAGCGGCCTCCGGTGGCTGTACCGGCTGTGATTGGTCGTGCTGGTTCTCGCTCATAGGGCCCGCCCGTCGCTCCGCCGAGTCCAAAAAGCCGTCTTCCGCATCCGCGTCAGCCGGGTGCGGCCGGGCGTGCTGCTGCTCCGGGATGCCGCCGTCGACCTCGTGCCGTACCCGGGGCCGATCCCCGCCCCGCACCGGGATCTCCCCGCCGCTCACGCCGGGCCTGGCCCCGCGCCGCGTTGTTTGTAGAGGCTGATGCTCACCGTCCGGTTCTCCTCGACCGTGGCCTCGACCTTGCCGGCCAGCGCCGACAGGACCGTCCAGGCGAACGTGTCACGCTCCGGCGCGCGCCCGTCCGTGGTCGGTGCCGAGACGGTCACCTCCAGCGAATCGTCGATCAGCCGGAAGACGCAGCTGAGGACGGAGCCCGGCACGGCCTGCTGGAGCAGGATCGCGCAGGCCTCGTCCACCGCGATGCGGAGATCCTCGATTTCGTCGAGGGTGAAGTCCAAACGTGCCGCGAGGCCGGCCGTGGCCGTCCGCAGCACCGACAGGTAGGCACCCGCAGCGGGCAGCCGGACTTCCACGAAGTCCTGAGTCCCGGGCTCGCCTGCGATCTGGGACACCCTCACCTCCAAGGTGGTACGAGCTCTTTTCGCCGGTGACGCTACCGCGATCCGGGCGATCGTGTCGCGGCACCCCTCGTGACGCCCGCTGTGAGCACCGAGCACCTTGCCCTGCGGCCAGTGACTGATGGTAAGCCCATGGGTACGCACAGTGGCTAGAGGTCTGCGGGGGTCAAATCGGGGGAACCGGCGGAGGGTTGAACTACCCCGCCTCAGACGATCGAACCGTCCACGAAACACCATCGCCAGGTCTCGCCCGGCTCGAAGCTCCGCATGACCGGATGGCCGCTCTCGTCGTGGTGCGCCGTCGCGTGCCGGAACGGCGAGGAATCGCAGCACGCCACGTGCCCGCACCCCAGGCACATCCGCAGCTGCACCGGGTGGCTGCCGACCGCCAGACATTCGGCGCAGGTCTGTGCAGACGGGACCGGCTCGGGGCGCGGCAGTTCGGCAACGTGGGTGCACTCGCTCATGATGGCCAGCGTACGGCCAGGGTGCGGGCGCGCGACGACGGAGGACGGATCTTCGATGGACGTATTGCAGCTGGTGGCGCTCGTCGCGGGCAGCGCGGCCGTGGCGGGACTCGCCCGCCGCACACCGGTGCCCGCGCCCCTGCTGCTGGTCGCCGCCGGTCTGGCCGCCTCGTACGTCCCGGGCGTGCCGGACTACACCCTCGACCCGCACATCGTGCTGCCGCTGCTGCTCCCGCCGCTGCTGTACACGGCCGCGGTGGACAGCTCGTACCTGGACCTGCGCGCCAACATCCGGCCGATCGCGATGCTGTCGGTCGGCTACGTGCTCTTCGCGACGGTCGTCGTCGGGTACGCGGCGTACCTGCTGGTGCCCGGGCTGTCCCTGCCGGTGGCGCTGGTGCTGGGCGCGGTGATCGCGCCGCCCGACGCCGTCGCCGCCACGGCGATCGCCCGCAAGCTGCGGCTGCCGAACCGGCTGACGACCATCCTGCAGGGTGAGTCCCTGGTCAACGACGCCACCGCGATCACCGCGTACAAGGTGGCGCTGGCGGCGGCCGTCGGGGTGAGCGCCGGCTGGGCGGGCGGCATCGCGGAGTTCCTGCTGGCCTCGGTGGGCGGGGTCGGCGTCGGCCTGCTGCTGATGGTGCCGATCCACCAGCTGCGCAAACGGATGAAGGAACCCCTGCTCCAGAACACCCTCTCGCTGCTGATCCCCTTCGTGGCGTACGCGGCGGCCGAGCGGGTGCACGCGTCCGGTGTGCTCGCGGTGGTCGTGGTCGCGCTGTACCTCGGGCACCGCAACTGGCAGGTCGACTTCGCCACCCGGCTCCAGGAGGAGGCGGTGTGGAAGATGGTCGCCTTCATCCTGGAGTCGGTCGTCTTCGCGCTGATCGGCCTCCAGCTGGCGGTGGTCCTCACCGGGCTGGGGGAGTACCAGGGCATGGACGCGGCCTGGTACGCGGTCGCCGTCTTCCTCGTGGTGGTGGTGGCCCGCTTCGTGTGGGTGTTCCCGGCGACCTTCGTGCCGCGCGGGCTGTCGAGGCGTATCCGGGAACGGGAGCCGGACACCGACTGGAAGTCCCCGGTGATCGTGGGCTGGGCCGGGATGCGGGGTGTGGTGTCGCTGGCCATCGCCTTCTCCGTGCCGATCTCGGTGCCGCACCGGAACCTGATCCTCTTCCTGACCTTCACGACGGTCATCGGGACGCTGGTGGTGCAGGGGCTGACGCTGCCGCCGCTGATCAGGGCGCTGAAGCTGCCGCCCAAGGACGTGCAGGCCGAGACGCTGGCGGAGGCGCAGGCGCAGAGCGAGGCCTCGCGGGCGGCGGAGGAGCGGCTGGCGGAACTGCTGGAGGAGCCGGAGAACTCCACGCTGCCGCCGCCGCTGGCGGACCGGCTGCGGACGGTGCTGGAACGGCGTCGCAACGCCGTGTGGGAACGGCTGGGCGAGGTCAATCCGCTGACGGGGGAGTCGGCGGACGACATCTACCGGCGGCTCGCGGGGGAGATGATCGAGGCGGAGCGGGAGGTCTTCGTCGCGCTGCGGGACGGCCGGCGGATCGACGACGAGATGCTGCGGGTGCTGTTGCGCAGGCTGGACCTGGAGGAGGCGGCGGCATACCGCGAGTCGACGTAGCCCCTGCGGGGTGCCCGGCCGGGGTGCCGCGCGGACACCGCCCCCGGCGGCTCCGGCTACGGGCGGCCGGTGATGATCGCGGTGACGGTCGTGCCGGGTGGGAAGGCGTCGGCCTGGGTGAGGGTGGTCAGGGCCCAGAGGAGTTTGGCGACGTAGATCCGTTCCACCGGGAAGCCGTGGCGGGAGGCGAAGTCGGCGGCGAAGGACTCCAGCGCGGCCGGGACACGGGCGTACCCGCCGTGGTGGAAGTCCTCGGCCAGGGACCAGTCGCCGACCGGGCCGCCGTACGCCTCGGCCTGGAGGGAACGTATCTCCGCGGACAGGAAGCCGCCGGCCAGGACGGGCACGCCCAGTGCCCGCTGCCCGGGGGCGAGGCCCGCGGCCAGGCCCGCCAGGGTGCCGCCGGTGCCGCAGGCCACCGCCGCCACATCGGTGAGGCCGCGGAGCTCGCGGCCCAGCTCGGCGCAGCCCGCGAGGGCGAGGGCGTTGCTGCCGCCCTCCGGGACGACGTACGCCCCGCTCGCGCCCGCCTCGTCCAGCAGCGGGGCCAGTGCCTGCGGGTCGGCCTTGGCGCGGTAGCGCGAGCGGCAGACGAAGTGCAGGCGCATGCCGTCCGCCGCGCACCGGGCGAGGGAGTCGTTCAGGGGCCGGCCGGCCAGCTCGTCGCCGCGCACGATGCCGACCGTCCCGAGGCCCAGCAGCCGCCCGGCGGCCGCGGTGGCCCGCAGGTGGTTCGAGTACGCGCCGCCGAAGGTGACGAGCCGGTCGTGCCCCGCCTCCAGGGCCGCGCGCAGGTTCGGGGCGAGCTTGCGCCACTTGTTGCCGGGCAGCTCGGGATGGACGAGGTCGTCCCGCTTCAACAGCAGCCGCACGCCGTGCGCGGCGAACCGCTCGTCCACCGCCTCGACGAGCGGGGACGGCGGCCGCGGCTGCAGTTCGGGGTGGTCCACCAGGCCATTGTCCCCGGACAGGGCCTGGTGGGAGCGGTCACTTCAGGCGTTCGGCGATGCGGTCGCGGAGGGAGTCCATCGTGAAGCCGCGGGGGTCGACCTTGCCCGGTTGCCATTCGCGGTGGCCGATGACCGAGCGGGCCGTCCAGCGGTGGACCCGGCACAGGGCCGCCGCCGCGCGGGCGATGGCGTCGATCTGCGCCGGGGGCCACGGGTCCTCGCCGTCGCCGAGGTTCACGCACTCGAAGCCGTAGAAGTGGCGGTTGCCGTCGGTGGTCGCCTCGTTGTCCGGGGGGAGCCGCCGTTCGGCGATCACCGCCGCCAGGACGTCGGGGTCGCCCAGGCCGGCGTGGTTGGCGCGGCCGTAGCCGACCAGGTGGACGCGGCCGTCCTTGCCGATCACCCCGTGGCAGAGCGGTCCCGGGAGGGCGTTGTGGCCGTCCCGGCAGAGCTCCACGGAGTACGCGGTGCCGCGCGTGACGGTGTGGTGGATCATCACCCCGTGCAGCGGGCCCCACGGCCCCTTGTGGTTGCGGTTGTGGGTGCGCCAGGCGCCGACCTCGACGACGGTCAGGCCTTCGTTCCTCAGTGCGTTGATGAACCGGTCCGCGGACATGGGTGCGGCCATGGCCGCCTCCCTTCGTGCGGTGCGCGATGGACACCCCATGTGTCCGAATCGTCACTCTCCGGTTTAGTGGAGGCGGCCCTTCCGCGGCTAGTGTTTTCGTACGGCGAGCGAGCGGATCCGGACAGGCGTCACGCGGAGGCGAGCCACAGGTCCGGGCCGAACACCTCGTAGTGGATGTCGGCGGCCGGCACGCCCTTGGCGATCAGCTGCTCGCGCACGGACCGCATGAAGGGGAGCGGCCCGCACAGGTACGCCCGGGTGCCCGGGGCGACGGGTACGTCCGACAGGTCCATCAGGCCCGTGCCGTCGCCCGGCTCCGCCTCCTCCTCGTACCAGAACCGGGCCGAGGCGTCGGCCAGCTTGTGGGTCAGGGCCCGGTGGTCGGCCCGCAGCGGGTGGTCCGCGGGGGAGCGGTCGGCGTGCAGCACCGTCACCGGCGCCGTGTATGCGGTCTCGGCCAGGTGCTCCAGCATCGAGAGCATCGGCGTGCAGCCGATGCCCGCCGAGGCGAGCAGGACCGGGGCTCCGGAGTCCTGCAGGACCAGGTCGCCGTACGGGGCCGAGACCCGCAGGGTGTGGCCCGGGTGGACGCGGGCGTGCAGGTGGTTGGAGACCTCGCCGTCGGGGCCCGCGGCGGCCGGGCCGTGGACCCGCTTGACGGTGATCGCGCGGACCGCGGAGCCGGGCGGGCCGGACAGGCTGTACTGGCGGATCTGCCGGGCTCCGTCGGGCAGTTCGACCTGGACGGAGACGTACTGGCCGGGCAGGTGCGCGGGCGCGGGGGCGCCGTCGGCGGGGGCGATGCGGAAGGTGGCGCAGTCGGCCGTCTCCTCCGAGCGGCCGGTGACGGTCCACTCGCGCCACACGTCGCCGGCGGCGATCCGGTGGCCGGCGTAGAGGCGCTCCTCGATGGCCGCGAGGGCGTTCGCCATCAGCCAGTAGACCTCGTCCCAGGCCTGGGCGACGTCGGGCGTGACGGCCTCGCCGAGGATCTCGGCGATCGCCTCGAAGAGGTGCCGGTGGACGACCGCGTACTGCTCGCGGGTGACGCCGAGGCTGGCGTGCTTGTGCGCGATGCGGCCGAGCATCACGTCGGGGCGGGTGTCCGGGTGCGCGACGAGGTGGGTCGCGAAGGCGGCGATGGAGCCGGCGAGCGCCTGCTTCTGGAGGCCCGCGTTCTGGTTGCCCCGGTTGAAGAGGTCGCGGAGCAGCTCCGGGTGGGCCGCGAAGAGCTTCGCGTAGAAGAGCTCCGTTATGTCGCCGATGGCCGCTCCGACGGCGGGCAGGGTGGCTCGGACGGTCGCGGTCGACTTCTCGGACAGCATGGGGAACTCCTCGCGTGGTGGAACCATTAATTGGCATCTTAGATGCGTATTTTTGATCGCAGAGGCCCGTCGCGGTGCGGACTTCTGTTCGAACTCCCGTCGGGTGGAGGCTATGGGGTCCGGCGGGCGGTGGTAACCGGCCATTCGGCCCTGGTGGTCAGGGCCCTTCGGCCCCTGTGGGCGCCCTGCTCGAAATGCCGAGGAGGAGCGGGCCCGTCGGCGCGGCCACCAGGTCGTTCACCGTCAGCGGGTCCAGTTCGGCGAAGAACGCCTCCTGGGCCCGGCGCAGTGCGCCGCGCAGTACGCAGGCGCCGCGCAGCGGGCAGGGGGTGGTGCCCTCGCAGTCGACGACGTCGCCGGCGCCCTCCAGCTCGCGCACCACCGCGCCCACGGAGGCGCCCCGTCCGGTCGAGGTCAGGGTGAGCCCCCCGCCGCGCCCGCGCCGCGCCTCGACCAGGCCGAGATGCTGCAGCCTGGCGACCACTTTGGCGGTGTGGGTGTACGGGACCTCCATCGTCGCCGCCACGTCGCGCGTGGTCGGGAGGTCCGTCTCCTCGACGGCCAGGCGCATCAGCGTGCGCAGCGCCAGGTCGGTGAATCGGGTCAGCCGCATGGGATCACCGTAGAAAATTCGCATCCCAGATACAAATTAAAGCTCGTCCGGGGTCGCGGCTTGGCCGAAACCGATGGGGTGTGAAGGACTCCCGCGGCCTGCGGCGAGGAGTTCGATCCGAGAGAGTGCCCCGCCCCCGGCGGAGTAGTCCCACCCTTTTGTGTAATGGTCCCACCACGTTGCGTGCTGAAAGGCTGCCTCCTGCAGACCCATGGAGTGATCGAAAGGGAAAGACATGTCGGTCCAGGCAGGTTCCGAGTCCGAGGCCCAGACACCGCAGCGCAGTCTGGGGACGGCGGCCGCAAGGAACTTGGCAACCACGACCAAGTCCGCGCCGCAGATGCAGGAGATCACTTCGCGGTGGCTGCTGAAGGCGCTGCCGTGGGTGTCGGTCCAGGGTGGCACCTACCGGGTGAACCGGCGGCTGAGCTACTCGGTCGGCAACGGCGTCGTGGAGTTCGTCAAGACCGGGACCCAGGTCCAGGTGATCCCGGCCGAGCTCGGCGAACTCCCGCTCCTGCGCGACTACGAGGACCTCGACGTCCTCGGCGAACTCGCCCAGCGGTGCCGGCAGGTCGACTTCGAGGCCGGCCAGGAGCTCACCTCCTTCGGCAGCCCCTCCGACGAGGTCTTCCTGCTCGCGCACGGCCGCATCGACCAGATCGGCCCGGGCCCCTACGGGGACGACGCCGTCCTGCGGACCGTGGCCGACGGCGCCTACTTCGGCGAGGACGCCCTCGTCGATGAAGAATCGATTTGGGAGTACACCGCCCGCGCCGCCACCCCCGGCACCGCACTCACCCTGTCCCGGCAGGACTTCCAACTGCTGGCCGACCGGGTCCCCTCGCTGCGCGAGCACCTGGACCGCGTACGCGCCATGCCCGCCCAGCGCACCAACAAGTACGGCGAGGCGGAGATCGACCTCTCGGCCGGCCACCAGGGCGAGGCCGTCCTGCCCGGCACCTTCGTGGACTACGAGGCCCGCCCGCGCGAGTACGAGCTCTCCATCGCCCAGACGGTCCTGCGCGTGCACACCCGCGTCGCCGACCTCTACAACCAGCCGATGAACCAGACCGAGCAGCAGTTGCGGCTCACGGTCGAGGCGCTGCGCGAGCGCCAGGAGCACGAGATGCTCAACAACCGCGACTTCGGCCTGCTCCACAACGCCGACTACGACCAGCGCATCCAGCCGCACGACGGCGGCCCCACCCCCGACGACATGGACCAGCTGCTCAGCATGCGGCGCGGCTCCAAGCTCTTCCTGGCGCACCCCAAGGCGATCGCCGCCTTCGGCCGCGAGTGCAACAAGCGCGGGATCCACCCGGAGACGGTCGACGTCGACGGCACCCGGGTGACCACCTGGCGCGGAGTGCCGATCTTCCCGAGCAACAAGATCCCGATCAGCGACGCCCGCACCACCTCCATCCTGTGCATGCGCACCGGTGAGGACGAGCAGGGCGTGATCGGCCTGCACCAGCCGGGCATCCCGGACGAGATCGAGCCGAGCCTGTCGGTCCGCTTCATGGGGATCAGCGAGCAGGCGATCATCTCCTACCTGGTCACCGCGTACTTCTCCGCGGCGGTGCTGGTGCCGGACGCGCTCGGCGTGCTGGAGAACGTCGAGATCGGCCGTTGGCGCTGAGCGCGGTGAACGCGATCGCGACCGGCGAGGGCCAGGAGGCCGCGGCCCTCCTGGAACGAACGAGAGAAACGGTCAACCCGGAACTGCGCCGCACCGTCGAGAGCCTGCCGGGCGGGATGCGGCGCGTGGCCATGTACCACTTCGGCTGGGAGCACGCGGACGGCACCCCGGCCGAGGGCAGCCCCGGCAAGGCCATCCGGCCCGCCCTGGTGCTCGCCGCCGCCCAGGCCCTGCTGGGCCAGGACGGCGGCCCGGTCGACCACGCCGTACCGGCCGCGGTCGCGGTGGAGCTGGCGCACAACTTCACGCTGCTCCACGACGACGTCATCGACAAGGACGTCCGCCGGCGCGGCCGGGCCACCGCCTGGACGGTCTTCGGGACGCCGGACGCGATCATCACGGGCGACGCCATGATGGCGCTCGCGCAGCGACTGCTCGCGGACGATCCGCACCCCGCCGCCGCGGCGGCCTCGTCCCGGCTCTCGGCCTGCATCATCGAGCTGTGCGCGGGCCAGCAGGCCGACTGCGCCTTCGAGCAGCGTCCGGACGTCTCGCTCGACGAGTGCCTGACCATGGCGACGGCCAAGACCGGGGCGCTGCTGGGCTGCGCGTGCGCGCTGGGCGCGCTGTACGCGGGAGCCGGACCGGACGAGGTCGACGCCATGGACGCCTTCGGCCGGGAGGCGGGCCTGGCCTTCCAGCTGATCGACGACCTGATCGGCATCTGGGGGGACCCGGGGCACACCGGCAAGTCCGCCGGGGCCGACCTGATCGCCCGCAAGAAGTCCCTGCCGGTCGTGGCCGCCCTCACCTCGGGCACCGCGGCGGGCCGGGAACTTGCCGACCTGTACGCGGGTCCCATGACCGGGGACGACGTGCTCCGGGCGGCCGACGCGGTGGAGCGGGCCGGCGGGCGCGACTGGGCCCAGGCCCAGGCCGCGGACCGGATGGGCCGCGCGGTCCAACAGCTGTCCCGGGCCGTTCCGGACCTCGGGGCGGCGGGCGGGCTGCTGGCGCTGGCGGAGTTCGTGACGCGCCGTACGCGGTGATCGCAGGCGGGAAACGGGGGGAGGCCCGTTCCGGCACCGCAGGGTGCCGGAACGGGCCTTACCGCATTGACGTGCCAACTCTAGGATCGCTGACGGTTGTTGACCGTTGAGCGAAGGGTGTGACCAGTGGCGCTGGAGATACGTCAGGCGGATCAGTCGGACCGGGACGCGGTGGCGCGGCTGCTCGACGAGGCCTTCCGCACCGACCCGGTGAGCAGCTGGGTCTTCCCGGACCCGGAGCACCGGGCCGCCGTGCACGGGAGGTTCCTGGGCGTCTTCGTGGACGTCGCGCTGGCCGAGGGCCGGATCGACTACGCGGTGGACGGCTCGGCGGCGGCGCTGTGGCTGCGGATTCCGGCGGGTGAGCCGGAGGGCGAGGACGAGGTCCCGGCGAAGATGCGGGCCGTGGCCGATCCGGACAACGAGCGGTGCGAGCTGGTGGGGCGGCTGACGGGCGCGGTGCACCCGACGTCCGAGGAGCACGAGTACCTGCTGATGATCGCGGTCGCCCCGGGCCGGCAGGGAGAGGGGCTGGGTACCGAGCTGATGCGGCCGGTACTGGAGCGCTGCGACCGCGAGGGCGTGCCGGCGTACCTGGAGGCGAGCAGCGAGCGCAGCAAGGGGCTGTACGAGCGGCTCGGCTGGGAGTTCACCGGCGAGGCGGTGCGCCTGCCGGACGGGCCGCTGATGTGGCCGATGTGGCGCAAGCCCCGGGGGTGACGGCTGCCGGCGGATGCGGGAGCTTGCGTAACCACTTCACCTGAAGTACTTTACTCGGCGTGCCCCGGTGCGGCGGCACTGTCCGACGAAAGAGAATCGCTTGCGCAAGCTCACGTACTTCATCGCCACCACCGTCGACGGGTTCATCGGTGCCCCGGACGGCGACGGCGATTTCTTCTACGGCCACCTCGATGCCGAGTTCGTCGAGCACCTCAAGGCCGAGTACCCGGAGACCATCGCCGCCCAGGGGCGCGCACAGCTCGGGATCGCCGACACCCCGCCGAAGCGCTTCGACGCGGTCCTCATGGGGCGCGCCACCTACGAGCCGGGCCTCAAGGCGGGCATGGCCAGCCCCTACGGCCACCTGCCCGAGCAGTACGTCGTCTCGCGCTCCCTCACCACCTCGCCCGACCCGCAGGTGCAGCTGATCAGCGGCGACGTGGCGGCCCGGGTCCGTGAGCTCAAGGCCCGGGACGGGCTCGGCATCTGGCTCTGCGGCGGCGCGGACCTGGCCACCCAGCTGATCGACGAGATCGACGAGTTCGTCGTGAAGACCTACCCCGTCTTCGCGGGCACCGGCATGCCGATGACGCGCGCCGGCTTCGGGGTGCGGCCCCTGGAGCTCACCGGGGTCACCACCCTCGGCGGCGGCCAGATCGTCAGCACCTACGTCCGCAAGGGCTGACCCGCGGACCGCGGACATGCGGAAACCGGCCTACCGTGGAGGTATGGCCGGTGAACAGCAGCACGCGCACGAGACCGTGGCCCCGCAGGCCGGGCACGAACAGCAGACGTGCCCGGCGTGCGGGCTCCGCGTCGACACGGTGGTCAGGCGGCGCAAGTCACTCGGGGTCTTCATCCCGGTGTGGAGCCGGGGTCCCTGCCGGAACCCCGACTGCACGGACTACCGGGAGCACGAGGGGCGGTGACTCAGCCCGCGGAGGCGAGTTCCTTCGTGCCCAGGCCGGAGGCGAAGCCGTTGGCCCAGAGCTGGTTGACGCGCGTCCGCTCGGCGGAGTTCGGGGTGGCGTTCTGGCACGAGGTGCCCGGGCCGCCGCCCGACATCAGCTCGCTGCACGGGCCCGAGTAGTGGTCCGGCAGACCCAGCACGTGGCCGGTCTCGTGCGAGGTCACCCGGGTGGAGTTGTACTGCTGGTTCTGCCGGTAGTCGAGGAAGATGTAGCCCCGGCCGTGCCCGTCCGTGCTCGCGTACGAGCCGCGCGAGTCGTTGCCCTCGCGGTATGAGAAGTTCCCGCCGGAGGACACCTCCTGCAGCTTCACGTTGCTGACCGAGCTGTTCCAGATGCGGGTGGAGTTGGCTATCTGGGTACGGAAGCTCGGCGCGTTGCGGGTGTTGTAGGTGACGGTGACGGCGAGGGCGCCCGGGTTCGCGGCACGCTGCTCGGCGACCGAGCGCTGCACGGCCTCGAAGAAGGCGCGGTTGGCGGCCTCGTTCTCCGGCGAGCGCTCGTACGCCGCGAAGCTCGCGGCATTGCCGACGGGGGCGGGCGCGGCGGCGGCGGTGGGGACGGCGCCGAGGGTGGCGGCGAGACCGATGCCGACGGCGGTCGCCAGCAGGGCCTTACGGGAGTGGCGCATGTGGGGGAGCTCCTACTCGTCCGGTGCGGTGGGGGGTGGGTCGTTCGGTACCGGAGTCTGCGGGAGCGGAACGGGCCGGCGGATGATGTCACTGGCCGATAGCGCCGTCCTATCGGGAAGATTTCGACAGCCCAACTAGCATGAGAATGGCGGGATTCGGGGGGCTATCGGTGGCTGGTGCGGTCCACGGGCCCGGCCTACCCTCGGGGCATGGAGCTTGAGGTCAGGCACCTGCGCGCGCTGTGCGCCATCGCCGACGCCGGCAGCCTGCACAAGGCCGCCCGGCAACTCGGCGTGAGCCAGCCCTCGTTGACGACCCAGTTGCGCCGTATCGAACGGGCCCTGGACGGCGAGCTGTTCCTGCGCGAGCGGACCGGCTGCCGGCCCACTCCTTTCGGCCGCACCGTGCTGGGCCGGGCCCGGCCGCTTCTCGCCGACATGGCCGCGCTGGTGGCGGAGGCCCGGGCGCAGGCCCACGGCCCGCGGCTGCGCATCGGCTCGACGGCCAGCCGGGCGCTCCCGGGATGGCTGCGGCGCCTCCACCGGCGGCTGCCGGACACCGAGACCTCCCTCCTGGTGGACGTCTCGGCGAACGCGCTGCTCAGGATGGTCGCCGCCGGGCAGCTGGACGTGGCGTTCGTGCACGAGGTGGAGGGCAGCCCGCTGCGGGTGCCCGAGGGGCTCCAGACGCACGTGCTGATGGAGCGGGAGCCGCAGTTCGTCTCGATGCCGAGGGACCATCCCGCCGCGAGACAGGAGATCGTCTCCTTACGGGACCTGGCCGCGGACCGCTGGGCGGTGGATCCGTCGGTCGACGGTGAATGGGACGGCCTGCGCAGGGTCTTCGCCGGGGCCGGGCTCGACCCGCCGGTACTGCACACCGATTACCACACGGCGACCTCGCTGATCATCTCCGGCGAGGCGGTCGCACCCTGCCAGCCGACCTCCGGGCCGCGCGAGGACATGGCGATCCGGCCGCTGTGCGGGGACCCCCTGGCCGTGCGGCTGCTCCTGGCGACCCGTCCGGGCGCACATGCCGAGGTCTACGAGGACCTCCGCGCGGCCTACCGCGAGGCGGCCCTGCGCACGCCCCCGTACCGGGCGTGGCTGCACCACCACGCGAGCCCTCTGCTGGAGGCCGCCTGACCCGGCCCCCGGCGAGCCCCGGCAGGCTGACTCCGGGCGCGCGCCCGGTCGTAGGCCAGCGAGAGGGCGCCCTGGGCCAGTAGGAAGGCGCCCGCCGCGGCCCACGCCGGGCTCCGGCGCCGGGCCGCCCACGCCAGGAGCGGAGCCCCCGCGGCGACCTGGGCCGCACCCAGCCGCCGGGCCCTCGGACCGCGGACCCACGGGCCCAGCGGGCCCCCCTCCACCACGTCGAGCCGGGCCCGCAGGGCGTCGCGCCGGCCCGACCACTCCAGCGCCTCGACGCCCGGCGCCATCCGGGCCGCGCCCCGCAGTCGGTCGGCCGGTTCGCCCGGCGTCAGGCCGGGCGGCAGGGTCAGCCCGGCGCGGGTCAGCAGCGCGGTCAGCCCGCGCAGCCGGGCCGGGCCGTCCACGCCCGGCGCGGAGTCGGGGCGGGTGAGCCGCTCCAGCTCCTCCAGGTCGAGTACGGGATCCAGCCCGAGCCGCGCCGCCAGGGTCCGCATCGCGTCGGGATCGCCGGACGGCCGCCCGGCGGCGTCCCACTCCTGGGAAACGGTCCGCCGGAAGCCGCCGGCCAGCGAGAACCCGGCTCTGCCGCCCTCCCACCACAGGCCCAGCACCGGCCAGTCGGTGCCGACGGCGATCGTCGAACCCCAGCCGGAGAACGCCTCGGCCGCGCCCTCCTCGCCCGCCAGCCACGGCTTGTCCTCGGGAACGAGCACCGTCCACGCGCCGGCCGGGGCGAGCAGCAGGCGCAGGCGCAGCAGGTGCGCGGGGGAGCGTGCGGCGAGCGGTTCGGCGCGGCAGAGGAGCAGCCCGCCGGTCGGGGGCCCGGAAATTGACATGCTCACACACTAAGGCAAATCACCCCCAAATGGCGGATTGCGACACGATGCTTGACTTCACCCAACCGCGATATATCGTGTTCTCAGAAGACGCGATATGTTGCGTGCGTCGAGCCTGTCCGTGAACGCACGAGGAGGATCAGCACCATGTCAGAGCAGTCGTCCCAGCCGTCGCGGTCGACGTGGCACTTCGCCGAACCGCAGAAGCTCACCTTCGAGGAGCCGGTGACCGAGCTCCGCGTACGCGTCGTCAGTGGAACGGTGAACGTGGTCGCCGCCGAGGAGGGCCCGGCCCGCCTGGAGGTGACCGAGGTCGACGGACCGCCCCTGTACGTCGTGCAGGAGGGCGGCACCCTCACCGTCTCCTACGAGGACGTGCCCTGGAACGGCTCCCAGGGCCTCAAGCAGTGGTTCGAGGACAAGCCCTGGAAGGCCTGGTCCGGTTCCTCGTCCTCCGGCCGCAAGGTGTGGGAGCGCCGCGCGGCGGTCACCCTCACCGTGCCCGCCGCCACCCGCGTCCACGTCGCCACGGTCGACGCCGCGGCCTTCGTGTCCGGCATCTCCGCCGAAACCGACGTCAAGGGGGTCTCCGGCGACGCCACGCTGGTCGGACTGTCCGGCCGGGTCAAGGCGCACACCGTTTCCGGCAGCGTCGAGGCCCAGTCCGTCACCGGCGACCTCGGCTTCCACTCGGTCTCCGGCGGCCTGACCGTCGTGGACGGCGCGGGCGTGAGCGTGCGCGCCGACTCGGTCAGCGGCGACATGCTGATCGACCTGGACCCCGGCCCGGACGCCGAGCGCCCCGTCGACATCGCCCTGAACTCCGTCTCCGGCCAGGTCGCCATCCGCCTCCCGCACCCCGCCGACGCCCGCGTCGAGGCCAACACCGCCACCGGCGGCGTCTCCAACGCCTTCGAGGACCTGCGGGTCTCCGGCCAGCTCGGCGCCAAGCGGATCACCGGCACCCTCGGTTCCGGCGCCGGCACCCTGCGGGCCACCACCGTCTCCGGCGGCATCGCCCTGCTGCGCCGCCCGCAGGCCGACCCCGACGCCCCCGCCCCGCTCGCGCTCGACAAGAAGGTGCTCTGACATGCCGCCCGTCTTCGCCCACGGCCGCCTCCGCCTCTACCTCCTCAAGCTGCTGGACGAGGCCCCGCGCCACGGCTACGAGGTGATCCGCCTGCTGGAGGAGCGCTTCCAGGGCCTCTACGCCCCCTCGGCGGGCACGGTCTACCCGCGCCTGTCGAAGCTGGAGGCGGAGGGCCTGGTCACGTACGCCACCGAGGGCGGGCGCAAGGTGTACTCCATCACCGAGGCCGGCCGCGCCGAGCTGGCCGACCGCGGCGGCGAGCTGGCCGACCTGGAGCTGGAGATCCGCGACTCGGTCACCGAACTGGCCGCCGAGATCCGCAGCGACGTCCGGGGCGCGGCGGGCGACCTGCGGCGCGAGATGCGGGCGGCGGCCTCCGCGTCGGCGACCCAGGTGGGCGAGGACGATTCCTGGAAGGCGGCCAAGGAGGAGCTGCGCAAGGCCAGGCAGGAGTGGAAGGAGCAGGCCCGCCGGGCGAAGGACGAGAGCCGCCGGGCCCGCGAGGAGGCGCAGACGGCCCGACGCCAGGCCAAGGAGGCCCAGGACCGGGCCCGCGAGGAGGTCCAGCGCATCGCGGGCCAGCTCCAGGAGCAGTTCGCCAAGTCCGGCGGCGTCCTGGGAGGTCTGGCCGGCGCCTGGCTCGGTGGCGGCACCCACGGCGCCGGCGCGGCGGGCAGGCCCGATGCGGCGGACGCGGGCCGGGCTTCGGGCTGGGCCGCGGACCTGGCGCCGACCGGCGACCCGGCCCGCGACCTGGACCGGCTCCTGGACCGCTTCCGCGACGAGGTGCGCGACGCCGCGCGGGACCACGGGGTGACCGCGGCCCGGGTGGCCGAGGCCCGCGACCACCTCGCGGCCGCCGTGGCCCGGCTGGCAACGACGCTCGGCGCCAAGCCGTAGCCCGACCGCGCCGCCGCTGCCGGGGCGCCGCCCCGGACCCCGCGCCTCGAACTCCCCCAGCTACCGCTGGGAGGTGCCCCCCTGGCGAGGCCGAAGGACCGGGGCGGCTACGCCGCGAGGCGCGTCTCCGCCGTGGCGTAGGTGATGCCGTGGTCCGTCAGGACCTCGGAGGTGGTGCCGGGGCGGGAGAGCAGGGCCAGCAGCAGGTGCAGGGTGCCGATGTGGTGGTCCTTGCGGCCCAGCGCGATGCGCAGGGACTGCTCCAGCACCTTCTTCGAGCCCTCGGTGAAGGGGACGTGGCGGCTGCCGCCGCGGTCGTCCGGCTCGGCGCGCCCCAGGGCCGAGCGGAGCGAGGAGCCCAGGGTCCGCCGGCGCGGCGCGGGCGCCGCGAGGGCGCCTTCGCCGTGGGTCTCCTCGATCCGGGAGACGATCTCGGTGAGGTCGATGCCGAGTCCGGCGAGCGCCTCCTCGTCCGCCCTGGACATGCCGCCCCGGCGGCGGGCCGCCGCGAGGTCGGCGGCCACCGCCGCGCGGTCCACGCCGAGGGGGTCCAGGGCGCCCAGGGCCAGCAGGGACAGCAGCAGGTGCTCCTCGGTGACGGTGGCAGCCCGGGCCTGCCGGGCCTCGGCCACCGCCCCGGTCACGGTCGACCGGGCGTCACGGGTGAAGCGTTCGAACATCAGAGCCTCCCGTACTTCTTGTGCACGGCCTGCCGGCTGACGCCGAGCTCGGCCGCGATCTCCTGCCAGGACCAGCCCTGCGCGCGGGCGCTGCGTACCTGTACGGCCTCCAGCTGCTCCAGCAGCCTGCGGAGGGCGGCCACGGCACGCAGGCCCACGCGCGGGTCCCGGTCACCGGCCCGCTCGGCGAGATCAGTGGCTTCGGTCATGCATGTCAATGTAGGTTGACGCGGGAGCCTCGTCAACCCCAGTTGACATCGAGAGGGTCAGGGCTTGAGGACGATCTTGCCGAAGAGGTCGCCCGACGCGAGCTTCTCGAAGCCCTCGCGCGCCCGGTCCAGCGGCAGGACCTCGTCGATCACCGGCCGCAGCCCGGTCGTGGCGCAGAAGGCGAGGAGGTCCTCCAGCTCGTCCTTCGAGCCCATCGTCGAGCCGACGACCTTCAGCTCCAGGAAGAAGATCCGGGTCAGCTCGGCGTGCGCCGGGCGGTCCCCGCTCGTGGCGCCGGAGATCACCAGGGTGCCGCCGGGACGCAGGGACTTCACCGAATGGGACCAGGTGGCGGCACCCACGGTCTCGATCACCGCGTCCACCCGCTGCGGCAGCCGCGCACCCGGCTCGAACGCCTCGACCGCGCCGAGCTCCACGGCCCGCTTGCGCTTGGCCTCGTCGCGGCTGGTGGCGAAGACCCGCAGGCCCGCCGCCTTGCCGAGGGCGATCGCGGCGGTCGCGACCCCGCCGCCGGCACCCTGGACCAGGACGGAGTCCCCGGGGCGGACCCCGGCGTTGGTGAACAGCATCCGGTACGCGGTCAGCCAGGCCGTCGGAAGGCAGGCGGCCTCCTCGAAGGACAGCTCGGCGGGCTTGCGCAGGACGTTCCAGGCGGGGACGGTCACCTGCTCGGCGAAGGTCCCCTGGTAGCGCTCGGTCAGGATCGAGCGGGGCTCTTCCGGGCCGACCCCGTAGCCGCTCTGGCCGATCACGGAGTGCAGGACGACCTCGTTGCCGTCCTGGTCGATCCCGGCCGCGTCGCAGCCGAGGATCATCGGGAGGCTCTCCTCGCCGAGGCCGACCCCGCGCAGCGACCACAGGTCGTGGTGGTTGAGGGAGGCGGCCTTGACGTTCACGGTCACCCAGCCGGGGCGGGCCTCGGGCGCGGGGCGGTCGCCCAGCACAAGGCCGTTCAGCGGCTGGTCACGGTCGATTCGGGCGGCATAGGCAGCGAACATGCGGCGACGCTACCGCTCGGTAGGTCCCCGTTCCAGACCTCCCGCGACCGCACGGGTGAGGCCTTCGTCGCACCCCGCCCGCTCCCGCGGCCGACAGGGCCCGCCGGGGCCGCACCGCGCGAGCGCCGCACACACGCGAAGAGGCCCGGCCGGAGTGGATCCGGTCGGGCCTCTTCGCGTACTGCTCCGGTCCGTGTCAGACCAGGCGGGCCACGCCGTCGGCCTTGGCCGCGGCGGCGACGGCCGCGGCGACCGCCTCCGCGACGCGCTCGTCGAACGGCGAGGGGATCACGTAGTCGGCGGCGAGCTCGTCACCGACGACACCGGCGATGGCGTCGGCGGCGGCGATCTTCATGCCCTCGGTGATCCGGGTGGCGCGCACCTTGAAGGCGCCCGCGAAGATGCCCGGGAACGCCAGCACGTTGTTGATCTGGTTCGGGAAGTCCGAACGGCCCGTGGCCACGACCGCCGCGTACTTGTGCGCGACGTCCGGGTGGACCTCCGGGTTCGGGTTGGCCATGGCGAAGACGAACGCGTCCTTCGCCATGGTGGCCACCGCCTCCTCGGCGACGGAGCCGCCGGAGACGCCGATGAACACGTCCGCGCCGGCGAGGGCCTGCTCCAGCGAGCCGGTCTGGCCCGTCTTGTTGGTCAGGCCCGCGATCTCCGCCTTGACGTCCGTCAGATCGGAGCGGTCCGCCGACACGACGCCCTTGCGGTCGGTGACGCAGACATCGCCGATGCCCGCGTCCACGAGGATCTTGGCGATGGCGATGCCCGCCGCGCCCGCGCCCGCGATCACGGCGCGCAGGTCGCCGAGGGTGCGACCCGTGAGCTTGGCGGCGTTGCGCAGCGCGGCCAGCGTCACGATGGCCGTGCCGTGCTGGTCGTCGTGGAAGATCGGGATGTCCAGCGCCTCCTGGAGGCGCCGCTCGATCTCGAAGCAGCGGGGGGCGGAGATGTCCTCCAGGTTCACCCCGCCGAAGGAGGGCGCCAGACGGATGACCGTCTCGACGATCTCGTCGGTGTCCTTGGTGGCGAGCGCGATCGGGACCGCGTCGACACCGCCGAACTGCTTGAAGAGGATGGCCTTGCCCTCCATCACGGGGAGGGAGGCTTCCGGGCCGATGTCACCGAGGCCGAGCACGGCCGTACCGTCGGTGACGACGGCGACCACGTTGGACTTCCAGGTGTACTCGTTCACCAGCTCCGGCTGCTCGGCGATGGCGGTGCACACCTTCGCCACGCCCGGGGTGTACGCCAGGGACAGGTCGTCCTTGTCGTTCACCGGAACGGTTGCCTGGATGGCCATCTTGCCGCCCCGGTGCAGTGCGAACACCGCGTCGGGGTTGTTGTCCGTCGCACTGTCGCTGCGAGGGTTGACGATCTCCGCTGCCACTTCGTGTGACCCCTTAATTCCTTTTGTTCGTTGAGGGTGGCCACTCCTGGTTAAGGGGTGGGCGGGCACCGCGTCCGTACTCCGCATCGACGGTTGGCCCGTCTCCGCGAAGGGGAGGTTCGTACGCGCGGGCGCGCCGCACGCGCGCCCTGAGCCCCGGATGAGGGGTGTAAGGATCTGTTCTACCCGAAGAACGCTCGCTCAGACGAGTCGATTCCGGCTCAACCGTAGGTCAACTGCCCGCCTTTTGGCGAAAAGTCCAAACCTTCGCGTCCGGTGGGCGAGACGCTCCGTAGAAACTGCGCTCAAAAGGCCTGGTCACGGCAGTATCTGCGGCCTCGAACCCCCTTGCCCGCAGTCCTGTTGGCCTACCCGTGTCGCCCGTTATGCGATTTTGACCTGACGGGCAGCCTGAATGTCTCAGTCCGAATGGCAAGATGCCGTAATCACACAAGGTCGCGACACTCGATGGTGCGTGTCCGACCGTTTTTCGATGCTTTTCCACCCCTGTCGGAGGAACGAAGCCATGACCGCAAGCACCACCCGTCGTACGACCGCCGCCCGGTCCCGGATCGCCGCGGTCGGCGCGATCGCGGTCGCCGGCGCCCTGATCCTCACCGGTTGTGGCGACCAGACCGACAAGGCGTCGTCGACCCCGTCGGGTGCGGCGAACAACAGCAGCGCGCCGCTCTTCTCGAAGCTCCCGAAGAAGATCCAGGACGCCGGTGTGATCAAGGTCGGCACCGACGCGACCTACGCGCCGATGGAGTTCACCGAGGGTGGCAAGATCGTCGGCGTCGACCCCGACGTGGCGGCGGCCCTGAGCAAGCAGCTCGGCGTCCAGTTCAAGTTCGAGTCGGGCACCTTCGACACGCTGATCGGCAGCATGCAGACCGGCCGCAGCGACCTGGTCATGTCCTCCCTCACCGACACCAAGGCCCGTCAGGAGGGCCTGGACGACAAGGGCGCCAAGACCGGTGCCGGCGTCGACTTCGTCGACTACTTCTCCGCCTCGACCGGCATCCTGGTCAAGAAGGGCAACCCGCAGGGCATCAAGACCCTCGACGACCTGTGCGGCAAGACGGTCGCCGTCCAGCGCGGCACCACGTACGAGGAGTCCGCGAAGACCCAGGCCGAGAAGTGCAA
Organism: Streptomyces erythrochromogenes; assembly: GCF_036170895.1. Lineage (NCBI taxonomy): Bacteria > Bacillati > Actinomycetota > Actinomycetes > Kitasatosporales > Streptomycetaceae > Streptomyces > Streptomyces erythrochromogenes. Next base: position 2,998,313 of record NZ_CP108036.1, on the reverse strand, counting down.
GACGGACGGCAAGGGTGAGCTCAAGGTCGAGTCCTTCCCGACCGACGCCGAGGCCCAGACCCGCGTGAAGGCCGGTGGCGCCGCCGCCGACCTGAACGACTCCCCGGTCGCCGCGTACATCGCGCAGACCGCCGGCGGCGGCAACGACTTCGAGGCCATCGCCAACCCGACCGACGCCGGCCTCTTCGGCATCGCGGTGGACAAGAAGAACACCGAGCTGCGCGACGCGCTCAAGGAAGCCCTCGACGCGATCATCAAGGACGGCACCTACAAGGCCGCCCTGGACAAGTGGAACGCCGGTTCCGGCGCCGTGACCGAGGCCAAGATCAACGCCGGTTCCTGACCTCCGCGTACCACCGCAGCACACTGAAGGGCAGTCACTGTGACTGACAAGCTCGACAAGGACCCGGGTCCGGCGGACACCCCGCCGGCCGGTTCCGTCCCCCCCGAGGCGATCCGTGCCATCCCGGTCCGCCACTACGGCCGCTGGATCAGTGCCGTGGTCGTCATCGGCCTGGTCGTGGCGCTCATCGTCGCCTTCTCCCAGGGCAACGTGCGCTGGGCGACCGTGCCGGAGAAGCTGTTCGACCCCTCGATCCTCCGAGGCGTCGTCAACACGATCTGGATCAGCGTCACCGCCATGGCCCTGGGCCTGGCGCTCGGCGTCCTCTTCGCCGTCATGCGGCTCTCGAAGAACCCGGTGACCAGCACCATCGCCTGGTTCTACATCTGGCTCTTCCGCGGCACCCCGGTGTACGTGCAGCTCCTCATCTGGTTCAACCTCGCCCTGATCTTCCCGATCCTGAACCTCGGGTTCTACAAGGACGAGATGACCCAGGTCATGACGCCGTTCCTGGCGGCCCTGCTGGGTCTGGGCCTCAACGAGGGCGCGTACATGGCGGAGATCGTCCGTGCCGGCATCCAGTCGGTCGACGAGGGCCAGACCGAGGCCTCGCACGCGCTGGGCATGACCCGGACGCAGACCATGCGCCGCGTCGTCCTGCCGCAGGCCATGCGGGTGATCGTGCCTCCGTCGGGCAACGAGTTCATCAACATGCTCAAGACGTCGTCGCTCGTCGTCGCCGTGCAGTACTTCGACCTGCTGCGCGCGGCCCAGGACATCGCCTCGACCTCGTTCGCGGTCATGGAGATGTTCTTCGTCGCCTCGATCTGGTACCTCGCGCTGACCAGCGTGTTCAGCGTCGGCCAGTACTACCTGGAGCGCCGCTACGCCCGTGGTGCGCTCCGGACCCTGCCGCCCACGCCGCTGCAGAAGATCAAGGCGAAGCTGTCCAGCTTCTCGAACAGCAAGGCGGTGGCCTGATGACTGCCATGGTGAAGGCCGAGGGCGTCCACAAGTCCTACGGTGCGGCGCACATCCTCAAGGGCATCGACCTGGAGGTCGCCCCGCGTGAGGTCTTCTGCCTGGTCGGCCCGTCCGGCTCCGGCAAGTCGACCTTCCTGCGGTGCATCAACCACCTGGAGCAGATCAACGCCGGACGGCTGTACGTCGACGGGGACCTCGTCGGCTACCGCCAGAAGGGCGACAAGCTCTACGAGCTGAAGGACAGCGAGGTCGCGGCCCAGCGCCGGGACATCGGCATGGTCTTCCAGCGCTTCAACCTGTTCCCGCACATGACGGCCATAGAGAACGTCATGGAAGCGCCGGTCATGGTGAAGGGCGAGTCCAAGGCGGTGGCGCGCGAGCGTGCCGTCCGCCTCCTGGACCGGGTGGGCCTGGGCGAGAAGGGCGGGAACTACCCCTCCCAGCTCTCCGGCGGCCAGCAGCAGCGCGTGGCGATCGCCCGCGCGCTCGCCATGGAGCCGAAGCTGATGCTCTTCGACGAGCCCACCTCCGCCCTCGACCCCGAGCTGGTCGGTGACGTCCTGGACGTCATGCGGGACCTCGCCGAGTCGGGCATGACCATGATCGTGGTCACCCACGAGATGGGCTTCGCCCGCGAGGTCGGCGACAACCTCGTCTTCATGGACGGCGGCGTAGTCGTCGAGTCGGGTCACCCGCGCGAGGTGCTGGGCAACCCCCAGCACGAGCGGACGAAGGCGTTCCTTTCCAAGGTGCTGTAGTCGGCGGCGCCGGCCGCCGCACGCGGACACGGCCGAGGGGCGGTACGGGAATCCGTACCGCCCCTCGGCCGTGTCCGCGTGCTGCTTCCGCCCCCGTCCCGGATTCCCTACTTCAGACCCAGGACCAGCGCGTCGGAGGGCGAGCGCCAGACCGTACGGGCCTCCGCGAAGCCCGCGGCGCGCAGGGTCTCGGCGTGCCAGGCCGCGGAGGGGGTGTCGCCGTCGGCGTGCTCCCCGTAGATCTCGAAGCGGCGGGCGGTGGGCTCGGCCAGCGCCGGGTCGGCGGCGGCCAGGGCCCACCATTCGCGCCAGTCCACCGCCCCGGACGCCTTGGCCCGGTCCATGCCGGCGTGCCGGTGGGCGCGCTCGGCGGCGTTGATGCGGGGGGTGGCCGGGTCGGGCATGTGGTCGGCGTTCATGAACGCCCCGCCGGGGACCAGCAGCGGGGCGAGCTGCCCGTACAGCACGGCCAGGTCCTTGCTGTGCAGCCAGTGCAGGGCGGTGGCGGTCAGGATGACGTCGTAGCCTTCGCGGCCGTCGTGCGGGAGGGCCGAGCGCCACTCGGGGTCCTTGAGGTCGGCGGTCACGAACGAGACCCGCTCGTCCCCGCAGAAGTGGCCCCGGGCGATGGTCAACAGCGCGGGGTCGAGATCGACGCCCGTACTGGTGGCTCCCGGGAACCGCTTGAGGACGCGGTCCGTAATACTTCCCGTACCGCATGCGAGATCCAGCACCCGGGGGGTGGGTCCCACCAGTGCCTCGACCATGTCCAGCATCACCCGGAACCGCTCCTCGCGGTCGGGCATGTACCACTCCTGCTGGCGGTCCCAGCTGTCCTGCCAGGCCTGCCAGTCGGTACCGGTCCGCCCCGCGCCGGTCGTGTCCGCCGTGTCCGTCGCATCCGCCATCCCGAACCCCTCCCTACGTAATACCCTCGAAGACGTCTCAGCTGTTACGAGAGACATTAATCCGCAGCCGTAAGGACTACAAGTGGAACTGGCCCATTACTCGGACTTCGCCGTGCGCCTGGTCAACACCGAGGAGCCGGCCCGCAACAAGGACGCGCTCACTTCGGTGGACGCCGTCCGCGCCCTGTTCGGCGCCAGCCAGCAGATGGCACGCCGCGTCACGGACACCGACATCACCCGCTTCCGCAACGTGCGCGGCCGGCTGCGGGCCGTCTTCGAGGCCGCCGACGGCGGCGACCACGTCCTCGCGGTCGACCTGCTGAACTCGCTGCTCATGGAGTTCCCCGTCAGCCCCCAGGTCTCCGGCCACGAGACCCTCGACGACGACGGCCGCCCCGACTGGCACATCCACCTCGCCGAACACCCCTCGAACGCCTCGGCCGGCTACGCCGCCATGGCCGCGATGGGATTGGCCTTCGCCCTCACCGAGCACGGCCCCGACCGCCTCGGCCTGTGCCAGGCCGCGCCCTGCCGCAACGCCTACCTCGACACCTCCACCAACCGCTCCCGGCGCTACTGCTCGGACCGCTGCGCCACCAGGGCGAACGTGGCCGCCTACCGCGCCCGCAAGCGGCTGGAGGCCGAGGCGTCGGCCCGCAGCACCCGCAGCGACGAGGCCGCCCAGGACAGCCGGGCCCTCAGCGAGCGCTGATCCTCCTCGCGCGGCCGGAACCGCAGGACCGCCGTCGCCAGCACCAGCTCCCCGGGCACCGCCCCGTAGACGGTGCTGTCGCCGGTCTCGTTGTACGGGTTGTCGCCCAGCACCCACCAGGAGCCGCCGGGCCGCCGCTCCACCGCGCGCTTGACCACGAGCAGGTCCTGCTGGAACGGATGGCGCAGCACCACGATGTCGCCCGGCCGGACGACGGCCCCGTAGCGGACCACGAGCCGGTCCCCGTCCAGCAGCGTGGGCACCATCGACGGGCCCGTCACCTCCACCACCTCGAACCGCCTGCGCGGGCGGGCGCTCTCCACCATGCGTGTCCTCCTCGTCACTCCCGCATGCTGCCGCACGGCTCCGTACATTCGCTCACCGGTCCGGCCGTGACCCTGGACTTTTGTCCTAAGCCCATGGGGGCGCCCGCGAAATCCGGTTCTCCAGCGAGTAATGTCCCCCTTGAGAAGACGATCACGAGGAGGACAAACTCCATGCTTTCCCGCCTCTTCGCCCCCAAGGCGAAGGTCTCCGCCCACTGCGACCTGCCGTGCGGCGTGTACGACCCTGCCCAGGCCCGCATCGAGGCCGAGTCCGTCAAGGCCGTGCAGGAGAAGTACCAGGCCAACGACGACGCCGATTTCCGCGCGCGCGCCATCACCATCAAGGAGCAGCGCGCCGAGCTCGCCAAGCACCACGTCTCGGTGCTGTGGAGCGACTACTTCAAGCCGCCGCACTTCGAGAAGTACCCGCAGCTGCACACCCTGGTCAACGACACCCTGAAGGCCCTCTCGGCCGCCAAGGCGTCGAACGACCCGGCGACCGGCCAGAAGGCCCTCGACCTCATCGCCGAGATCGACCGCATCTTCTGGGAGACCAAGGCCGCCTGAGCCTTGCCCTCCACGCAGAGGGGCCCGTCCGCAGCAGCGGACGGGCCCCTCCGGCGTACCGGACACAAGTCGCTTCGGCGTCCCGGCGGTCGGCGCCCGTCCGGGCGTCCCCGATTCGGGCGTCCCCGATTCGGCCAAAACCGGACCGCCCCGTCGAAGGGCGCGACCAACCCGACTACTCGTCCTCGTCGTCCTCGTCGTCCAGCCGGGCCAGCCAGGTGGCCAGGCGCTCCACCGGGACCTCGAAGTCCGGGTTCAGGTCGACGAAGGTGCGCAGCTGCTCGGCGAGCCACTCGAAGGTGACCTCCTCCTCGCCGCGCCGCTTCTCCAGCTCCTCGATGCCGCGATCGGTGAAGTACAAGTCGGGCTCCGTGCCGTGATGTGGATGTGCAGGGAATGTTTCCCGCCAGGATAATCCGCGGCGCCCGGGAGACCTCCCGTGCCCGGTACCGCCGACGCTAGCCTGGACGTCCGACGAGCGGGCGGGGGGCGTGGATGACCGACGGGCGCACGACCGGGACGGCGCGCGCCTTCGAGCTCCTCGAACCCCTCGTCCAAGCGGCGACGGTACGCGTCCACGCCCCGCCGGGCGGGTATGACAACCCCGGCAGCCATCGGACCGGTCCCACGTGGGGGAGCGGTTTCTTCATCGCCCCCGGCTGGGTCCTGACGTGCGCGCACGTGGTCGGCGAAGGGGGTGCCGCCGTGCGTCTGACAGGCCGCGAGGTCGGCATCACCTTCCACTCCGGCAGACCGCGCCCCGGCGGACCCGGCGCGCCCGGCGCCGTCACCGGGACCGTCACCGGGCGCGTGGAGTGCGTACTGCCCGAGCGCCTGGAGGAACGGCGGCCCGGCCGGCACGCCCTGTGGGACCTCCCCGACCTGGCCCTGGTCCGGGTCCTGGCCCCCGTCTCCCACGCCTGCGTCTGGCTCACCGACCGCTCCCGGCCGCGCTTCGACGAGGTCGCCTACTTCGGCTGCACCGAGGACCTCGGCACCCCCGAGATCACCGGCCGCACCACCCGGCTGCGCGGCACCGCCGGGAACGGCGCCGCCATCCGGCTCGCCGACGACGACGAGATCGACCCCGGCATGTCCGGCGGGCCCGTCGTGGACCTGGCCCGCGGCGAGGTCGTCGGCGTCGTCAAGGCCCGCCGCCAGACGGGCGGCGGCGGACTCGCCGTCTCCGTCGTACAGCTGCGCACCCTCCCGATGGCCGCGCGCGGGCAGGTCGGGCTCTACCGCCGGATCATGCAGGCCCACGACCTGTACCACTACGACCAGCACCTCAGCGACCTCGACAACCGCCGCACCTGGACCGACGTGCACGGCGAACTCCCCCCGCAGGAGCGCGACCCGTACGGCGGGCGGGGCCGGCTCACCCCCGGAGAACGCACCACCCTGTGCGGACTCCTGGCCGAACTGCCCCCGCCGAGCTCCTCCGAGGCCGTACGCGCCCTGGTCGAGGCCGTCCGCGGCGAGGAACCGGACCCGCAGCCGCCGGCCCCGCTGAGCTGGCGCGACGGCCTGGGCCTGCTCCACGACCCGCCGGGCGGGACCGGCGAGGCCGCGGCCATGCTCCGCTACGCCACCGACGTCAGCGTGGCCGACTACCGCGAGCCCCCGACACCGGGCGCCGACGAGGAACTGTGGGACTGGGTACGGGCCACGGCCGAGAGGCTCTGGCGGCCGCTGCGGCGCGAACTCGGCGAGCGCCACGAGCGGGGCCTCGCCGAGCGGGAGCGCCGCCGCCGGGCCCCGGCCGGCCGGACCGCGGGCGGCCCGGCCCGGCGGGCCGGCGGACTGCCGCCCGGGGCCTCCGTCCTGCTGGAGGTGTGGGCGCACGGCTGGGAGCACCTCTACGACTGGCGGGTCTCCGTGCTGGCGGGCCCGGCCCACCCCGGGCGGCTGACCCCCGTGGACTCGGGCGTACGGGCCACCGTGGCGGACCTGCCGGAGCGGTTGCGGGCCCCGCTCGCCGAAGCCTTCCGGCGGTGCGACACCCACGTGGCGGCGGCCCTGCTCGAAGTGGCCGTGGCCCCCGAACTGTTCGGGCTCGCGGTCGAGGACTGGGTGGTGGCCGGCGGCGTACCGCTGGGCGTGCAGCGGCCGGTGGTGCTGCGCCACCCCGGCGGCACTGACGGCCACGCTCCGGGCAGCCACCCGGCCGGCCCGGCCGACCACGCTCCGGACACCCACCCGGCGGACCACGAGGGCAGCCGGGCCGCCGCCCGGTGGGCCCGGGTACAGGCGGGACCGCTCCAGGACGAACGGGCCGACTGCGCGGGCGGCCGCCCGCGCGCCCCCTCCGCCACATGGCTGTCGGGCCTGCCCGACACCACCGTCCCGGTGCACTGCCGGGCCGCCGACCAGGAGCCCACACTGGGGTCCCTGCACGCGGTACGGGACGCCGGCTACGGGGTGGCCGTGACCCGCAGGCCGCCACCGGACCCCGGGGTGTCGTGCGCGCCGTTCCACCGCGGGCTGCGGGAGGAACTGGCCGACGCGGGGCGGGCGGAGGTGCTGCCGCTGCGGTTCCAGACGTTGCGGGGACGGGCGTACGGGGCGGACCCCGACGCCTACTGGGCGGCAGGGGCGGGGCTGGTGTGGGAGGACCCGGCACGGCCGCTGCCGGACGTCGAGCCGCTCCACGGCGACCTGTGACGGCGCCCGGCCCGGCGGATTCGAGGGAGGGAACACGCACCATGAACGACGACTGGCTCATCTACCGCGGCGTCGGCGAGCCCCACGACGGCATCGACGCCCTGCCCGACCCGCCGCCCTGGAGGGACTTCGACGGCGGGCCCGTCGTGGAGCCGGGCCCCGCGGCCGCGGCCGCCGAGGGCAACGTCGCCCGCCGGCTCGGAGCCCACCGGCAGGCCGCCGAACTGCACCGGCCGGAGCCCGAGGAACTGGAGGCGATCAACGCGGCGCTGTACCTTCGGCGGCCGCTGCTCGTCACCGGCCTCCCCGGAACCGGGAAGTCCACCCTCGCGCACTCCGTCGCCCACGAGCTGAAGCTGGGACGGGTGCTGCGCTGGCCGGTGGTCTCGCGGACCGTGCTCCAGGACGGGCTCTACCGCTACGACGCCCTCGCCCGGCTCCAGGACGTGCAGCTCGCGGCCGGCGGCGCGGGGGCGGACGGCGGGGCCCCGGGCACGCTGCCCGGCGCCGTCCCCGGCATCGGGAAGTACATCCGGCTCGGTCCCCTGGGCACCGCCCTGCTGCCCACCGCACGACCCCGCGTGCTCCTCGTCGACGAGCTCGACAAGAGCGACATAGACCTCCCCAACGACCTCCTGAACGTCCTGGAGGAAGGGGAGTTCGCCCTCCCCGAGCTGGAGCGCGTCGCCGACGCCCAGCCCGAGGTCGAGGTCCTCACCGACGACGGGACGAAGGCGACCGTGCGGGGCGGCCGGGTCCGCTGCCGGGCCTTCCCCTTCATCATCCTGACCAGCAACGGCGAGCGGGACTTCCCCGCCGCCCTGCTGCGGCGCTGCATCCAGCTCAAACTCGGGCAGCCCGGCGAGAAGCGGCTGGCCACCATGGTCCGCGCCCACCTCGGCGAGGAGGCCGCCCGGCTCGGCGGCGACCTGATCCGCGAGTTCCTGGGCCGCTCCCAGTCCGAGCTGGTCGCCGCCGACCAGCTCCTCAACGCCGTCTACCTCACCCACTACGCCTCCCCGGCGACCCGGGAGGACCTCGCTGACCTCCTCATCCAGCGCCTCGACCGCCCGAGGTGACCGGCCGTGTCCGAGCCCGCCGAACCCGCCGAACCCCCCTGCGCCGTCGAACCCTCCTGCGCCGCCGCCGCGGCGCCGCCCGCCGAGCCCGGTGTCCGTGAACTGGCCGCCCTGCTGCGGGCCGCCGGGCTCGACCCGTCCGCCGAGGAACTCGCCGACGCCCTCTGGCTCGCCGGGCACATCCGCGGCCCCGGACCCGCCCTGCCGGCAGCCCCGGGGGCCGGCCCGGAAGCCGAGCCCGAGGATCCCGCCGCGGAACCCGTGGAGCCCGTACGCGCGGAGGCGGACACCGAGGACCCGGTGCGGCTCTACGCCCCCGGGGCGCACCCCGCCGCAGAGGCCGAGGGCGGGACGCCCGAGGAGTCGCCCGAGGAGTACGGAGTGCCCGTACGCGTGCCCGGGGCCGCCGCCCTGCCCCGCATCCTCGACGTCCAGCGGGCCCTGCGCGCCCTCCAGCGGCACCGCCCGCCCGCCCCGCCCACCCGGCTGGTGATCGACGAGGGCGCCACCGCCGACGCCAGCGCCCGCGCCCTCGGGCTGCTCATCCCCGTGCTCCGCCCGGAGAACCGGCGCGAGGCGACCGTACGGCTCGTGATGGACGCCTCGCCCTCGATGGCCGTCTGGCAGGACATGTTCGAGGAACTGCGCACCGTCTGCGAGCGGTTGGGGGCCTTCCGGGACGTCCAGGTGCACTACCTGCACCGCCGCCCGGACGGCACGGCAGCGCTCGGACGCGGCCCCGGCCCCGGTTCCGCACTGCGCTCCGGGGACCAGCTGCGGGACCCGACCGGCCGCGCCCTGACCATGGTGGTCTCCGACTGCGCCGGCCCGCTGTGGCGCGAGGGGGCGGCGCAGCGGCTGCTGTACCGCTGGGCCGAATGCACCCCCTGCATGGTGGTCCAGCCCCTGCCGCAGCGACTGTGGGGGCGCAGCTGGCTGCCGACCGAGCGGGGCACCCTCGCCCGGCTGGAGGGCGCCGGGCAGAAGCTGCGGTTCCGGCCGGACCGGCCGGCGCCGCCCGGGCGGCCCACGGGCGGGATCGCCGTGCCGGTGCTGCCGCCCAGCCCGACCGCCCTCGGGGCGTGGGCCCGGCTCGTCGCCGGCCTCGGCACCGGGCCGGTCGCCGCCGAGGTGGGCCGCGTACGGGCCGGCCACCCGGCCGCGCCAGTCCCCCCACCGCCCGCCGTCCGCCCGCCGCGGGAACTCGTGGCACGGTTCCGCTCCTCGGCCGCGCCCCGCGCCGTACAGCTGGCCGTGTACCTGTCGGCGGCCCCGCTGACGCTGCCCGTGATGCGGCTGGTGCAGCGCACGATGCTGCCGGACTCCGAGCCGTCGGACCTGGCGGAAGTGCTGCTCAGCGGGCTGCTGAGGCGCAGCGGCCCGGGCCCGGGGCACTGGTACGAGTTCGTGCCCGGGGTGCAGGACGTCCTGCTGGGGCCACTGGGACGGGACGAGGCAGCGCTGGTCCTCAAGCACTGCTCGGAGTACGTACGGGCACACTTCGGGGCGGGCGTACGCAACTTCCCCGCGCTCGCGGTCGCCCAGCTGACCGGCGTGGGGCCGGCGGTGGCGGCCCCCGGGCCGGACGACGGGGAAGGGGCCCCCGAGGGGCGGCTCCCGCAGGCCTTCGCACAGGTTTCGGCCAAAGTCGTACGCCGCTACCTGCCCGGCATGCCGCAGGACGGGCGGCCGGTACGGGAACCCGCGGCGGCCCCCCTGATCGCACGGGCGGGGGCGGTGCGCGCCGCCCGGGACCGGCTCGCGGACGCGGACGCCGACGGCGACACGGGCGCACGGGCCCTGCACGAGGCCGTGGCGGTCCTGCGGCGGGCGGTGACGGCCCCGGCCGGACCCGCGGACCCGCCGGAGGAGGCCGAGACGGAACTGGCGGGGGCGCTGCTGCGGCTGTGGGCGGCCGAACGGGACCTCGCACTCCTCGCCGAGGCGGAGCGGGCCGTGACCGGGCTGCGGACCGCCGCGGCGTGCGCGGTGCGCGGGCGGGTGCTGTACGAGCGGGCGCTCGCCGCCGGCCCGGACCCCGAACTCCTCGCGGCGGCGGACCGAGAGTTCGCGGCCGCGGCCGCCTCGGCCGACCCCGAGCTGCGGCGGGACTGCGCGGTACGGCGGGCCGAGACCCTGATCCGGCTCGGCGGGCTGCGCGAGGACTCGGGCGCGCTGCGCGCGGCCCGCGCGGCCCTCGAACCCCTGGCGGGCCCCGTTCCCGGCGGTGACCCCGGCCCGGACCCGCAGGCGCCCCCCGAGACGAACCCGGAGCCGCATCCCGGTCCGTCTCCCGAGCTGCACCTGGCCCTCGGCCGGGTCCTGCTGGCCCTCCTGCCCCGCACCCCCGACCCGGCCGAGCGCACCGCCCTGGCCGAGGAGGCGGCGGCCCGCCTGACCGCGGTCCTGGCCGCCCCGCCGGCCGGGACCGGCCGCGCCGGGACGGGGGCCGCGCAGGTGCGCGTGGAACTGGCCGACGCACTGCGCCACCTGCCCGCCCGGCTGGAGGAGGCCGCCGCGCAGCTGGCCGCCGCCCTGGAGGAGACCGGCGGGGACCCGGAGCTGCGGGTGGCCGCCCTGCTGTGCCTGGCCCGGGTGCACCGCGAGCGGCACGCGCGCGACGCCGACCCGGCGGCCCTGGAGGACGCGGCCGAGGCGTACGGCCGCGCCCGCAGGCTCGTACCCCGCGACGGGGAGGCCTTCCGGGAACTCCTGCCCGAGTGGGGGGACGTACTCCTGGACCGGGCCCGCAGCGTCGGCGGCCGCCGGTTCACCGGGGCGGCCGTCCGCGTGCTGCGCGAGAGCCGGGCGGCGGTCCCGCAGTCCGACCCCGGAGCCGCGCACCGGCTGATGCGGCTGGCCACCGGGCTGCGGCTGCGGCACGCCTACGAGAGGGACGCGGTCGACCTGCGGGAGGCGGAGTACCTGCTGGAACTGGCCGTCCGCAACGGCCGCGGCCCGATGGAACGGGCCCGCGCCTGGCGGGACCACGGCGACGTGCAGCAGGAGATCCACGGCCACACGCGGGCCGCGGACCGCCTCGACCGGGCGGCCGAGTCCTACCGGCTGGCCTGGCGGGCCGCCCTTGAGGCCGACCGCGAGGGCCGCGACGACCATGAGGGCCGCGAGGAACACGACGGCCGGGCGGGGCGCGAGGACACCGCGCTGCGCCTGGCCGCGCGCGTGCAGGAATCCCGCGGGGAGGTGCTGGAGCGGCTCGCACGGCCCAGGGCCGCCCTGGAGGAGTACCGCTCGGCGCTCCAGCTCTGGAAGCGGATCGGCACCGACCCCGACGGGCGCTCCGAGGGGCTCCGTGCGCGCGTACGGGCCCTGGAGGCGGGGCAGTGACCACCCGGCCGCGGGCACGGGCCGCTGTTTCCGCCGACCGGCCCGGGGGAAAAGGCAGGGAACCGTCCGGAATGCGACGCGACATGGGGAGCGGCGGCACATGGTGACGAAACGTCAGGACATGGCGCCGGCCTCCGCCCCGGGATGCCCGGGGCGACTGCCGGACCTCTCCGGGCTCGACCTGGCCGCGCTGCGCGGGATCGACCATCCCGTGCTGGCCGAGGTGATCGAAGGCCTGGTCGAACGCGTGACCCACCCGGCCGAAATCCTCAACGCCTTCGACTCCAGCGCGGCCTGACCTTCGGCTCCCGCCGGGGTGGCGGTTCTCGCGGGGCGGCTTCGGCCGCTCGGCTCCTGCCGGGGTGGATGGTATCCGTGGGGCGGGATGGATGGGGTGGGGCGGTGCCCCGCCGGAGTGTCTCCTCGGCTCGGCGCGTGCGGGTGTGTCGCGGCGAGGCGGCCGGGGTTGCGCGCTCGTCCTGCGGGGACACTCCGCCGTGTCCCCACCCCACGCCGGCGCTCCGGTGCTTTCGGAACCGGGCTCGTACTGCTGGAGCGGGGACGGGGAGGGGTGTCCCCGCAGGACGAGCGCGCAACCACCCCGCACAACCGAGAAGTGCCCGCCTGGCGCGAGCCGAGGAGACACCCCTCCGCGGCACCGCGACCGGCCCGCACCGGGCCCGGATCCCGGTCTGTAGGAGTTCGAGGGCTGGCCCTCAAGCTGCTGCCCCCGCGGGAGCGGAGGGGCGCCGTGCCCGGATCCCGGTCTGTAGGAGTTCGAGGGCTGGCCCTCAAGCTGCTGCCCCCGCGGGAGCGGAGGGGCGCCGTGCCCGGATCCCGGTCTGTAGGAGTTCGAGGGCTGGCCCTCAAGCTGCTGCCCCCGCGGGAGCGGATGGGCACCGTGCCCGGATCCCGGTTCGCAGGAGTTCGAGGGCCGGCCCTCAAGCTGCTGCCCCCGCGGGAGCGGACGGGTTGACCACTTTCCGCCGTTAGCCGGGACCGGCGGAAGGGCAGGGATGGACCGTCCGCCGGGGCGCCCCCGGCGGTGGGGCGGGGAGGGAGCGCGGCGATGCGGCGAGCGATCACGAGCGGCTCCGCGCTGCCCGCGCCCGTCGCCCCCGGCCCGGCCGGGCCGGCGGGCCCCGCGCCACACGCGGGCGTCGAGCCCCACGAGGCGCGCGCGCCGCACGCGGGTCCCGTCGCGGGACCGGGCCCCACGCCGCAGCCGGATCCCGCCCGGGACCCGGGCTCCGCCCGGCACGCGAGCCGGCACGCCCGCAACGCCCCCTGGCCCTACACCCGGCTCGACGTCGCCGCCGCGCGGGCCGCAGGACACCCGCCCCATCCCATCCGGCAGTTCGTCCTCAAGACCCGCAGCCGCTGCAACCTCGCCTGCACCTACTGCTACGTCTACGAGATGGCCGACCAGGGCTGGCGCGACCAGCCCGTCGCCATGGCCCCCGCCACCACCGCCCGAGCCGCGCAGCGGATCGCCGAGCACGCCGCCGCCCACGACCTGCCCCGCGTCGACCTCGTCCTGCACGGCGGCGAACCCCTCCTCACCGCCCCCGCCGTACTGGCCGCGCCCGTGGAGGCCGTACGCGCCGCCCTCGCCGCCACCACCCCCCGCACCCGGATCACCGCCACCGTCCAGACCAACGGCACCCTGATCACCCGCGGCCGCCTCAGCGCCCTGGCCGCCGCCGGGATCCGCGTCGGCGTCAGCCTCGACGGAGGACTGCCCGCGCACAACACCCGCCGCGTCGACCACGCCGGACACCCCGGCTTCGGCGCCGCCGCACGCGGCCTGCGCCTGCTCGCACGCCACCCCGACAGCTACGCCGGCGTGCTCTGCGTCATCGACCTCGACCAGGACCCGGTCGAGACCTACGAGTCCCTGCTCGCCTTCGCCCCGCCCACCGTCGGCCTGCTGCTCCCGCTCGCCAACTGGAGCGCCCCGCCGCCCCCCGGCCCCGCCCGCCGCCCCGGCGGGACCCCGTACGCCGACTGGCTCCTCGCCGTCTTCGAGCGCTGGTGGCACGACGGAGCACGACGCACCCGCATCCGCCTCTTCGAGGAGATCATCGCCCTGCTGCTCGGCCTGCCCGCCACCACCGAGACCCTCGGGCTCGCGCCCGCCGCCACCGCCGTCATCGAGACCGACGGCTCCATCGAACAGGCCGATTCGCTGAAATCCGCGTACGAGGGGGCCGCAGCCACCGGCATGGCCCTCGACACCCACAGCTTCGACCAGCTCCTCGAACACCCCGGCTTCGCCGCCCGACAGCTCGGGCGGGACGCGCTCGCCGCCGGATGCCGCGCCTGCGAACTCGTCGAGGTGTGCGGCGGCGGCCACTACCCGCACCGCTACCGCGCCGGCGAGGGCTTCCGGCAGCCGTCCGTCTACTGCGCCGACCTCCAGGTCCTGATCCGGCACATCGCCACCGCCGTACAGCACGCCGCCGCCGCCCACCCCCCGGCGGCCGCCTCATGACCGCCGCCCTCGCCGCCTTCACCGTGTCCTCCCGCACCCTGCGCGCCCTCGCCTCCACCGAGCCCTCCCCGGACGGCACCCGCCTGGTCCGCGACGTACGCCGCTCCAAGCGCCTGGTCCTGCTCCGCGCCGTACTCGACGCCGCCCCCTGCGGCAGCTCCGGCCAGACCGCCGACCACTGGGCCCTGCTGGAGGAGGCCGAACGCCACGACCCGGCCGCCGTACGCGACGTACTGCACTACCCCGCCACCGGCGTCTGGGCCGAGGAAACCCTGCGCCGGCTGCACGCCCCCTTCGGCCCGCCGCCCGACCTCGCCCACCTCGGCGCCCTCGCCGCGGCCGCCGCCCTGCGCGCCCGGATCCCCTTCACCCACACCCTGCGGCCCGTGCACGGCCGCCTCGTCCTGCCCACGCTCGGCCTGCTGCGCCCGGACCGCCCCGGCCCGCTCGTCCTCACCGAACGCTCCTGGGACCCCGAAGACCCCGCCACACTGCCCCTGCACGCGCTCCCCGGAGGCCGCACCGCCCTCGACGACCTCGACCCCTACCGGGCACCCGGCCCCGCACAGCCCGCACCCCTGCGCCCCGCCCGCCGCCTCACCCCCAAGGGCCACAAACGGTGGGACACCCAGTGGTCCGGCGCCCTCACCCTCCTCCAGCGCTACGACACCGTCCGCGCGGAGGAGACCGTACAACTGCTGCGCTCCCTCGTACCGCTGGCCGGCGGGTCCCGCTCCAGCGGCGCCACCCTCCCCGCGGCCGCCGGCTCCGTACTCGCCCGCGCGCAGGCCCCGCCCGCCCTCGCCGCGACCCTCGTCCACGAGGTCCAGCACGGCAAACTGACCGCCCTCGCCGACGTCCTGACCCTGCACACCGCCGACGCCGCGCCCCGCCACTGGGCCCCCTGGCGCAGCGACCCCCGCCCCCTGGAGGGACTCCTGCACGGCGCCTACGCCCACCTGGCCCTGGCCGGGTACTGGCAGCGCGCCGCCCTCTACGGAGCACGCGGCGCCTGGGCCCAGCACGCCCGGATCCGCGCCCAGGTCGCCGCCGTCCTGCCCGCCCTGCGCGCACACGACCGACTCACCTCCGCGGGCCGGGAGTTCACCGACGCGATGGCCTCCGCCGAACGGGCCATGGACGAGCTCCCGCCCCCCGGTGACCAGCACACCGCGGCCCGTCGCGCGGTCGACCGCGAGCGCCGCGCCTGGTGCGAGGCACACCCCGAACTCGCCCCGTTCGCACAGGTCTGACGGACCGTCCGCTGCGGTACCTTTTCAGTCCCGTCCACTGCCCGCAGCCCAGGGAGACGGCCGCATGACCACCGGTAGCCGGCAGGACCGCGAATCGGCGCAACAGCCCCAGCAGCCACCCCAGCCCCAGCGGCCGCAGCGCTTCGTCATCAGCTTCGCGGGCTTCAACCGTCCCTGGGCCGTGTGGATCGCCCACCGCCTGGAAGAACACGGCCACCGCGTCGCCCTCCAGCGCTGGGACCCGCAGAGCAGCCCCGGCCTCACCCAGGCCCTCGACGACCTCGCCCGCTCCGGCAGCCGCGTCCTCCTCGTCCTCAGCGAACGCTACTTCTCCGCCGGCACCCACACCGACGACGAGTGGAACACCGCCCTGCGCGCCGTCACCGACGACCACCCGGACCGGTTCGCCGCCGTCTGCCTCACCGACGCACCCCTGCCCAGCGCCGTCGCCGTACTGGAGAAGACCGACCTGTGGGGCCTCGACGCGTACGAGGCCGAATACCGCGTCCTGCGTCGCCTCGAACTGCCCACCGACCGCATCGGCACCGAAACCGGCCGCCGCGGCCCCCGCTTCCCCAACGACCCGCCCGAGATCTGGGGCCGCGTCCCCCGCCGCAACCCCCGCTTCACCGGCCGCAACGACGTCATCGGCACCCTGCGCCAGGCCCTCGCCGAAGCCCCGCCCGGCGCGTCCACCGTCACCCTCCTCGGCCTCTCCGGCGTCGGCAAGACACAGGTCGCCACCGAGTACGCCTACCGATTCGCCTCCGAGTACGACGTCGTGTGGTGGGTCCCCGCCGAGGACCGCCCCACCCTCCGCGAACGCCTCGCCGACCTCGCTCCCGCCCTCGGCCTCCCGCGCGGCGCCGGCAGCTACGGCGAGCAGATCAGGGCAGTCCTCGAAGCGCTGCGCCGCGGAACCCCGTACAGCCGCTGGCTGATGGTCTTCGACGGCTGCGACAACCCCGACGACCTGATCGACCTGCTGCCCTCCGGCGGCGCCGGCGACGTCATCATCACCTCCCGCAACCGCGAATGGGCCGCCCGGCACACCAGCCTCGTCGAGGTCCCCCTCTACGCCCGCCCCGAGTCGATCACCTTCATCCGCCGCCGCGCCCTGCGCCTCACCGCCGACGAGGCCGACCAGCTCGCCGAGGCCCTGGAGGACTACCCGCTCGCCCTCGACCAGACCGCCGGCTGGCTCGCCGACTCCCCGCTGCCCGTCGGCGACTACCTCGCCCTGCTCCAGCGCCGGATGGACTCCCGCGAGGCCGTCGCCGTCTCCGACGACTACCCGCTGCCCTTCCCCACGGCCCTCGCCATACTCCTCAACAACGTCCGGGAGAACTTCCCCGACGCCCTTGCCCTGCTGCGGCTGTTCGTGTTCTTCGCCCCCGGTCCCGTCCCGCTGCGCCTCCTGCGCGAATTCCCCGCCGACGACGTGCCCGAACAGCTCGCCGGCCTCATCAACGACCAGATCCGGTGGAACGGCGCCCTCAACAAGCTCGTCCAGTTCTCCGTCGTACGGCTGGAGTACTCCGACCTCCCCGTGGAGGAGGGCGGCGGCGGACTGGAGACCGTACAACTGCACCGCATGGTCCACGGCATCGTCCGCGAGAACCTCTCCGAGGAAGAGGCCGAACCCCTCGCCCGGGCCGTCCGCCAGGTCCTCGCCGCAGCCGACCCCGGCCGGCCCTCCGACTCCCGGCTCTGGCCCCGCTACGCCGAACTCGTCCCCCACCTCACCCCCTCAGGAGTCATCACCAGCAGCAACCCGCGGATCCAGAACTTCCTGCTCCACTGCCTGCGCTACCTGATCCTCGCCGGCGAATACCGCACCTGCCTGCGGCTCTGCGAGGAGACCGACCAGATCTGGCGCGCCCGGCTCGGCGATGACCACCCCAAGGTCCGGGAGCTCAGCTACCAGTACGGGAACTCCCTGCGCAACCTCGGCCTGTTCCGCCGCGCCGAGATCCTCACCAGGGCCGTCGCCGACCGGCTCACCGGGGAACGCGGCGACCAGGACCTGGAGAGCCTGCGCGCCACCAGCGCCTACGGCGGCGTCCTGCTGTGCATCGCCAAGTTCGAACCAGCCCGCGAGATCTTCGAGCACTGCCTGGCCACCTACCGCGAACTGCTCGGCGAGGACGACTCCATCACCCTCGACGCACAGAACAACCTCGCCGCGACCTACCGCCTCCTCGGCCGCTACCAGGACGCCTACGACCTCGACCTGGACACCCTGCGCCGCCGCGAACGCGTCCTGATGCCCCTGCACATCTCCACCCTCGCCTCCGGCATCGCCTGCGCCATGGGACTGCGGCTCATGGGCCGCTACAGGGAGGCCCAGACCCGGCAGGAACAGGGCGTCAAGCTCAACACCCAGGTGCTGGGACTCGGCCACCCCCAGACCCTGCGCGCCGAGCACAACCTCGGCCTGTGCCTGCGCCGCTCCGGCGACATCCCCGGCGCGGGCCTGCGCCTGCGCACCGTCTGGGAACGCGCGACGCGCGTCTTCGGCGTGGACTACCCGTGGACCCTGATGGTCGCCTCCGACTACGCCACCTACCTCAGGGAGTACGGCGACATCGGCGAGGCCCGCCGCATCTCCGAAGACGTCGTCCGCGGCTACCAGTCGCAGCTCGGCCTCGCCCACCCGTACAGCATCGGCACCGTCGGCAACCTCGGCCTGGTCCTGCGCGCACAGGGCGAACGCGCCGAGGGCCTCTCCCTCGCCGAGCAGGCGCTGGTGGGCATGCGGGGCGCGCTCGGCAGCCGGCACCCCTGGACGCTGGGCTGCGCCCTCAACGCCACCGGACACCGCAACATCACCGGGCGGCTGGAGGACGCCCTGGACCTCAGCCGGGAAACCCTGCGGACCGCGGAACGGGTCCTGGGCCCCGACCACCCGATGACGCTGAGCGCCCAGATCGCCCTGGCCGCGGACCTGCGGTCCGTACGCGAGGACACGGAGGCGGGCAAACACGAGGACGCGGGCATCAAGGGCCTGACCCGCACCCTGGGCGCCCAACACGTCCACACGGTCTCGGCGAAGCAACGAGCCCGCCCGTACTGGGACTTCGAACCCCAGCCGTAGGCGGGGGGTGGGCGCGACGGGCGCGGGGGAGCGGGGTGTACGAGCCCACGCGCACTCGGCGCCTTCACCCCCGCGGCCCCCGCGCCCCGGGCCGGCGGCTGCCCACCCGCCCCCTCGGGAGTGGGGCGCGAGACGACGGCCTGCCGGACGGCGTACGGAGCAGGCGAACTCCGTACGGGCGTGCCGCCTCGCAGCACAACGGCTTCGGCGAGGCCGATCTGCGTACCCGGCAGTCAGTGATGTGCTGGGGGTTTCCCGGCAGTCCCATCGTCTCTCCGTGTCGTGCCGGTCCCTCAAGGGCGCTCCCTTCGGTCGCGTCGCTACGCGATGTCGCTGCGCTCCACCCTTGACCGCC
This sequence comes from Streptomyces erythrochromogenes, assembly GCF_036170895.1. Lineage (NCBI taxonomy): Bacteria > Bacillati > Actinomycetota > Actinomycetes > Kitasatosporales > Streptomycetaceae > Streptomyces > Streptomyces erythrochromogenes. Next base: position 2,979,425 of record NZ_CP108036.1, on the reverse strand, counting down.
CGTCCCGCCCCGGAAATCCGAAAGACTGCCGGGAAGCCCCCAAAGGGACGGGCCGGGGGATCAAGACACCATCGGGGCGATCAGCGCTGCCCGGGCGGAGCCCGGTGCGCCCCACATCGCTACGCGCTCCTGCCGGAAGGCGTCCGCAGGTCTCTTGGGCTGGGCATAAGCCGCCATCGATCGCTACGCGCTTCTCCCTGCCCGCGTCCGCAGACCGCCTGGGGCTGGTCAGGTGTTTTGCCCCGGGTGGAGTTCGGCTGACTCGATGTTGGCGACTGCTGTGGAGAATTCGCGGCCGGACGGGCCCCGGATGTAGGCCAGCTCCACCCAGTGGGGATGGACGGAGTGCGAGACGTCCTCGTTGATCACGGCCATGAGCTCGCCCTCGACCCCGGACGCGATATCGCGCACACGGCGGCGCAGCAGGTGATGAGGCAGGTATTCGTACCGGTCAGTCATCCGATGATTCCTCGAAGGAGGAAGCGAAGCGTTCCCATCCGACGCGGGCGCGTTCGAGGAGCTGCTGACTGAGGGCGGGCACCTGGCTTGGGTCGTGGAAGGGACCTCCGCCACGTCGATCGCAATGGGCCGCTCTGCCACGGCGTCGCAACCTGCGGAAATACGCGCACTCCCGCTGCGAGTCAGCGTAGAGAAGCCGCCGTATGCGGACGAATCCTTTTCCGTGCTCCTCCCAGCCCCGAACGAGGGGCGGACGCGGTCTCGGAGAAGCGCGTAGCGATCGATGGCGGCCTATGTCCAGCCACAGGGGCCTGCGGACGCTTCACGACAGGAGCGCGTAGCGATTAGACGCGCTTCGCCGACCGCCCCGCGCATCGCTGATGTGGCCGTCCCTGAAAAGAAAGGCCCGGCCCGTTCCTTTGGGGGGTTCCCGGCTGTCCTCGTATGTCCGGGGCGGGACGGGCGGTCAAGGGTGGCCGTAGGCCATCGCGCAGCGACGCGACGAAGGAGCGCCCTTGAGGGGTCGGCGCGAACCGGAGAGACGATGGGACTGACGGGAAACCCCCAAGACAGCTCTGATGCCGCCTCGTACGGACACCGTCCCGGTACCGCGCCGTACTTCCTGGCTCGCCGCCATCGGCCCAGCCGCGCTCCGACCCCGCCGCGCCCCGGGGGTGGGTGGGCGGCCACCGGCCGGCAGGCCGGGGCCGCGGGGGTGAAGGCCCCGGGTGCCGGGGGAAGCCGGAAGGCCCGGCCCCCTTGGGGGCCGGGCCTTCCTGGTGCTGCCGGGGTTACGCCTCGAAGACCTCGTTCAGGAGGAGCTGCTGCTCCGCCTGGTGGCGCTTCGCGGAGCCCACCGCCGGGGACGAGCCGTGCGGGCGCGAGATGCGCCGCAGGCGCTCGCCCGCCGGGACGTCCGCACCGACCGCCAGGTCGAGGTGGTCGATCAGGTTCAGCGCGATGAACGGCCACGCACCCTGGTTCGCCGGCTCCTCCTGCGCCCAGATGTACTTCGCCGCGTTCGGGAACTTGGCGATCTCGGCCTGGAGCTCGGCACCCGGGAGCGGGTACAGGCGCTCGATGCGGATGATCGCGGTGTCCGTGATGCCGCGCTTCTCGCGCTCGGCCTCCAGGTCGTAGTAGACCTTGCCGGCGCAGAAGACGACCTTGCGGACGGCGTTCGCGTCCACGGTGGTGTCACCGATGACCGGACGGAACGAACCGCTCGTGAACTCCTCCGCCTTCGACGCCGCGGCCTTCAGACGCAGCATCGACTTCGGGGTGAAGACGATGAGCGGCTTGTGGTGCGGGTTGTGGACCTGCCAGCGCAGGAGGTGGAAGTAGTTGGACGGGAGGGTGGGCATGGCCACCGTCATGTTGTCCTGCGCGCACATCTGCAGGAAGCGCTCGGGGCGCGCGGACGAGTGGTCCGGGCCCTGGCCCTCGTAGCCGTGCGGGAGGAGCAGGGTGACGCCGGAGGTCTGGCCCCACTTCTGCTCGGCCGAGGAGATGAACTCGTCGACGACGGTCTGCGCGCCGTTGACGAAGTCACCGAACTGGGCCTCCCACAGGACCAGCGCGTCCGGACGGGCCAGCGAGTAGCCGTACTCGAAGCCCATGGCCGCGTACTCGGAGAGCAGCGAGTCGTAGACGTTGTAGCGGGCCTGGTCCTCGGACAGGTAGAGGAGCGGGGTGTAGTCCTCGCCCGTCTCCCGGTCGATGAGGACCGCGTGGCGCTGGCCGAAGGTGCCGCGGCGGGAGTCCTGGCCGGACAGCCGGACCGGGGTGCCCTCCATGAGCAGCGAGCCGAAGGCGAGGGTCTCGCCCATGCCCCAGTCGATGGTGCCCTCGTCGATCATCGCCGCGCGGCGCTGCAGCTGCGGCAGCAGGCGCGGGTGGACGGTGACGCCCTCGGGGATGGTGACCTGGGACTCGGCGATCCGCTTGACGACGTCCTGGGAGATCGCGGTGTTGACCTTGACCGGGAATTCCTGCGCGGTCTGCGCGGGCGCGACCGGGGCGCCGACGGCCGGGGCCGTGGCGGCCTCGCGGACCTCCGCGAAGACCTTCTCCAGCTGGCCCTGGAAGTCCTGGAGCGCCTGCTCGGCCTCTTCCAGGGTGATGTCGCCACGACCGATGAGGGACTCGGTGTAGAGCTTGCGCACCGAGCGCTTCTTGTCGATCAGGTCATACATCAGCGGCTGGGTGAAGGCCGGGTTGTCGGACTCGTTGTGGCCGCGGCGGCGGTAGCAGATGAGGTCGATGACCACGTCCTTGTTGAACGCCTGGCGGAACTCGAAGGCGAGCCGCGCGACGCGGACGACGGCCTCCGGGTCGTCGCCGTTCACGTGGAAGATCGGCGCCTCGATCATGCGGGCCACGTCGGTCGCGTACATCGAGGAACGCGAGGACTCCGGGGCGGCGGTGAAGCCGACCTGGTTGTTGATGACCACGTGCACGGTGCCGCCGGTGCGGTAGCCGCGCAGCTGCGACATGTTCAGCGTCTCGGCGACGACGCCCTGGCCGGCGAAGGCCGCGTCGCCGTGGAGCGCGAGCGGGAGGACCGTGAAGTCCGTGCCGCCCTTGTTGATGACGTCCTGCTTGGCGCGGGCGACACCCTCCAGGACCGGGTCGACCGCCTCTAGGTGGGAGGGGTTCGCGACGAGCGAGACCTTGATCTGCTCGCCGTCGAGGCCGGTGAAGGTGCCCTCGGCGCCCAGGTGGTACTTGACGTCGCCGGAGCCGTGCATGGACTTCGGGTCGAGGTTGCCCTCGAACTCGCGGAAGATCTGCGCGTACGACTTGCCGACGATGTTCGCGAGCACGTTCAGGCGGCCGCGGTGGGCCATGCCGATGACGACCTCTTCGAGGCGGGCCTCGGCGGCCGAGTCGATGACGGCGTCGAGCAGCGGGATGACGGACTCGCCGCCCTCCAGGGAGAAGCGCTTCTGGCCGACGTACTTCGTCTGCAGGAAGGTCTCGAAGGCCTCCGCCGCGTTCAGGCGGCGCAGGATGCGCAGCTGCTCCTCGCGCTCCGGCTTGGTGTGCGGGCGCTCGATGCGGTCCTGGATCCAGCGGCGCTGCTTCGGGTCCTGGATGTGCATGAACTCGACGCCGGTGGTGCGGCAGTACGAGTCGCGCAGGACGCCGAGGATGTCGCGCAGCTTCATCATGGACTTGCCGGAGAAGCCGCCGACGGCGAACTCGCGCTCCAGGTCCCACAGGGTGAGGCCGTGCTCGGTGATGTCGAGGTCGGGGTGCTTGCGCTGCTTGTACTCGAGCGGGTCGGTGTCGGCCATGACGTGGCCGCGGACCCGGTAGGAGTGGATCAGCTCGAAGACGCGGGCGGCCTTCGTGACGTCGTCGTCGTGCGAGGCGTCGATGTCGCGGTTCCAGCGGACCGGCTCGTACGGGATGCGCAGCGACTCGAAGACGGAGTCGTAGAAGCCGTTCTCGCCGAGGAGCAGGTTCGCGACGATGCGCAGGAACTCGCCGGAGGCCGCACCCTGGATGACCCGGTGGTCGTAGGTCGAGGTCAGGGTCATGACCTTGGAGATGCCCAGCTTGTTCAGGGTGTCCTGCGAGGTGCCCTGGAACTCGGCGGGGTAGTCCATGGAGCCGACGCCCATGATGACCGACTGTCCGGGCATCAGGCGGGGCACGGAGTGGACGGTGCCCAGGCCGCCGGGGTTGGTCAGGGAGCACGTCACGCCGGTGAAGTCGTCCATCGTCAGCTTGCCGACGCGGGCGCGGCGGACGATGTCCTCGTAGGCCTGCCAGAACTCGAAGAAGTTGAGGGTCTCGGCCTTCTTGATGCCGGCGACGACGAGCTGGCGGTCGCCGTTGGGCTTCACCAGGTCGATGGCGAGGCCGAAGTTCACGTGGTCGGGCTTGACCAGGGTCGGCTTGCCGTCCTTCTCCGCGAAGGAGTAGTTCATCGACGGCATGGCCTTGATGGCCTGGACCATGGCGTAGCCGATGAGGTGCGTGAAGGAGATCTTCCCGCCCCGGGCCCGCTTCAGGTGGTTGTTGATGACGATGCGGTTGTCGAACAGCAGCTTCACCGGGACGGCGCGGACGGACGTGGCCGTCGGGACGTCGAGGGAGGCGTTCATGTTCTTGGCCACGGCAGCCGCCGGGCCGCGGAGCGTCACCAGCTCGGGGCCCGCGGGGGCCTCGGTGGCGGGCGCGGCCTTCTGCGGGGCTACGGAGGCGGGAGCGGGCGCGGCCGGTGCGGCGGCCGGGGCCTGGGAGGTGACAGTCACAGCAGGGGCACCAGAGGGGATGGCAGGAGCAGGGGCAGGAGCTGACACAGGCGGAGGAGTCGGCGTCGCGGTGTGCGCGGGCGCGGCGTCCGCCGCCCCCGTGGCGGCGTCGGCGACCTGCGGGGTCCTGGCGACGGCGGTGGCGGCCTGTGCGGAGGCGCCGTCCGTCGGCGTGGACTTATCGGGACCGGCCGACGTCACCGGAGCGGCAGCGCCCCCCGGCTTGTAGTCGGCGAAGAAGTCCCACCAGGCGCGGTCGACCGACTGCGGGTCCTGGAGGTACTGCTGATAGATCTCGTCGACGAGCCACTCATTCGCGCCGAAGCCTGAGGCAGGGTTCTTCCCGCCCTCTGCTGCTTCGGTCGTGGTGCTCGAGTTACTGGGGGACTGTGGCGACACGGCGGCAACCGCCCTCTTCCGCTTCACAAGGTATGGACAGCGGGAATAAAGGCTACGCCTCCTGGACCGCTGCATGCAGGCCGGGCGGGACTTACGTCGTGCAGGTCACATCGAACGGCGGGTTTCATGACGTGGAATGGCGGGAAACCAGCCTGGTTCGGGTAGGGGGCACCGAGGTTGCGGCCCCCTTGGCTTCGCACCCCTGACGGACCCCGGGTACGTGTGGCCGAGATCATGTCCTTCCCAGTCGAACCCTACGTCAACACGGGACCTACGAGCTGCCCGGAAGCGTGACGAGGATGCGGCAGCCACGTGACGATTCGGCCACCCCGATCCGGCCGCCGTGCAGCTCCACGGCCCAGCGGGCGATCGCCAGGCCCAGTCCGGTGCCGCCGTCGCCGCCCCGGGCGCTGCCCCGGTTGAACCGCTCGAAGACCCGGTGGCGCTCGGCCTCCGGGATGCCGGGGCCCTCGTCCCGGACCTCCAGCACCAGGTCCCCGGGCGTCTCGCCGGCCCGGGCGCGGACCGTGACCCGCCCGTGCGGCGGGCTGTGCTTGACCGCGTTGTCGATCAGGTTGGCCACCACCTGGTGCAGCCGCTCGGCGTCGGCGTACGCGCACAGGTCGGGCGGGAAGACGTCCAGGTGCAGGTGGACGTCGTTGCGGGTGTGTCCGCCGGAGCCGGAGAGCAGCCCCGGCCGGCCGGAGGCCGCCAGCCCCGACTCCTTCAGCACCCCGGACAGGTACGGCCAGACCTCGAAGCGGCGGGCCTTCAGCGGCACGACCCCGTTGTCCACCCGGGACAGGTCCAGCAGGGTCTCCACGAGCCGGCCGAGGCGCTCGGTCTGCTTCAGCATGGTGCGCATGGTCTCCGGGTCGGCGGCCGAGACCCCGTCGACGACGTTCTCCAGCACCGCCCGCAGCGCGGCGATCGGTGTGCGCAGCTCGTGCGAGACGTTGGCGACGAGTTCCTTGCGGTGCCGGTCCACGGCCTCCAGGTCGTCCGCCATCAGGTTGATCGTGGAGGCCAGGTCGCCCAGCTCGTCGCGGCGTCCGGCGCCCCGCACCCGCCGCGTGAAATCGCCGTGGGATATCGCCCGGGCCACCGTCGTCATGTCGTCCAGCGGCGCCGTCAGGCTGTGCGCCACGAACTGGGTGATCAGCATCGAGGCGATCACCGAGAAGACGGTGATGAACCGCAGCTCGGTGTCGGTGCGCAGGGCCACCAGCAGCAGGCCGGTCGTGATGAAGACCGAGACGACCACCAGCGTGCCGAGCTTGGTCTTGATCGAGAACGGCGAGAAGGGCCGCAGCCCTCCGGTGGGCCGCTGGCGCTGGCGTGGCCCCTCCGCCCGGCCGTTCACGGCTGGGCCGGCGTCTCCAGGGCGTACCCGACGCCGTGGACCGTACGGATCCGCTCGGCGCCGATCTTCCGCCGCAGGGCCTTGATGTGGCTGTCGACCGTACGGGTCCCGGACGCGTCGGCCCAGTCCCAGACCTCCGCCAGCAGCTGCTCCCGGGAGAGCACGGCCCGCGGTGTCCCGGCCAGGCACACCAGCAGGTCGAACTCGGTCGGGGTCAGGTGGACGTCCTCGGTCTGCACCCGGACCCGGCGCTGCGCGTGGTCGATCTCCAGGTCGCCCAGGCGCAGGGTGGCGCCGCGCGGGGTGTGGGCGGCGATCGTGGCCCGCTCCACCCGCCGCAGCAGGACGTGGACGCGCGCGGCCAGCTCGCGCATGGAGAACGGCTTCGTCATGTAGTCGTCGGCGCCGACGCCCAGCCCGACCAGCATGTCGGTCTCGTCGTCCCGGGCGGTGAGCATCAGCACCGGGACCGGGCGCTGTGCCTGGACCCGGCGGCAGACCTCCAGCCCGTCGAAGCCGGGCAGCATGACGTCGAGGACCAGCAGCTCGGGCAGCCAGCTCTCCGCCGCGGCGACGGCCGCGGGACCGTCGGTGGCCGTCTGTACCTGGAAGCCCTCGGCGCGCAGCCGGGCCGCGATGGCCTCCGCGATGGTGCGGTCGTCCTCGACGACGAGCACACGCCGCTGGGCGCCGGGTGTTGCCGCGGCGCCGGTGTGGGTGGTGTGTGTCTGTTCCATGTCCGCCCCTGAAGATCCCGCTGAATGGGGTGCAGCGTAGAGGAGGCTCCGGCCTGCGGCTACGTGGGGTTCGGACACGGCATATGCGCTGGACCTGAGTAAATGGAATGGGTTGTACCGGGTGCCGGACCCCCCACGGGACCGGCACCCGGCGGGTGGGGCGGTCAGGTGCCCCACCGGCTTCGGCCTCGTCGGATCCCTTTTGGAGGGGGCCTACAAGGCCAGTCCGTGGCCGTGGGGGAAGACCGGGTCGTGAGTGTCGTTCGGCACATCGGGGCGGGATGCCGCGACCGCCGCCATCGAACGCGGGAGCTCGAAGGGCAGGCGTCCCTCGGCGGCGGCCCGGCCGAAGGCCACGTCGAGTAGCGCGGAGTCGGACGCTCCGTAGTCGGCGACCAGTGCCGCCGCGCGTTCGGCGATCTCCGGGACGACGGCCGCCCGCTCCAGGTTGATGCAGACCAGGGTGGGGACGCGGTCCAGGAGGGCCAGGATCGCGCCCAGCTCCGGCTCGGGGAAGGCCAGGGAGCCGGAGTGGAAGTAGGACTCGAAGAGGTTCTCCCGCGGCTCGTACGGGGTCCGCAGCCGCAGTACGGCCAGGTCGGCGGCGGCCGGGTCGGCGACGACCTCGCCGTACGCGGCGGCCACGGCCGCGTCCACGCCCCGCACGTACAGCTTCGGCCGGGCGGCGAGCGGGAGCAGGCCCCGGGGGTTGGTGAGGACGGTCAGGGAGCGCCGCTGGGCGGCGGCGCCGAGCGCGGTGAAGTCGGCCCGGCCGACGGTCTCCTCGGCCGCGTCGGGGTCCACGTACGGGTCCTCGAACAGGCCGAGCGTGAACTTCTCGCGCAGCAGGCGGCGCACGGACGCGTCGATCCGGGACTGCGGGACGCGGCCCGAGCGGACCAGCTCCACGACGACCTCGGGGCACTGCTCGCCGCCGAACTGGTCGCAGCCGGCCTCCAGGGCGCGGGCCGCCCGTTCGGCCGGGCTCAGGTGCTCCAGGCCCCACGCGCGGGCCGGGTGCTTCTGCCCGAAGATCGTGGCGTCGTTGAGCAGGCCCCAGTCGGTGCACACGATGCCGTCGAAGCCGAGCTCCTCCCGGAGCAGGCCGGTGACCACGCCCTTGTTGAAGCCGAAGCCGACCTCCTCCCAGTCGGTGCCGACCGGCTGGCCGTAGTACGGCATCATCTGCGCGCATCCGGCGGCTATCGCCGCCTTGAAGGGCTCCAGATGGTGTTCGCGCATGCCGCCCGGATAGACCTGCTCCTTGCCGTGCGCGAAGTGCGGGTCCTCGCCGTCCTTCTGGGGGCCGCCGCCGGGGAAGTGCTTGACCATCGCGGAGACCGAGCCGGGCCCGAGCGCCGGGCCCTGCAGCCCGCGTACGTAGGCGCGTACGAGCTCGGCGGTCAGGCGGGCGTCGGAGCCGAAGGTGCCGGACTGGCGGGCCCAGCGGGGCTCGCTGGCCAGGTCGATCTGTGGGTGCAGGGCAACGCGGAAGCCGACGGCGAGGTACTCGCGGCGGACGGTGTCGGCGAACCGGTGGACGAGCTCGGGGTCGCCGATGGCGGCCAGCCCGAGGGCCTCCGGCCAGGCGGAGAAGGCGCCGGCGTTGAAGGAGGCGCCGGGGTTGTCGGTGAAGGTGTGGCGCGGGTCGGTGGACAGGGTGACGGGGATGCCCAGGCGGGTGCCGGCGGCCATCTCCTGGACGGCGTTCTGCCACCGGGCCATCTCGCGGGCCCCGTGGGAGCCGAGCAGGTTGAAGTGGGTGACGAAGCGGTCCTCGACCAGCTCGGGCGTGGTGAGGGGGAGCATCGAGCCGTCGGTCTCGGTGACCGGGGTGCCGTCCGCGTTCATCATCAGCATCGAGTGGAAGAGCTGGCCGGCCTTCTCCTCCAGGGTCATGCGGGAAAGCAGGTCCTCCACGCGCCGGGCGACGGGCAGCGAGGCGTCCTGGTACTCGGGTCTGTCGGGGCTGGCGTTCATGACGGCTCCTGGACGGCGTGACCGGCGGCGGATCGGCGGCGGATCGGCAGGGTCAACGTAGAGCCGAAAACCATGTGACTGCTAGGTTTTCGCGAGTGGCGCAGGTCACAAGGTCTGGATGGCCCGGGGTGGACCGTGCTTAGGGTGTCCGCATGGCACAGGACAGGCCGAGAACGGCCGCGAAGGGCTCGGCGCGGGGGACCTACGCCGTCGGCGACGCCCGACGGCAGAAGATCCTCGACACCGCGGTCGAGCACTTCGCGCTGTGGGGCTTCCACGCCTCCTCGCTGGCCCGGATCGCCGCCGCCTGCGGGATCACCCAGGGCGGGCTGCTGCACCACTTCCGCAGCAAGGAGGACCTGCTGCTGTCGGTCCTGGCCCAGAGCGAGCAGCACGACGTGGAGCGGCTGTTCGCCGAGCCGCCGGAATCGGTCGCCGCCCACTTCGCCACCGTCGTCGCCCTCGCCGAGGACAACGAGCGCCGGCCCGGCCTCGTCCGCATGTTCCACACCCTCGTCGGCGAGGCTGCCAACCCCGGCCACCCCGCACACGCGTACTTCAGGCAGCGCTACGCCCGGGTGCTCGACCACACCGTGGAACTGCTTCAGGCGGGCGTCGCCCGCGGGGAACTGCGCCCGGGCACCGACTGCGAGGCCGCCGGCCGGGAGATCCTCGCCGTCATGGACGGCCTCCAGATCCAGTGGGTGCTGGCGCCCGCGAGCGTGGACATGCCGGCCCGGCTGCGCGGGTTCCTGGACCGGCTGCTGCGGGACCTCAGCCCTGCGTGAACGGCGGCAGCGCGTCCGCCACCTTCACCAGGGCCGGCGGCAGGGAACCCTGCTCGCCCGCGACCTCGTACCCGCCGTGCACGAAGGCGTAGAAGAACCCGTCGTAGATCTTCGGACCGCCCGTAGCGATCCGGGGCTGACGGGCGAAGTCCGCCTCCCGGAGAGCCGTGCGCAGGGCCGCCAGCTCCTGTTCCGACAGCTTCCCCGTGCCCTCCGGCTCCGCCTTCGCGTCCAGCCGGGACCACGAGCCGTCGCCCTTCACGATGACGGTGTGGGTCTCGCCCGCGAAGCCCCCGCTGCGGGTGACCCGGACCAGGGTCTCGCCGGGGGCGGGCACCGCACTCGTGCTCGCGCCCGGGCTCCGGCTGGGGCTCGGGCTCGCGGCGGGGCCCGTGCTCGCGCCAGCGCTCGTACTCGCACTCGTGCCCGGCCCCGCGGAGCCCTTCGGCGGCGCGTCGTCGGCGCCCCCGGAACCGGACGGTCCGCACCCCGCCAGGACCACCGCACCCAGAAGTACCGCCGCCACTGCCCGGAACGCGCGCACACCCACCTCCGCAGCCACTCGGGTCCACCCCCGAGTATGGAGTCCGCACCCCCGATCCGACAGCTTCAGGAGGCCGCCATCAGACGCATCGCGCCATGGCGCCTGCTGCCGCCGCTGATCGCCGCGGTCCTGGGCCTGTGGGGCCTGGAGCGCGGCGGCAGCATGTGGCGCGACGAGTCCGTCACCTGGCAGGTGGCGCACCGCACCCCCGGCGCGATCCTGGAGCTCCTCGGCCGGGTCGACGCCGTGCACGGCCTGTACTACGCCCTCATGCACGGCGTGTTCCAGGCCTGGGACGGCGGCCTGTGGGCGCTGCGGCTGCCCTCCGTCGCGGCCACCGCCCTCGCCGCCGCGGGCGTGGCCGCCGTCGCGCACCGGCTCGTCGGGGAGCGGGCCGCGCTGATCTCCGGCTGCGCGTACGCCGTACTGCCGCCCGTCCAGATGTACGCCCAGGAAGGCCGCTCGTACGCGCTGGTCGCGGCCGCCGTGGTGTGGGCGACGTACCTGATGCTCCGCGAGCGGTGGATCGCCTACACCGTCGTGCTGCTGATCGGCTGCTGGCTGCACGAGTTCGCCGCGCTGGCACTGCTCGCCCACGCCTTCACCGCCCGCGGCGCGCGCGGCTGGCGCTGGAGCGCCGCGACCGTCGTCGTCCTGCTGCTGCCGCTCGCCGCGGTCGGCGTGCGCCAGGCCCACCAGCAGCTCGGCTGGCTGGGCCGGCCGAGCTGGCAGGACTGGGCCGCGTACGCCGTGGTGGGCGCAGCCTCCCTCCTGCTCGCCCGGGGCGCCCCGAAGGACCTCGTACGGGTGGCGCTGCCCCTCGTCCTGTTGCCGCCCGGACTGCTCATGGCGGTCTCCCTGCTCAACCCCTGGTACGTCGACCGGTACGTGCTCTACGCGCTGGCCGGGCCCGCCCTGCTGGCCGGCGCACGGCTGGCCGCCGCCCGCGGATGGTGGCCGTGGGTGCTGGCGGGCGCCCTCCTCGTACCGTTCGGCATCTGGTCGGCGTGGCTGCGCACCCCGGAGAGCCGCAAGGACGACGTCCTCGCGGTGGCCGCCGCGGTGCGGGAGCGGGCCCGCCCGGGGGACGCGGTGGTGTTCATGCCCTCCCGCAGGCGCGAGTGGCTGCTGTCCTCGCCGGACGTCCGCGCAGGCCTGCGCGACGTCGCCCTCGCCGACGGGCCGGCCGCCTCGCACAGCCTCCAGGGCACCGAGCTGTCCCCGGAGCGGATCCGCGCGGCCCTGCTCGCCTCGCCCCGGGTGATCGCCCTGCAGGACCCGCCGGGGCAGCCGCTGGACCCGTACCCGCGCGAGGGGGCCAAGCGGGAGGTGCTGGCCGGCCGCTTCGACCTCTGCTCGGTCACCGAAGTACGGGGCGCCCGGGTCGCCGTCTACGCCCGCCCGGGCGGCTGCGACACCCCCTAGCGGGTGCCTTGCCGATGGTGCCGGGCCAGGGCCAGGGCGGGGGGCGGGACGGGGGCGGATGCGGGCCCGGCGGGGCCGCGCCGGAGGATGGGGGCGACCGCGTCGCACAGCCGGCGGGCCGCACCGCCCCCGCGGGCGGGGCCCGCCGAGCCCTCAGGAGGTGCTGCCGTATGCCCACGTCCGACAACCCCGCGCCCCGCGAGCCCGGGCCCGCGAACCCCGGACCGCTGGTCGGGGCCGACTGGCTCGCCGACCGGCTGGGCGACCCCGGACTGGTCGTCTTCGACGCCTCCGTCGGCGCCCACCGCGCCGCCGGCCGGCGCATCCCGGGCGCCCGCCCCTTCGATCTCGACGGAGCCCTCTCCGACCACGCCGCCCCCGCCCCGCACACCATGCCCGGCCCCGCCGCCCTCACCGAGGCGCTCCGCGCCCTGGGCCTCCACGACACCGACACCGTCGTCGTCTACGACGGCGCCGGCGTCTACTCCAGCGCCCGCGCCTGGTGGATGCTGCGCGCCATGGGCTTCGACCGGGCCGCCGTCCTCGACGGGGGACTGCCCGCCTGGACGGCCGCCGGCCTGCCCGTCGAGGCCGCCGGCCCCGAGTACGGGGGCCCGCGCGGCTCCTTCACCGCCCGGCCCCGCCCAGGACTGCTGATCGACGCCGAGGCCGTCGCAGCGGCCCTGGCCGACCCGGCCGCGGCCGTCCTGGACGCGCGTACCCGCGACCGCTTCGAGGGCACCGCACCCGAACCCCGTCCTGGCCTGCGCGGCGGCCACATGCCGGGCGCGGCCAGCCTCCCGTTCGGCGAACTCCAGCGCCCCGACGGCCTGATGCGCCCGGCCGGGGAACTCCGCGCGGCCTTCGAGGCGGCCGCGGGCGGCCGCGAACGCCTCCGCTTCAGCTGCGGCTCCGGGGTGACCGCCTGCGTACTGGCCCTCGGCGCCGACCTCGTCGGCTACCGGGACCTGGCGGTGTACGACGGCTCCTGGAGCGAATGGGGCCTGCCCTCGCCCCAGCGCCCGGTCGTCACCGGCCCGGGCCGCTGACGACGCCCACCGGTGCGGGGCCCGGGGGATAGCCCGACATCCGATCCGGGTACCGGCACCATCGGCCGCGCGGCGCCGGCCCCGGAGGATCGGTGCATGACTTCCCACACCACGGCGGCCCGGGCCGCCCGCGCCGCGGCCGTCGCCCTCGCGGCCGGCCTCGTCCTGGCCGGTTGCTCCTTCGTCGACGGCCCGCGCAGGACGGCTCGCGCCGACACGACGGTCACCGAGGCGGTCACCGCCGTCGAGGTGACCGGCACCCGGGCCGGGTCGATCGAAGTCACCCCGGGCACCGGTCCCGGCGTCACGGTCCGCCGTACCGTCCACTACCGCGGCGACACCGCCCCCACGCCCGGCCAGCAGGTCAGCGGGGGCGTGCTCACCTTCACCGACGGGTGCTCCGCGAGCTGCTCCATCGACTACCGCCTGGAGGTCCCCGCCTCCGCGAAGGTCACGCTGGAGAGCGACAGCGGCGACATCACCGTGACGGGCGTCGCGGCCGCCGAGGTGGAGGCCGACTCCGGCGACGTCCGGGCCGAGGCCGTCGCCGGACCCCTGAAGATCAGCACCAGTTCGGGCGAGATCACAGCCACCGGCCTGTCCGGCCCGAGCGCGTCGGTGCACTCGGACTCGGGCGACACGCGCCTGGACTTCGCGAAGGCCCCCTCCTCGGTGCTCGCCGAGACCACCTCCGGCGACGTCAGCCTGAAGGTGCCCGAGGCCCCCTACCGCCTCTCGGTCTCCACCACCTCCGGCGCCCGCGACGTCACCCTCCCCGACGACGCCTCGGCCACCTCCCGGCTCTCGGCGAAGACCACCTCGGGCGACGTCCGCATCTCCCCCCTGAACGGCTGAACAGCTGCACCTCGCCCGTGTGGCGGGGGCGGCTCCTGGCAGCGCCCACTGACATCCGGCTGTGTCCCCGAACTGCGTTCGCCCCCGGCGAACGGGGGTTGGGGAACATTCAAGGGGCGCAGATGCATTGAGTCCGCATAGCTCAACTTCACTGCCGGAGGGAAGATCATGGCTTCGACGTCCGTAACGCTCACCCTGCCCGTGCTGCCGCTCGACGACGAGGTCGTGCTGCCCGGAATGGTCGTCCCGCTGGACCTGTCCGACGCCGAGGTGCGCGGAGCCGTCGAGGCGGCCCAGGCCGCGGCGGGCCGGGCACAGCTCCCGGCGGCAGCCGGGGGAGGCAAGCCCCGGGTACTGCTCGTGCCGCGGATCGACGGCAAGTACGCCGCGACCGGTGTGCTCGGAACCGTCGAGCAGGTCGGCCGCCTCTCCGGCGGCGACCCCGGCGCACTCATCCGCGGCCTCGGCCGCGTCCGTATCGGCGCCGGAACCACCGGGCCCGGAGCGGCGCTCTGGGTCGAGGGCGAGACCGTGGACGAGACCGTCCCCGACCCGCTGCCGGGCGCCGTCGCCGAGCTCGTCAAGGAGTACAAGGCCCTCGCCACCAGCTGGCTCAAGAAGCGCGGGGCCTGGCAGGTCGTGGACCGCGTCCAGCAGATCGAAGGGGTGTCCGCCCTCGCCGACAACTCCGGGTACTCGCCGTTCCTGACGGTCGAGCAGAAGGTCGAACTCCTGGAGACGGCCGACCCGGTCGCCCGCCTCAAGCTCGCCGTCAAGGCGCTCAGCGACCACCTCGCCGAACAGGACGTGGCCGAGTCCATCGCCAAGGACGTCCAGGACGGCGTCGACAAGCAGCAGCGCGAGTTCCTGCTCCGCCGCCAGCTGGAGGCCGTACGCAAGGAACTGCGCGAGCTGAACGGCGAGAAGGACGGCGAGGAGTCCGACGACTACCGCGCCCGCGTCGAGGCCGCCGACCTCCCCGAGAAGGTCCGGGAGGCCGCGCTCAAGGAAGTCGACAAGCTGGAGCGGTCCAGCGACCAGAGCCCCGAGGGCTCCTGGATCCGCACCTGGCTCGACACCGTCCTCGAACTGCCCTGGAACGAGCGCACCGAGGACCAGTACGACATCCAGGGCGCCCGGGCGGTACTGGACGCCGAACACGCGGGCCTGAGCGACGTGAAGGACCGCATCACCGAGTACCTGGCCGTGCGCAAGCGCCGCAGCGAGCGCGGCATGGGCGTCATCGGGGGCCGCCGAGGGGGCGCCGTCCTCGCGCTCGTGGGCCCGCCCGGTGTCGGCAAGACCTCGCTCGGCGAGAGCGTGGCCCACGCCATGGGCCGCAAGTTCGTCCGCGTCGCGCTCGGCGGCGTACGGGACGAGGCCGAGGTGCGCGGCCACCGCAGGACCTACGTCGGCGCCCTGCCCGGCCGCATCGTCCGGGCCATCAAGGAAGCCGGATCCATGAACCCCGTGGTCCTGCTCGACGAGATCGACAAGGTCGGCTCCGACTACCGCGGCGACCCCGCGGCCGCCCTCCTGGAGGTCCTCGACCCGGCCCAGAACCACACCTTCCGGGACCACTACCTGGAGGTCGAGCTGGACCTGAGCGATGTCGTCTTCCTGGCCACCGCCAACGTGCTGGAGGCCATCCCGGAGGCCCTCGCCGACCGCATGGAACTCGTCCGCCTCGACGGCTACACCGAGGACGAGAAGGTCGTCATCGCCCGCGACCACCTGCTGCCCCGCCAGCTGGAGCGCGCCGGGCTCGCCGCCGACGAGGTGGTCCTGGAGGAGGACGCCCTGCGCAAGCTGGCCGGGGAGTACACCCGCGAGGCGGGCGTACGCACCCTGGAGCGGGCCGTCGCCCGCCTGCTGCGCAAGGTCGCCGCCCAGCACGAGCTGGGCGAGCGCGAGCTCCCGTACCGCATCGGGGCCGACGAGCTGCGCAGCCTGATCGGACGCCCGCACCACGTGCCCGAGTCCGCCCAGGACCCGGCCGAACGGCGCACCGCCGTCCCCGGCGTGGCCACCGGCCTCGCGGTCACCGGCGCGGGCGGCGACGTGCTGTTCGTGGAGGCCTCGCTGGCCGACCCGGAAACCGGCGCGGCCGGACTGACCCTCACCGGCCAGCTCGGCGACGTGATGAAGGAGTCGGCGCAGATCGCGCTGAGCTTCCTGCGCTCGCACGGCGCCGAACTGGAACTCCCCGTCGCCGACCTGAAGGACCGGGGCGTGCACATCCACTTCCCGGCGGGCGCCGTGCCCAAGGACGGCCCGAGCGCGGGCATCACCATGACCACCGCCCTCGCCTCGCTGCTCTCCGGGCGCCAGGTGCGCACGGACGTCGCCATGACCGGCGAGGTCTCGCTGACCGGGCGGGTCCTGCCGATCGGCGGGGTCAAGCAGAAGCTGCTCGCCGCCCACCGGGCGGGCCTGACCACCGTGATCATCCCGAAGCGCAACGAGGCCGATCTGGACGACGTCCCGGCTGAGGTGCTGGAGGGGCTGGAGGTGCACCCGGTGACCGATGTCCGCCAGGTGCTGGAGCTCGCCCTGGACGGGGCACAGGTGCCGGTCACCGCCGTCGCCTGACGGCTGCACCGCTCTCCGGACTGCTCCCGGACGGCCCGGGGTCCCGCTGCGGCGGGGCCCCGGGCCGTCCGCGCACCCGCTGCGAAATACTGGGCCCCCACCCACCGGGGTGCCACACATCGAAGAAGGAGCGGGACGTGCACGGGAGTGAAGACCAGGAGTTCCTTGCCCTGGAGCGGGAGCTGTCCGTCTTCCTCCGGCGGGCCCGCGCCTCCTCCGGCGAGATGGCCCGCGAGCTCCACCCCGAGCTGGAGCCCGCCGCGTACGGGCTCCTCGTACGACTGGAAGCGGCCGGCCGGCAGCGGGCCACCGAACTCGCCGCCTACTTCGGCGTCGGCAAGGCCACCATGAGCCGGCAGCTGCGGGCGCTGGAGGTCCTGGGCCTGGTCGCCCGCGAGCAGGACCCCGCCGACGGCCGGGCCTTCCTCGTCGGGCTCACCGAGGAGGGACGCGAGCGCTTCCTGCGGGTACGGGGCGCGCGGCGCGAGCAGTACATGCGCAAGCTCGCCGGCTGGGACCGCGGCGAGGTGGCGGAACTGGCCCGCCTGCTGCACCAGTTGAACGCGGGCGCCGAGTAACGCCGTCCCAGGGCCCGTCGGCGCCGCCCAGGGCTGCGCCGGCGGCATCCCAGGGCTGCGCCGGCGGCACTTCAGAGCTCCGCGTAGACCGCCGACGCGTCGTCGTGCCGCTTGTACCGGCCCGGCGGGCGGGCCGGGTCGGACTCGACGGCGCGGACCCGGCCGATCAGGCCCTCCGCACCCTCCTTCCGCAGCACCGCCAGGCACTCGGCCCAGTCGCCCTCCCCGAACGTGTCCGTCCACCGGCTCGCCCCGTCCGTGAGCGCGGCCACCGCCCGCACCCGCCCCCGCGGGGTGCGCCCCGTGACCGCCCGGGCCGCCACCGCCGGATCCGCGGCCGCCGTGAAGAACCCGCCCTCGGCGTTGCGCAGGGCGTCCGTAGCCGCCACCGAGCGCAGCACCTCGCGCGGCACCCGGTCCAGCCGGTCGTCGAGCACGGCCGTCACCTCGCCCCCGGGCGCCTGGAGGAGGAGTACGGAGTCCGAGAGCACGAGGTGCTCCACGTACGCCTCGTCCCAGCGGACCACGACCACCGTCGCCTGCGGGGTGCGGACGTGAGAAAGGTCACAGGTGTCGCGATGGGTCTCGGCCGTGGCGCGGACGGCCTCGGCCAGGATCCGGTCCAGCGGCATGTCGCGCCGCGATCCGGACAGTTCGGTCAATCGGCCGCCGAGCCGGGCCGTGAACCACGGCACTCCGTGCACGCACCCGACGTCGCCCGCCGGCGGGGTGACCCCGTCGAGGGCCACGAGGACTCCGCCTCCCGAAGCGGGCGCCGACGCCGACACCCAGTCCTCATTGGGGCGTTCCTGACTGCCGGGGGCGGTGGCGAGGTCGATGCGCATACGGACATTCTGTCCGGC
Organism: Streptomyces erythrochromogenes; assembly: GCF_036170895.1. NCBI lineage: Bacteria > Bacillati > Actinomycetota > Actinomycetes > Kitasatosporales > Streptomycetaceae > Streptomyces > Streptomyces erythrochromogenes. Next base: position 2,961,528 of record NZ_CP108036.1, on the reverse strand, counting down.
GGAGGCTCCGAGGACGGGGTCGGTGCGGACCAGGAGGGGAGAGGTGGGCGGCCCCTGCACGCGAGGCGTCCCGGGGGCGGGCCGGCAAGGCCCCGGCCCGGGAGGGCCGATGTGGGCGGGCATACTGCCAAAGGCCGCATCGATCTTTCAACCGCCTGTCCACGGAGCCGCTCTGGGGCCGGGTGCCCGAGTTGGTCGCCAACTCATCCGTGATGTTCACTCGTTCGAGTGGCCGGGTGGGCGATGTGCGGCTCTCTCCCCAACACGCTGCAAAGGTCTGAGGCGGTACGAGGGGGCAGGGGGCGTTTACTTGTTGACCGGCCGTTACCTCGGCCACACGAGTAGACGAGCAAAAGCACACGTACAGGATTGCGAGCACCGGTGCAGAAGAAGCGGTCTCGGAAGAACGGCACCGCCGCCGAAGGCCCGGCCCCCGCAGGACGCCGCGTCCGCGTGCGCAGCCGGCTGGTCGTCGGCGTCGCCGTCGCGGGACTCACCGTCCTCGCGGCCGGCACCCCCGCCGTCGTCACCGCCGCGAGGGAGCTGAACGACTCACAGCGGCTGGTCACCCTCGCGGAGCAGACCGGCCAGATCCTCACCCTCACGCACGTCCTCGCCGACGAGCGCGACGCCGTCGTCGAGTACGCCGCCAAGGGCCGGCCCGGCGCCGCCAAGGGCGGCCTCCAGGAACGCATCCTGCGTACCGACCGGCAGATCGCCGAGGCCGCCGCCGAGGTCGACGAACCCCTCGCCGTGGCCCTCGCCCGCGTCGCGTCCGTCCGCACCGAAGCCATCGACGGCAAGGGCACCGCCCTCGCCGCCCACCAGGCCTACACCGGCGTCATCAGCGAACTCCTCGCCCCGGGCACCCGGCTCGCCGAGCTGACCCCGCCGCGCGCCGAGGCCGCCCTCGCCACCACCCGCCCGCTGGCGCCCCTGGGCCAGGCCGTGGAACAGGCCTCGGCCACCCGCGGACTGCTGCTCGGCGCGCTGGCCGTCCCCCGCGGCGAGCAGCCCCCCGGCTCGGCCACGGTCGACGAACTCACCGCCGCCGCCCAGCGCTCGCGCGTACGGGAGCAGGCCGCCCTCGACGACTTCGCGCGGGTCGCCCGGCCCGACGTACGCCAGACCCTCGCCGCCACCGTCACCGGCCCCGAGGTCAAGGCCGCCGACGACTACCTCAAGCGGCTCACCGACCGGCCCACCCTGACCACCCCCGACCGCAAGACCGACGGCGCCGCCGTCGGCACCGCGCTCACCTCGCGCATCGACCGGATGCGCACCGTAGAGGCCACCCTCGCCGGAGAACGGGCCTCCGCCCTCGCCTCCCTGCGCGACGACGACGTGACCCGGCTGGAGATCCTCGTCGCCCTGCTCGGCCTGCTGTTCCTCGTCGCCGTGGGCTTCGCCACCGCCGTCGCGCGCTCGCTGACCCGCCCGCTGTCGGTCCTGCGGCGCGGCGCGGAGCGGCTGGCGACGCCCGAGGGCTCGGTGGAACCGGTGCGGTTCACCGGCCGCAACGACGAGTTCGCCGAGGTCGTCCGGCACCTGAACGCCGTACGCGACCAGACGGTCTCCCTGCACACCCGGATCGCCGGCCTCGACGCCGACCGGCGCCGCATCATCGGCCGCAACGAGGCGCTCGCCTCCGGCCGGGAGGTGCTCGAAGAGGAGCTGACGAAGCTGCGCGCGGGGCTGGAGGAGCACCGCCGCATCATGTCGACGACCTCCGTCTCGCTGTCGCTGCGCACGCTGGGCCTGGTGGAACGCCAGCTCGCCGTCATCGAGGAGCTGGAGTCCAGGGAACAGGACCCCGACCGGCTCGCGACCCTCTTCAAGCTGGACCACCTGGCGACCGTGATGCGCCGCCACAACGAGAACCTGCTGGTCCTCGCCGGGCAGGAGCACGGCCACGGGCAGGGCCTGCCGGTGGCGCTGGTCGACGTGATGCGGGCCGCCGTCAGCGAGATCGAGCGCTACGAGCGCGTCGACCTCGCGGCGCTGCCCTCGTACACGCAGGTCGCCGGGCACGCTGCCGACGACATCTCGCACGTGCTCGCCGAACTGCTGGAGAACGCCACGACGTTCTCCCCGCCGGACGTCAAGGTGAAGGTGTCGGGCTGGACGCTCGACAACGGCGACGTGGTGCTCTCCGTCGTCGACGAGGGCATCGGCGTCACCGAAGACCGCCTGGAGGCGCTGAACGCCCGGCTGTCCACGCCCGAGGCGTACGACGAGGAGCCCGAGGAGGAACACGGCCTGGGCCTCGGCCTGTACGTGGCCGGGCGGCTCGCGGCCCGGCACGGGGTCACCGCGGAGCTGCGCGGCGCGCGGCACGGGGGCACGGAGGCCCTGGTGGTCGTCCCCGCGGCGCTGCTGCCCGCCACCCCCCCGGCCTCGCCCGTCCACACCCTGGCCACCCCGGGCGCGCCCTCGCTGCACCTGCCGGGCGTGATAGCGGAGGCGAACGAGAACACCCTCCCGACCCGTCGGCGCGGTGCGCACGCCGCGCCCGAGGCCGCCGCGGCCGACCCGAGCCAGGAGCCTGCGGCGCCGGACCCGGCGGCCCCGGACCTCACCGATGCCGCCGAGCCGGTCCTCCCGGCCGAGCCGGTCACGCCGGTCACCCTGGCCGAGGCCCTGGCGGCCCCGCCGGAGGCCGGCCTTCCGTCGCCGGACGAGGTGTTCACCGCCGCCCCGGCCGTGGACGCCCCTCCGGCCGACCAGGTCTTCACCGCCGCCCCGGCCGTGGACGCCCCGCCCGCGGACCAGGTCTTCACCGCTGCCCCGGCCGTGGACGCCCCGCCCGCGGACCAGGTCTTCACCGCCGCCCCGGCCGTGGACGCCCCTCCGGCCGACCACGTCTTCACGGCCGCCCCGGCCGCCGAAGCCTCGCCCGCGGACGTGCCCCCGGCCGACCAGGTGGTCACCGCCGAGCCCCCCGCAGGGGAGCAGCTGCTCGCACGCATCGTCCACGACACGGACCCGGCCGACTTCACGCTGCCGGATCCCGCCGAGGCAAACCCCGCCGAGCCCCCCGCAGGGGGCCCGGCCGACCAGACGTTCACTGCCGAGCCCCCCGCAGGGGACCACGCACACACCCCTGCCGAGGCCGACTGGCTCCCCCGCCAGGGCAGCCACCCCGCCGACCCCGCCGACGGCGGCGGCCCCGTCACCGACAAGGGCCTGCCGAAGCGCACCCCGCGGACCGTCGCCGCCCCGCGCAGGGAGGACGTACGGCCCCAGCCGCCGCGCCGGGTCGACGCCGAAGAACTGCGGCGCCGGCTCGGGGGCTTCTACCAGGGAGCCCAGGACGGCCGGCGCGTCGTCGCCGCCGAGTTCGCACAGGACCTGGAGCAGGGCCCGGGGCAGGGACAGAGCAATACCGACCAGGGGGACAGCGCACAGGAGGCACGCACATGACCGCGCCCAGTACGTACGGACTGAGCACCCAGGCCCGCAACCTGCAGTGGCTGCTGACCGACCTGGTCGAGGAGGTGCCCGGCGTCAACTCCGTCGCCGTCGTCTCCTCGGACGGGCTGCTGCTCCTGTCCTCCGACCCCGGAGCGGGCGGCGCGGAGGAACCGCGGGCGACGCCGAGGCCCAAGGGGCCACGGGGAGCGTCCGCCGACCTCGCCACCATCGTCTCCGGGCTCGGCAGCCTCACCACGGGGGCGGCCGCCCTCATGGAGTTCGGCGCCGTCAAGCAGACCATGGTGGCGATGGAGAACGGCTCGGTCTTCGTCATGGCCATCAGCGACGGCTCACTCCTGGGCGTGCACGCCACGCCCGACTGCGACATGAGCGTCGTCGCCTACCACATGGCCCTGTTCGTCGGCCGCGCCGGACACGTCCTGACCCCCGAAGTCCGCAGTGAACTGCGCCAGTCGATGGAGAACACCCCGTGAGGAGACCGGCCGCCGACCGACTCCCGATACGCGGAGCCGACCGCCGTCCCGCCCGCGTCCGCCCGTACTCCCTGACGGGCGGCCGGACACGGTTCACCCAGGTCCTGAACGTCGAGACGTTCGTCGCCGCCCTGGACACCAAGGCGTCCGAGCCGCAGAAGCCCGACCGCATGCCCGAGATGCCCGCCATCGTCGAGGTCTGCCGGCGCATGCGCACGATCGCCGAGATCGCCGCGCTGCTGAAGCTGCCGCTCGGTGTGGTCCGCGTCCTGGTCAGCGACCTCGCCGACCAGGGCAGGATCCGTGTCTACGGAACGGGCAACGGCTCCGGCCGGCCCGAACGCGCGCTGCTGGAAAGGGTGCTCGGTGGTCTTCGCCGTCTCTGACAGAACGGGGGTGGACGACGAACCGGTCCAGCCCTGGCAGTACGACCGCTCCCGCGCACCCGTCGCCGTCAAGGTGCTGGTCGCGGGTGGCTTCGGGGTCGGCAAGACCACCTTCGTCTCCTCCGTCTCCGAGATCACCCCGCTGCGCACCGAGGCGGTGATGACCCAGGCCAGCGTCCCGACCGACGACCTGACCGGCACCCCGGACAAGCACACCACCACCGTCGCCATGGACTTCGGCCGCGTCACCCTCGACGACGACCTCGTCCTCTACGTGTACGGGACCCCGGGCCAGGAACGGTTCTGGTTCATGTGGGACGACCTGGTGCGCGGCGCCATCGGCGGGCTCGTCATGGCCGACACCCGCCGCCTGCGCGACTGCTTCCCCGCCCTCGACTACTTCGAGAGCTCCGGGCTGCCGTACGCCGTCGCCGTCAACCACTTCGAGGGCTCGCAGTCGTACGAGCCCGAGGACGTGCGCGAGGCGCTCAGCGTCCCGCCCCACGTACCCGTGGTGATCATGGACGCGAGAGAGCGCCGGACGGTGATCGAATCCCTGCTGGCGCTGGTGGGCCACGCCCTCGACAGCACTCCCGAATAGAGGACTTGAGAGATGCGCAGGATACTTGTCGTCGGAGCCGGCCAGTCCGGACTCCAGCTCGCCCTCGGACTCCAGGCGAAGGGGTACGAGGTCACCCTCATGTCCAACCGGACCGCGGACGAGATCCGCACCGGTCGGGTCATGTCCACCCAGTGCATGTTCGACACCGCGCTCCAACACGAGCGCGACCTCGGGATCAACTTCTGGGAGCAGCAGGCCCCGAAGATCGAGGGCCTCGGCGTCTCGGTCGCCGCGCCCGACGGCAGCCGGCCCATCGACTGGCTCGGCCGGCTCAAGGGCTACGCGCAGTCCGTGGACCAGCGCGTGAAGATGTCCGGCTGGCTGGACACCTTCGCGCAGCGCGGCGGGCAGCTCGTCATCCACGGGGCGTCCGTCGCCGACCTCGACTACTTCTCCCGCACCTACGACCTGGTGCTGATCGCCGCCGGCAAGGGCGAGCTGGTGTCGATGTTCGGACGGGACGCGGCGCGTTCCCCCTACGACGCCCCGCAGCGCGCGCTGGCCGTCTCCTACGTCCACGGGCTCGGCCCGCGCCCCGAGCACCCCGAGACGGAAGCGGTCCGCTGCAACCTCGTCCCGGGCGTCGGCGAGCTGTTCGTCATGCCGACCCTGACGACCTCGGGGCGGGCGGACATCCTCTTCTGGGAGGGCGTCCCCGGCGGTCCGCTGGACGTCTTCAACGGCGTCAAGGACCCGGCGGAGCACCTGGCGCTCACGCTGGGGCTGATGGAGAAGTACACGCCGTGGGAGTACGCCCGGGCGACGAAGGTGGAGCTGACGGACGCGGGCGGCACGCTCGCCGGCCGGTACGCGCCGGTCGTCCGCAACCCGATCGGACGCCTTCCCGGCGGCGGGCTCGTCCTCGGCGTGGCCGACGTGGTCGTCGCCAACGACCCGATCACGGGCCAGGGCTCGAACTCGGCGTCCAAGTGCGCGGCCTCCTACCTCTCCTCGATCCTCATGCACGGGGACAACCCGTTCGACGAGGCGTGGATGAAGGCGACCTTCGACAAGTACTGGTTCACCACGGGCAAGCCGGTGACCCAGTGGACGAACGCGATGCTGGGCGTGCCGCCGGAGCACGTGCTCAACCTGATCGGCGCGGCCGGGCAGCTCCAGCCGGTGGCGAATCGATTCGCTAACGGCTTCGACAACCCGGCCGACTTCGACGCGTACTTCTACGATCCCGAGGACGCGGCGGACTACCTGGCCGAGGTGGCCTCCTCCGTCCCCGCTCCTGCCCCCGCCTCCGGTGCCTCGGCCGTGGGCGCCTCCTCGGCGGAGTAACCGGCGTCGTCCCCCGCCGCCGCCCCCGAGGCCTCGGGCAGCGGCGGCGGGGTGAACTCCGCCAGCGGCTTCCCCTCCGGGTCCGGCCGCACCGCCCCGAGCAGCGGGTTCGCGGCGATCGGCGAGACCTTCACGACGGCCCCCGGCCGCGGCGCCTGGATCACCTTGCCGTCACCGACGTACAGGCCCACGTGCGTGGCCTTGGGGAAGTAGACCACCAGGTCCCCCGGCCGCAGCTGGTCCAGCGGCACCCTCGGCAGCTGCGCCCACTGCTCCTGGCTGGTCCGCGGAATGCTCCGTCCGGCGTGCGCCCAGGCCTGTGAGGTGAGGCCCGAGCAGTCGAAGGACCCGGGCCCCTCCGCGCCCCAGACGTACGGCTTCCCGATCTGGGCCGCCGCGTACGTGAGGGCCGCGCCACCGGCGGCCGTGGGGGTGCCCGTGCGGGTGGGGAGGGCCCCGGAGGTCACCAGCTCCCGCTGCGCCGCCGCGGTCTGCTCCGCCTCGCGCGCCCCGAGCCGCGTCAGTTGCTCCGGAGTCAGCGAAGCCAGCAGCCGCTCGACCTGCTTGAGCTGCGAGGCGACCTCCTCCTTCTGGACCTTCTGCCGAGCGGCCAGCGTCTGCCGCGTGTCCAGGGCCTTGCGGGCCCGTACCGCGAGCGCGTCGGCCTTCTTCTCGCCCCGCGCGAGACGGCTCAGCGCCGCGGCCCGGCGGGCGCCCTCGCGGGCGGCCAGCCGACGCTGCTCCAGGGCCGCCTGCGGGTTCCCCGCCAGCAGCATCCGGGCGTAGGGGGACAGGCCCTGGCCGCCCTGGTACTGCTCGCGGGCGAGCCGCCCGGCGAGGGCCCGCTCGGAGTCGAGGGCCGTACGGGCCCTGCCGAGCTCGGCGGCCCGCGACCGCTCCTCCCGCCGGCCCGCCTCCAGGGCGTCCTCCGTGGTCTTGTACGCCTCGGAGGCCTCCTCCGCCTTCTGATAGAGCCCCTGCAGGCGGGTGAGCAGCACGCCGACGTTTTCCCCTTCGGGCAGACCGGGCTCGGCGCCGGCGCCCTGGACCGGTCCGGCGACGAGGAGCGCTACGGCGATGCAGGCAGCGCGAAGCCCCCGATATGACATGGGATCACCTCCGAGACCGCCGATGCTGCCACGCCCGGTATGACAAATTGCCCAGCGGAGTCGGCCGGTCGAAAGGAGCCACCCGGTTGGCGGCGCGCCGGGCCGGGTCGGGCCGGGTCGGGTCGGGGCAGGACGGGTCGGGACGGGAGCGCGGCGGGTCGGGAGCGTGGCGGGTCGGAGCACGGCGGGGTCGGGAGCGGGGCGGGTCGGGAGTGCGGCGGGTCGGGAGTGCGGCGGGGTCGGAGCGTGGCGGGTCGGGAGTGCGGCGGAAGCCGATGGGGCGGGGGCGGGGAGGCGCGGGGTGGTGGTGTGGGGGCGGGATCCGAGGACTCGGTGGTCAGTGACGTGCTGGGGGTTTCCCGTCAGTCCCATCGTCTCTCCGGTTCGTGCCGGTCCCTCAAGGGCGCTCCCTTCGGTCGCGTCGCTTCGCGATGGCCTTCGGCCACCCTTGACCGCCCGTCCCGCCCCGGAAATCCGAAAGACTGCCGGGAAGCCCCCAAAGGAACGGGCCGGGCCTTCAAAAGAGAGACGGCCACATCAGCGATGGGCGGGGCGGTCGGGGAGCGCCCCAAATCGCTACGCGCTCCTCACGGCTCGGCGTCTGCCAGCCTCTTGGGCTGGACATAGGCCGCCATCGATCGCTACGCGCTCCTCGATCACGCGACTGCAGACCGTCTGGGGCTGGTCAGAGGCCGCAGGGGCCCGATTCGCTCCTCGTGGACGGCGTTCGAGGGCGGTTGGGGGGAGGAAAAGCGCCGGATGACGGCTGAGGCGATGCCAATCCAGGCGTGGGTGGATGCGCACCCCAAAGAGCCGACAGATTGCCCTAATTGCACCTGTTTATGCGCGCGGCTGCGACCTCACCTCGGGCTTGATGGGGGTTGGCATCGGCTCAGCCGATGGATGGGCCTCCCGCCCCTCCAATCCACCCCTCCCAGCCCCGAACAAGGGCCGGACGCGGTCTCGGAGAAGCGCGTAGCGATCGATGGCGGCCTATGTCCAGCCCCTGACGGCTCGCAGACGCTTAAACGGCAGGAGCGCGTAGCGATTTGGGGCGCTCCGGGCTCCGCCCGGGCAGGGCACCGCCCCGATGGTGTCTTGATCCCCCGGCCCGTCCCTTTGGGGGCTTCCCGGCAGTCTTTCGGATTTCCGGGGCGGGACGGGCGGTCAAGGGTGGCCGAAGGCCATCGCGCAGCGACGCGACCGAAGGGAGCGCCCTTGAGGGACCGGCACGAACCGGAGAGACGATGGGACTGACGGGAAACCCCCAGCACATCCCTGATCCCGCCCCGCCGCCCCACACCACCGCCCCGCCGCCCCACACCGCCGCCCCACACCACCGCCCCGCCGTCCCACCCCACCCCCACCCCACCCCCGGAAATCGGTTCGGTCGGCGTCCCGGAGGCGTGCGATGCTGCCTGGCGATGATGACCTTTTCTGCACGTCGCACCACCGTTTCCGCCGTCGCCGTCGCCGTTGTCGCGGTCGGCCTCTCCGTACTGTCGGGCTGCAAGGGGGGCCCGAGTGGGGCGGGCGCCCCGGCGCCCGCGTCCTCCTCCGCCGTGCCCACCTCCTCCGCCGCGCCCGTCGCCGGTGCGTTCGAGCCCGAGCAGGCTCTTGCCGAGGCCGAGAAGACGCCCTACGCGGCGTCCATCAAGGGCGTCACCGAGGCCGCCGGGCGTGAGATGTCGACCATGACCGGCCGGTCCAACCTCGGCACCTCGTTCACCGGCCGCGCGGAGATCCGTTCCACCGGTCTGTGGATGGAGACCGTCACGACCGCCGACGCCAACTACGTCCGCAACCGCACCCAGGAGGGCAGCGGCTGGGTGAAGGCGCCGCGCTCCCCGGACAACGAGGCGAACTACGCCGGCTACGCCAAACTGCTCCTCGCCGCCGGCCCCTCCGCCAAGAAGGGCATGGAGAACCGGGGCGGGGTCCCCGCGTACCACCTTGCCGGGCACCTCGACCTAGACCAGGTGGCCTCTATCGACCCGCGCACCCACCGTTCGATGAAGGCCAAGGGGGTCACCGGCTTCGACATCGACCAGTGGATCGACAGCCAGGGCCGGACGGTCCGCTTCGAGCAGCGCATGGAAATGCGCGGCACGCAGGCCGTCAACAAGATCGACTTCAGTGAGTTCGGCCCAGTCGAGACCTTCGCCGCGCCCCAGGGGTGACGTCCTCGCTGTGACGGTCCCGTTGCCGGAGGTGTGGGTTCCATCACGGCCGGCGGGCAGCCCGCCTGATGGACTCGGCCGATGGCGCTCCTCCTCCTGCTGCTCGTTCCGGCCGGGCTGCTCGCGACCCCGGCTCTCCTCGGCTCCGGCCTCGCCGCCCTCATCCGTTCCGGCCGGCGCGGGTGGCTCACGGCCCTCGCCGGTCTGCTGGGCGCCTGCGCGGTCGGCTTCTACACGTGGGGGCTGCTCCACGTGGCCGGCGCGGTCCTGGAGGCGGAGGACGGCGGGGCCTGGTCGTCGCCGCTGCCGCCCTGCCGAACGGCTGCCACGGGGGAGCGGGTGGCGCACGTCGTCGACTACACGGTGAGCTACGTGCCGCTCGGCTTCGTCTGCGAGACCACGGGCGGCGGGGGCTACGACTCCGGCTCCGTCCCGGGGTACGTCAACCCGGCCGCCCTGGGCTTCGGGCTGGCCGGCGTCGCGGCCGTGGCCGCGGGGCGCCGTGCGGCCGTCAGCCGTTCAGCAGCCGGGCCTTCGCCGTCGTGAACTCCTGCGGGGTCAGGAGGCCCTGGCGGGCCAGGTCGGCCAGTTGGCGCAGTTCCGCGGCCAGGCCGGCGGGGGCTGCCGGGCCGGGCTCCGGGTGGGTGTCCCAGTACGCCGCGTCGATGGGCTCCGGCTCCGGTTCGTAGTCGGGATCGGGCTCCGGCTCGGGCTCGGGCTCGTCCATCGGGTCCGGTTCGGGCTCCTCCAGCAGGTCCGGCTCCGCCGCCCGGACCGCCCGGGCGAGCAGGCCCCGGTGCGGGGGCTCCTCCGGCCGCACCGCGCCCGCCGCCTCCTGCGCCGCGCCCGACGCCCGTGCCAGCAGGCCCCGCAGCAGGGGGGATCCCGCCGGGCGGCTGGCCGCGCGGACCGTCACTCCCCTCGGTCGGATGAACATCAGGCCACCCCTGCCCGGGGGTCCGCCGGGACCCGGTCCGGCGGGATGCGGACCGAGCCCACGATCCGCCCGCCCGCCGCCCGTACGGCGATCGCGGCGTCCTCGGCCCAGACGTGCTCGACGACCAGCAGCAGCGCGCAGCTGCCGCGTTCCAGCAGGTCCGCCGCCTCGTGCACGTCCTCCGGTCCGATCAGCCGGGCCGCGTCCCGTCCCGTCAGCAGGCCGTGCAGTTCCACGAACTCGTCGAACTCGGCCGCGAGGACCTCGCCCGACGCCGTCTTCGTCGCGACGAGTCCGTCGATCAGCCGGACCACGCCCGTCTTGCGCAGCCCCATCACGGCCTCGACGGCCGGTACCCGCAGCTGCTCCTCCGGGAAGGCGAGGACGATGAATTCCACAGGCCCCATGCGCCTCGGCCCCTCACTTTCGACACTTTCGACCGTTTGTGACGACTCTTCGGCACACTATGACATAAGCGGACATACCATCCGCCAGCTTGCTACGTTTCGGGGTATGACCGCTCTGACGGCGAAGGTGGCGGAGCCCTCCCCGCCCCCGCCACCCCAAGCCGGCGCGCCCAAACGCAGGGGGGTCGAGCTGGCGCTCCTCGCGGGCGCCGTCCTGATCTCCGTACTCGGTCACCTCCACGTCGGCCTGGCGACCACCGGCCGCATCCCCGACCCCGCCGACCGGTACGCCATCGGCCTCGCCGCGGCCGCGCTGCTCGCGCACCTCGCCGTCCGGCTCCGGGCCCCGTACGCCGACCCCCTCGTGCTCCCCATCGCCGTCCTGCTCAACGGGCTCGGCCTGGTCCTCATCCAGCGCCTCGACGCGACCACCCCCGGCCACCCCACCGCCGACGGCCAGCTCCTGTGGTCCGCCCTCGGCGTGGTGCTCTTCGTCCTCGTCGTGGCGCTGCTCCGCGACCACCGGGTGCTCCAGCGCTACGCGTACCTGTCCGTCGCCACCGCCCTGGCGCTGATGCTGGTGCCCGTCTTCTTCCCGGCGGTCAACGGCGCGCACATCTGGATCCGGTTCGCCGGACTGTCCTTCCAGCCGGGGGAGTTCGCCAAGATCCTGCTCGCCGTGTTCTTCGCCGCCTACCTCGCCGCGAACCGCACCGCCCTGGCCCTGACCGGCCGCCGGCTCTTCTGGAAGCTGCGGCTCCTGCCCGGCCGCGTACTCGGCCCGATCCTCGCGATCTGGCTGCTCAGCGTCGGCCTGCTCGTCCTGGAACGCGACCTCGGCACCTCGATGCTGTTCTTCGGCCTCTTCGTGATCATGCTGTTCACCGCCACCGGGCGGATCGGCTGGATCGCGATCGGACTGCTGCTCGCCGCCCTCGGCGCGTACGCCGTCGGGACCTTCGAGCCGCACGTGAACAGCCGCGTGGACGACTGGCTGAATCCTTTCGCCTCCATCGAACGCGGCGAGGGCCCCGGCCAGCTCGCCCAGTCCCTCTTCGCCTTCGGCGCCGGAGGCCTCCTCGGATCCGGCCTCGGCCACGGCCAGTCCTTCCTCATCGGATTCGCCGCCAAGTCGGACTTCATCCTCGCCACCGCCGGCGAGGAGCTCGGACTCGTCGGCCTCACTGCGATCCTGCTCCTCTACGGGCTCCTCGTCGCCCGCGGTTTCCGCGCCGGCCTCGCCCTGCGCGACCCCTTCGGCCGGCTGCTCGCCACCGGCCTCGCCTCGATCGTCGCGCTCCAGGTGTTCGTCATCGCGGGCGGCGTCACCGGGCTGATCCCGCTCACCGGCATGGCCATGCCCTTCCTGGCCCAGGGCGGCTCCTCCGTCGTCACCAACTGGATCATCGTCGCCCTGCTGGTCCGACTCAGCGACTGCGCGCGCAGACCCCGTCCCGCGCAGGAGGCGGCCGAGTGATCCGCTACATCCGCTGGTGCGCGTACTTCTGCGCGCTGCTGCTCCTCGCCCTGCTGGTCAACATCGCCCGCGTGCAGGTCTGGGAGTCCGCGGCCTACGGCGCGAACCCGGCCAACAAGCGCGCCGCCATCGAGCGTTACGCCGAGCCGCGCGGGGACATCCTCGTCGACGGACGACCCGTCACGGGCTCCCGCGACAGCGGCCAGCTGCTGCGCTACGAGCGGACCTACACCCACGGTCCGCTCTACGCCCCCGTCACCGGGTTCTCCTCCCAGACGTACGGGACCAGCTTCGTCGAGCGCGCCGAGGACGCCGTCCTGTCGGGCACGGACCCCGGGCTGTCGGCGTTCCCGCTCTGGTACGACCTGGCCCGCGGCCGCCCGGCCGGCGGGAACGCCGCCACCACCGTCCGCGCCGCCGTACAGCGGGCCGCGTACGCCGGACTCGGCGGCAAGCGCGGGGCGGTGGCCGCCCTCGAACCGGCCACCGGGAAGATCCTCGCGCTGGTCAGCAGCCCCTCGTACGACCCCTCCGTGCTCTCGGGGACGGGCACGCAGGCGAAGGGGGCCTGGACGGCGCTGAACGAGGACCCCGCCAGGCCGATGCTCAACCGGGCGCTGCGCGAGACGTACCCGCCCGGCTCCACCTTCAAGATCGTGACGGCGGCGGCGGCCCTCGACGCGGGCGTGGTCACCGACGTGGACGCGCCCACCCGGACCCCGGACCCCTACCCGCTGCCCGGGACCAGCACCCTGCTGCCGAACGCGGCCACGGGCTGCGAGGACGCCTCCATGGCCGAGGCCGTGCAGTGGTCGTGCAACACGGTGATGGCGAAGATCGGGGTGCAGGTCGGGCTGCGCGGCATGGTGGACGCGGCGCGCCGCTTCGGCTTCAACACGGAGGGGCTGCGGGTGCCCTCGTGGGTGTCCCGGTCGAACTTCGACACCGACATGAGCCTGGACCAGCTGGCCCTCTCCTCGATCGGGCAGTTCAACACCACGGCGACACCGCTCCAGATGGCGATGGTGGCCGCGGCCGTCGCGAACGGCGGCGAGCTGGCCTCCCCGTACCTGGTGGAACGGACGACCCAGGACGACGGTTCCCCGGTCCGGCGCGGCGACCGGCGCAGCCTCGGGCGGGCGATGAATCCGGCCACCGCGCTGCGGATGCAGGAGCTGATGGTGAAGGTGGTGGAGAACGGCACCGGCAAGAACGCGGCGATCCCGGGCGCGGTGGTCGGCGGCAAGACCGGCACCGCCCAGCACGGCGTCGGCAACGCGGGGACCCCGTACGCCTGGTTCATCTCCTGGGCCCGCACCGAGGGCGCGGCCCTGCCGGCGGTCGCGGTCGCGGTGGTGGTGGAGGACGCGTCGGCGAACCGGGGCGACATCAGCGGCAACGGCGCCGCGGCCCCCATCGCGCGGGCGGTGATGGAGGCGGCGCTGCGCGCGAAGCCCTCGGCGTAGGCCGCCCCGGCCCCCGGACCCCTCAGACCCCCGGACGCCCCGGGGCCCCGGGCGCCCAGGACAGCCCGGCGTGCGCGGCTTCAGCGGGGAGCGTCGCTGCCCTCCCGGATGGCGGCCTCGACCTCCGCCACCCGCTCCGACTCCTCGGCCGCGAAGCGCTCGCGGTCGAGGGCCTCGGCGATCTCCTCGTCCTGGCTCATCAGCAGGTCGAGGTTGGAGTCGCCCATGTGGAAGACGCCCAGGTCCACGTACGCCCTCTGGAGCCGTTCGCCCCACAGCCCGATGTCCTTCACGCACGGCACGATCCGGCTGAACAGCAGCTTGCGGAACAGGTGCAGGAACTCGGACTGCTCGCTGAGCCGCTCCGCCTCCTTCGCCGGGATGCCGAAGTTCTCCAGCACTTCCACCCCGAGCAGCCGGTCCCGCATCAGATAGCAGCCCTCGATCACGAACTCCTCGCGCTCGCGCCGTTCCGCGTCCGTCAGCTGCCGGTAGTAGTCGCGCAGCGCCATCCGCCCGAAGGCCACGTGCCGGGCCTCGTCCTGCATCACGTACGCCAGCAGCTGCTTGGGCAGCGGCTTGGTCGTCGTGTCCCGGATCAGGCCGAAGGAGGCCAGTGCCAGCCCCTCGATGAGCACCTGCATGCCCAGGTAGGGCATGTCCCAGCGGGAGTCGCGCAGGGTGTCGCCGAGCAGCCCCTGGAGGCTGTCGTTGACCGGGTACAGCATCCCGACCTTCTCGTGCAGGAAGCGCCCGAAGATCTCGGCGTGCCGGGCCTCGTCCATGGTCTGCGTGGCCGAGTAGAACTTCGCGTCGAGGTCCGGAACGGATTCGACGATGCGCGCCGCGCACACCATCGCGCCCTGTTCGCCGTGGAGGAACTGGCTGAAGTTCCAGGCGGTGTAGTGCTGGCGCAGGTCGCCCCTGTCCTTCTCGGTGAGCTTGGCCCAGTGCCGCGTGCCGTACAGCGGCAGGGCCTCGTCGGGGGTGCCCAGCGGATCGTAGGGGTCCACCTCGATGTCCCAGTCGATGCGCTTGGCGCCGTCCCACTGCTTGTCCTTGCCCTTCTGGTAGAGGGCGAGGAGCCGCTCGCGGCCGTCGTCGTACTCCCAGCTGAAGCGGGCGGAGCCGGAGGCGGGGATCTGCCAGACGGCCTCGCCCGGGTCCTCGGTGTAGAGCTCGTGCGTCGACACTGACGCCCCCTCGTCTCACGTACTGCGGTGCAGGACCGGACAGTTGGCAGGGTCACACGTTGGTAGACGCGGGGTCAACAAGTCGTGCGCGGGGGATTGACGACCTTGCTGACAAGCAGTCTCATAAGCAGTGACCGCCGGTAACTCGACGACGAGGTGTCCGAAGCCATGACGACCGTGACCGAACGAGCCGCGCTCAGGGACGCCCTCGGCCTCCTCAAGGACCGGGAGCAGATAGCCGAGCGCCTGCTGGAATCCTCGGCCAAGCACTCCTTCGACCCCGACAAGGAACTCGACTGGGACGCACCCATGGTCGAGGGGAAGTACTACTGGCCGCCCGAACTGCTCTCCCTCTACGACACCCCGCTCTGGAAGAAAATGGGCGAGGAGCAGCGCATCGACCTCTCCCGCCACGAGGCGGCCGCGCTCGGCTCCCTCGGCATCTGGTTCGAGATCATCCTCATGCAGCTGATGGTCCGCCACATCTACGACAAGTCGCTGACCAGCAAGCACGTGCGGTACGCGCTCACCGAGATCGCCGACGAGTGCCGCCACTCGATGATGTTCGCCCGCATGATCCAGCAGAGCGGCAGCCCCGAGTACCCCGTCTCCCGCCTCAACCACAACCTCGCGCGGATCCTGAAGACCGTCTCCACCACCCCCGGTTCCTTCGCCTGCACCCTGCTCGGCGAGGAGATCCTCGACTGGATGCAGCGCCTGACCTTCCCGGACGAGCGCATCCAGCCGCTGGTGCGCGGCGTCACCCGGATCCACGTCATCGAGGAGGCCCGGCACGTCCGGTACGCGCGTGAGGAACTGCGCCGCCAGATGCTGACGGCCCCGCGCTGGGAGCAGGAACTCACCCGGATCAGCTGCGGCGAGGCCGCGCGCGTCTTCTCCCTCGCCTTCGTGAACCCGGCCGTGTACGACAACGTCGGACTGGACCGCCGCGAAGCGGTCGCCCAGGTCCGGGCCAGCGGACACCGCCGCGAGGTCATGCAGACCGGAGCCAAGCGGCTCACCGACTTCCTCGACGACATCGGCGTACTGCGCGGCGTCGGCCGGAAGCTGTGGCAGAGCTCGGGGCTGCTGGCGTAGGGAGCGGCGGGGGAGGGGCCGGGGCCCCGGGCCCGGGGCCCCGGCGGAGGGATCGGACGAGGGATCGGGCTCAGGACGTGGCCGGGGGATCGGGCGAGGGATCGGGCTCAGGACGTGGCCGGGGGATCGGGCGAGGGATCGGGCTCAGGACGTGGCCGGGGGATCGGGCGAGGGATCGGGCCGGGACTTCGCGGACGCCGGCCGCGGGCGGCCGCACGCGGGCTACCCTGCGGTCATGACCGTACGCGCGTACCGCAGGCTGAGCGTCGAGGAGCGGCGGGCCCAACTCCTCGACGCGGCCCTCTCGCTGTTCGCGCACAGGGCTCCGGAGGAGGTCTCGCTCGACGACGTCGCGGAGGCCGCCGGGGTCTCGCGCCCGCTCGTCTACCGCTACTTCCCCGGCGGCAAGCAGCAGCTCTACGAGGCGGCCCTGCGCTCGGCGGCCGACCTCCTCGAACTCTGCTTCGCCGAACCCCAGCAGGGCCCCCTGACCCGGCGGCTGTCCCGGGCCCTCGACCGCTACCTCGCGTTCGTCGACGAACACGACACCGGCTTCGCGGCCCTCCTCCAGGGCGGCAGCGTCGTGGAGACCTCCCGCACGACGGCGACCGTCGACGGCATCCGGCGGTCCGCGGCCGAGCAGATCCTCCTCCACCTGGGTGTTCCGACACCCGGGCCCCGGCTGCGCATGATGGTCCGCACCTGGATCACGGCGGTCGAGGCCGCCTCCCTCATATGGATCGACGAGGGCAAGCAGCCCGAGGTCGACACCCTCCGCGACTGGCTGCTCGACCAGTTCATCGCCCTGCTGACGGCCACCGCCGCCACGGATCCGGAGACCGCGGCCGCCGCCCGGGCCGCCCTGGCCATGGAATCGGCGGACGGCCCGGTGGGGGACCTGGCCCGGCGTGTGATGCCGGTGGTCTCCGAGGCCGCCCACCTGCTGTGACACTGGTGGGGTGAGAAGCGAACCGACCCCGTTCGAGGGCGGCCCGATGGACGGCCGGGTCCTCCCGATCCTGACCGGCCCGACCGGACACCCGCCGAAGTGGTACGAGATTCCCGTCCCGACGCCGGACGGCCCGCCGACGGTGCTGCTGTACGAACGCGTCCCGTCGGGCTACTCGAAGCGGCTGGGCCTGCAGAAGGGCTGGAAGTACGCGTTCCGCCCCTCGGGCACCAAGCCGCGACCCCGCTGGCCCTGGACCAAGACCCCCCGCCCCCAGGACTGACCCCGGGCCCCGGCCCCGCTCGGTCCCGGCCTTGGGCCCGCGCGGCCCGGTCCAGGTGTCGGCCGTGCCTCAGGCCGAGAACGGTTCCGGTTCCGGCGCCGGAACCGGCCGGCGGCCCGGTGAGCCGGGCAGGGGCACGCGTCCGCATTCGCCCGGCGGCGGATCGGCGGTTGCCGGGCGACCCCCGAGCTCTCCCCTAGGAACCCGGGAGGGTGAGGACCGCCAGGCCGCCGCCGCCCTCCGCGGAGCGGAAGCGCAGCGTCGCGCCGATCGCCTCCGCCTGGCCCGCGGCGATGGTCAGGCCCAGCCCGTGCCCCTTTCCACCGCTGCGGAAGCGCTGCGGGCCGTGCGCCAGCAGGTAGTCCGGGAAGCCGTCCCCGTGGTCCCGTACGGTCACCACCTGCCCGTCCACCGTCATCACCACCGGCTGCCGCCCGTGCTGATGGGCGTTGGCCACCAGGTTCCCCAGGACCCGCTCCAGCCGGCGCCGGTCCGTCTCCACGTGGGCGTCCCGCAGGACGACCACCTCCGTGTCCGTTCCCGAGGCCCGCACCACGCGCCGGGCCAGCCGCCCCAGCTGGTGCAGGTCCGTCTCCACCGCCTCGCTGCCCGAGTCCAGCCGGGAGATCTCCAGCAGGTCCTCCGTCAGCTGCCGCATCGTCCGCACCCGTTCGCGCACCAGCTCCGTCGGCCGGCCCTCCGGAAGCAGCTCCGACGCCGCCTGCAGTCCGGTCAGCGGCGTGCGCAGCTCATGGGCCACGTCCGCCGTGAACCTCCGCTCGCTCTCCAGCTTCGACTGCAGGCTCCCCGCCATCGTGTCCAGCGCCCCGGCCACCGTCGCCACTTCGTCCTGGCGCCGCGACGGGTCCTTCGTCCGCGGGTCGTCCACCCGGGCGTCGAGGTCGCCCTGCGTGATCCGCCGCGCCACGGTCGCCGTCTGGTGCAGCCGCCGCGTCACCCGGGTCACCGCGAAGGCGCCCACGAGCAGCGTCCCGCCGATCGCCAGCACCGACGACCCGATGATCGCGTTGTCCAGTCCGCTGATGGTGCGGGCGCTCTGCCCGTAGTCGATGGTGGTCGCCAGGGCCCGGCCGTCCGCCGGGCCGGCCGCCCACATCGTCGGGCGGCCGCGGTACTCCGCCACCACCGTCCCCCGGCGTCCGCCGGCCGCGAGCGCCCGCAGCTCCGGCGGCAGCCCCACCGGGTCCAGTCCGGAACCGGGCGGCAGGGGCTCGCCCGTCTCGTACCGGTCCGTGACCTCGCTCAGCTTGCCCAGCGCCTTCTCCCGCGCCGTGGCCACCGTCTGGCGGGTCACCTCCACGTGCACGAGCGCGCCGAGCACGGCTGCCAATGAGCAGCACATCACCGCGATGAAGCACGCCGACTTCCATGTCAGCGTGGCCGTCCAGGCGGGCAGCCGCGGCCGCAGGCGCTGCAGCCGTGACCGCCGCCCGGCTCGCGCCCGGTCCTCGCTCCCGCCTTCGCTCCCGTTCCCGCCCCTGCCCCTGCTCTCGTGCACGGTCACGGCCGGTCCGGTCCGGGACCGCCGCCGGTACCGGGCCCCGGACCGCCACCGGCGCCGGTACCGGGCCCCGGACCGCCACCGCCACCGGCGCCGGATCCGGGACCTCGGTCCTCCGGGCCCTGCGGGTTCGCGGGCACCCGTACGATCTGCTCCCGCGTCGGCAGCATGGTGCGCTGCTTCTCCTCCCAGGACCAGGCGGTTACCAACTCGTAGCCGCGGTTCCCGCTGGGCACCCGCAGCACCACGTCCCGGCCGGCCAGC
Source organism: Streptomyces erythrochromogenes (assembly GCF_036170895.1). Lineage (NCBI taxonomy): Bacteria > Bacillati > Actinomycetota > Actinomycetes > Kitasatosporales > Streptomycetaceae > Streptomyces > Streptomyces erythrochromogenes. The sequence continues at coordinate 2,942,440 of NZ_CP108036.1, read as the reverse complement.
TCCACCGAGACGACGGTCTGCGTGGTCGCCATGATCCGGTTGAGCCGCCCGTCGCGGTCGGCCGTGTAGACCCGTACGGACATCATCTTGTCCGGGAACTCGATGCCCACGATCAGCTCGTCCTTGCCGTCGCCCGTGAGGTCCCGGTAGTACGGCGCCAGCACCGGGCACGACTCGGGTTCCGCGGCCCCGTTCTTGCAGGCCTTGATCGCCGCCGCCGTCTCGGCCGGCATCCCGTCGGCCCCGACACCGGTCTTCGGGTGGGCCCGCAGCTCCGCCTGGACGAGGGCCACCGGATCGACCGCGTGCACGTCCTGGTCGCGGACGGGAGGGATCCCCTTCACGTACTCCGGCGGGGCGCCGGCCGGATCGGCCGGCGGTACCGTCGCCCCCAGGCGGTCGGGCCACAGGTGTACGGGCCCGCTCGCGGTCGCGGTCGCTCCGGCGCCGACCAGGCCGCCGGTGTCGCCGCAGCCTGCCAGCAGCGGGAGTACGGCGAGGAGCAGCAACGCGGCGCGCGCGGGAGCGGGAGCGCGGGAGCGGCGGCGCGCGGCACCGCCGGAAACGAACCTCTTCACGGCCCCCCTGTTCACAGCCCCCGTGCCCTTCTGCGCGCGTTACGACGCCGGTCGATCGCATCCACCATATGCGGAGGTGCGCCCCTTTTGCCCCGGCCGACCTCCGGTGGCCGGAGCGCGGGCGAGCGGGCCGTCCGTGCGAAGGGGTGTACGGGCGTCGGTCAGCCGTCCGTGCGTCCCCGGCGCAGCATGGCGAAGCCGAGCCCGGCCGCACCCACGGCGGCGATGCCACCGCCCGCGGCGAGCAGCAGCATGCCGTCGCCCGGCCCGTCGGCCAGAGTACTCAGCCGCCGGCCCTCGGCGGACGCGGCCTCCAGGGCGCGGGTGTCGCCGGCGGCGGCCCGCTGCTCCGCCGAGACCGGGACGATCTGCCCGTCACGGGTACCCGTCTTGTGCCCGTCGCCCGCGACGGCGTGCCCGCCGCTCTGCGCAGGGGCGTCGCCCACCCAGGAGGTCAGGCGGCCCGCGGGGTCCAGAGCGGCGTGCAGGTCACCGGAGGCGCCGATGTCCGTGACCCCGTCACGGCTGGTCAGGGTGGTCGCCTTGGCGCCGTCGGCGGCCAGGATGTCGGCCTGGTAGGCGCCCTTGGCGGTCCGGTAGATCTTGGCCGTGGACACGCCGTCGGCCAGCGAGAGGCTCTTGACCAGGGTCCGCTGCGGGGCCGAGGCGTGCGCCGACGAGGCCGCCGGGACCCCTTCCGCCAGAGCCGCGGCGGCGGGCAGCGCCAGCAGGCTGCCGGCACAGGCGGTCACGGCGGCGGCGCGAACGAGAGTGCGGCGGCGGACGGTGCTCACGGGAAGTCCTTCTGGCTGGTGTGTCGGTGTCCTGGTCGGGGCCTGGCGTCTCCAGGTGCGACAAACCTAGGCGGCGGCCGTTGCGGCGACACCCCGTTCGTGTAACAGCGAAGTCGCAAGCTTCCGTCGGAGTCGTTACACAACCGAGGGATTGCCGTGCGGCGCCCCGGCTGCTCACATGGACGGCGGGGGTGAGGGTGAATGCGCGGACTCAAGGTACTGCCCAGCGGCCGGCCCGGACGCGGCCGACTGTACGTCAACCTGCCCGACGGGCAGGCGGTCGCCTGGTACGACCGCCAGGCCAACCGGATCAGCGTCCTCGCGGACGACCACCGCGAAGCCGTCCTGGCCGTGCTGCGGCCCTACCTGAGCGGCGCGGTGTCCATCGGGCCGCCACCGGTCCCCACCGCGGCCGAGATGCGCCGCCTCGCCATGCCGCCGGATGCGGACCTGGCTCCGAACCGCCCCGGCGAGACCCTGCTGGCCGAGCTGGAACACGGCACCGCGGGCACCCGGTACCGGCACCGGCTGCGCCAGGACCTGACGGCTCAGCAGCGGATGGGCGACGCCTTCGACGCCCTGGAGCCCGACGGTTGGCGGACCGTGCACTGCGTCCCGCTCCCGGGCTTCGGCCGCATCGACCACCTGGTCATCGGCCCGGCCGGGATCTTCTGCGTTCGTACGGTCCCGGGGCGCCGGCAGCGCGCGGTGGTCGGCGACCTGCTGCTCACGGTCGGCCGCGCCGAACCCCGCCCGGACCCGCGCTGGGTCCGCGGCGCGGCGGCCCGCGCGACCGCGGTCCTGGACGCGAAGGTCACCCCGGCCCTGGCCGTGGTCGACGCCTCCCGCCTGCAGACCGCCCCGACGGTCCGCGACATCCGAATCCTCCAGCCGCCGACCGCGACCCCGGACCTCGTCGCCTCCCCGACGGCCCTCAAGCGCCCTGACGTCGAAGCCCTGTTCGCCCAGGCCCGCGACACCCGAACCTGGCTACCGCCGACCCCGCCGACCCCGCCGACCCGCTCCCGTCCCGCTCCGGCCCCGCCGGGCCGCCCCCGATCCGGCCCCGCCGGCGCTTGAGCCGCGGGGTCCGGGACGGGAACCACGGAGAACGGTGAAAGGGCGGGGCCGGTGCGGGGCGGGGAGAGGGCGCCGCAGGCCCCCCGCCCGCCCTCTCGCCGGAGCGCCCCTCAGGCAGAGGCCCGCTTCCGCGGCGCCGCGGCCTTCTTCGCCCCCGCTGCCGTACCGGCCTTCTTCGCACTCGCCGCCGACGTCGACTTGGTAGCAGTCGACTTGGTCGTTCCCGACTTCGCGGTGGTCGATTTGGCCGAGGTCGACTTGGCCGTCCCCGACTTGGCGGTGGTGGACTTCTTCTTCGACGTGGTCTTCGCGGCCGCCGCGGTCTTCTTCGCCGAAGCCGCGGTCGACTTCTTCCCGCCGACCGCCTTCGGCGCAGCCGATGTCTTCCGGCCCGCCCCACCCCGCCGCCGCATCGGCGTGACCTCGGCCCCTGCCCCTGCCCCGGCTTCGGCGTCGTCCTCCGCCCCGCCCCCACCCTCGCCCCGCGAGGCCTTCGCCGCCCGCACGCTCTTCTCCAGCGCCGCCATCAGGTCGATCACCTGCCCGCCGGCCGGTTCCACCGTCGCCTCCGCCGGCTCGAACGCCCCACCCGCCTTGGCCGCGATCATCGCCTCCACGGCATCCCGGTAGTCGTCGTGCAGCGACGCCAGCTCCACCTCGCCCAGCGTCGCCATCAGCGCGTCCGCCAGGTCGAGTTCGGCGTCCCGCACCGTCACGTCCACGTCCGGAGCGACCCCCTCCGGCGCCCGGATCTCGTCCGGCCACAGCAGACCGTGCATCGCGATGACGTCGTCGACGACCCGCAGCATGCCCAGCCGCTCCCGCCCCCGCAGCGCGAACTTGGCGATCGCGACCTTCCGGCTCCGCTTCAGCGCCTCCCGCAGCAGGGTGTACGGCTTCGCCGCCGTCGCCCCGTTCGCCGCCAGGTAGTACGCCGCGTCCATCTGCAGCGGATCGATCTCCTCGGCGGGCACGAACGACATGATCTCGATCGTCTTCGCCGTGGCGAGCGGCAGCTGCGCCAGGTCCTCGTCCGTGATCGGGATGACGGACCCGTCCGCCTCCTCGTACCCCTTGCCGATCTCGGCGCCCGACACCTCCTCGCCGTCCAGCTCGCACACCTTGCGGTAGCGGATCCGGCCGCCGTCGGCGAGGTGGATCTGACGGAAGGAGATCGAGTGGCTCTCGGTGGCGTTCACGAGCTTGATCGGAATGCTGACGAGGCCGAAGGAGATCGCTCCGTTCCAGATGGATCGCACGGTTCCTCCTGTTTCGTGGCAGTCTCATCGTATGACGCCGATCACATTGGTGGAGGGCCGTCGCATCGCGCTCAGCAACCTCGACAAGGTCCTCTACCCGGAGACCGGCTTCACGAAGGGCGAGGTGCTGCACTACTACGCCACCGTCGCGGAGCCCCTGCTCGCCCAGATCCACGACCGGGCGGTGTCCTTCCTGCGCTATCCGGACGGACCGGAAGGCCAGCTGTTCTTCACCAAGAACCCGCCGCCCGGCGCACCCGACTGGGTGAGGACCACCTCCGTGCCCCGCTCCGAGGACCCCTCCGCCGAACAGGTGGTCGTCGCCGACATGGCCACCCTCATGTGGTCCGCCAACCTCGTCGTCGAGTTCCACATCCACCAGTGGCCGGCCGGCAGCCCCGCCGTCGCCGACCGCATGGTCCTCGACCTCGACCCCGGCGCGCCCGCGTCCGTCGTCGAGTGCAGCGCCGCCGCACTGTGGCTGCGCGAGCGCCTGGCCGCCGACGGCCTCGACGCCTACCCCAAGACCTCCGGCTCCAAGGGCCTGCACCTGGCCGTGCCCCTGGAGCCGACCCCGTCCGCGCAGGTGTCCGCGTACGCGAAGCAGCTCGCCCAGGAGGCCGAGCGCGAGCTCCCCGACCTCGTGGTCCACCGCATGGCCAAGGCCCTGCGCCCCGGCAAGGTCTTCGTCGACCACAGCCAGAACGCCGCCGCCAAGACCACCGCCGCCGCCTACACCCTGCGCGCGCGGGCCCGCCCCACCGTCTCCGCACCCGTGTCCTGGGCGGAGGTCGAAGCCTGCCGCACCCCCGCCGACCTGGTCTTCCTCGCCGACGACATCGGGCCGCGGCTCGTCCGCGACGGCGACCTCTTCGCCCCGCTGGCCGACCCCGCGCGGGGCCGCCCGCTCCCGAGGGCCCGGCCGTGATCCGCGTCGCGCTGGCCACCGCCGTACGCACCCTGCCGCGCGGGGCGGGGCTGGCGTACGAGCCGAAGTTCGACGGGCACCGGCTGGTCGTCGCACGCTCGGCGGCCGGCGTGGTGCTCCAGGCCCGCTCCGGGCGGATCGTCACCAGCGCGTTCCCGGACCTGGCCGCGGCCGCGCTGCAGTTGCCCGCCGGTACGGTCCTCGACGGCGAGGTGGTGGTCTGGCACGCGGGCCGCACGGACTTCGCGCTGGTGCAGCGGCGGGCGGCGGCCACCGCCGCGCGGGCCGCCGTGCTGGCGCAGAGCCTGCCGGCCTCGTACGCCGCCTTCGACGTGCTGGAACTGGCCGGGTTGGACGTGCGCGCCCGCCCGTACGAACGCCGCCGGGCCCTCCTCGTCGACCTGCTCCTACCCCTCGGGCCGCCGCTCCAGCCGGTCCCGATGACGACCGACCCGGAACTGGCCGCCACCTGGTACGAGACGCTCCCCGCCAGCGGCATCGAGGGCCTCGTCGTCAAAAGGCTGGACCAGGCCTACCCGGCCGGGCGGCGCGGCTGGCAGAAGCTGCGGCACACCGACGTCCGGGACGCGGCGGTGGTCGGTTACACCGGCACCCCGCGCCGGCCGCTCGCCCTGGTGCTCGTCCTGCCGGTCGGGGACGAGACCCCGCTGGTGTCGAGCCCACTGACGGCGGCGCTGCGCCGGGAGGTGGCCGAGGCCGCCGCCGCGCGCGGGGACGCCGAGGCGCCGGCCACCGCCACCACCACCGTCACCGCCATCGGGCTCGGGGAGGTCCCCTACCACGCCCTGGACCCGCCGCTCACGGCGGAGGTCCGGCACACCTCGGCCCGGCACCCGCCGCCGGAGGTGCTGCGGCTGCGGACAGACCTCTGACCCGCGCGGGAGGCGCGGGCCAGGTCGTCCTTGGGCCGTGTCGTTGGGTCAGGCGTGCGCCCCGCGCCCGGCGTCCGGGGGAGCCCCGGGCTGCGGGTGCGGCCCCGGGCCTTCGGGCAGCTTGTAACCGGACTCGCGCTCCTTGCGGACCTCGTCCGGGTGGCTGGAGGTGGTGGAGCCGAAGTTCCCGTAGCCCTGCATCTCGTGCGGTCTCAGGCCGCCCTCGGGGATCTCCACCTGGTCCCGCTCCTCGCGGACCTCGTAGACGGCTCCGCCGTTGGGCAGGTGGGGCTGCTCCTCGGCGGCGGGCGGCGGCGGTTCCTTGGCCCGGACCCGCTGGCCCAGCTTGAAGCCGCCGAGCAGCATGCCGGCGACGACGATGCCGACGACGAGAAACCACACGATGTCCCAGGCGACCGGGTCCACGCTCAGGATCATGTCCATAGGGACATTTTCTACATGACCCATCAAATCGCGCCTGTCGGGGGAGCGGATCCCGGTGCGTGAATCCCTGCCCCGGTGCCGTCGGGGACGTTGACCGGTCCGTCACTGTCCCGAAGCGCACCCCCCTTGCGCGCCCCCAGCACCCCGAGGATCTCGGCGCAGATCGCCAGCGCGGTCTCCGCCGGCGTGCGGGCGCCGAGGTCGAGCCCGATAGGCCCGTGCACCCGGGCCAGCTCCGCCTCGGTGACCCCGGCGGCGAGCAGCCCCTCCCGCCGGCGCGCGGTCGTACGCCGCGACCCGAGCGCCCCGATGTACGGGACCCCCGCGGCCAGCGCCGCCCGCAGCGTCGGCACGTCGAACTGCTCGTCGTGGCTCAGCATGACCACGCATGCGGCGTCCCGGCGGGCTTCGATCACCTCGACAGCCGGCCCGGCGGCCTCGACCCGTACCGCCTCCCAGCCCAGCAGCAGCGCCTGCCGCTCGATGATGGCGGCCAACTCGCCACCGCCGCCGATGACCACGTACGGGGCCGACGGGTGCGCCTCGACCAGCACCAGGCCGGACGCCCCGTACAGGGCGTCCCGCCCGGCCCGCCGCGTGGCCAGCAGCTCCCCGGCCCGCCGTCCGGCATCGTCGCCCGGCACGGCGGTGGCCCGTACGACCTCGCTGGACGCCCGGTCGGCGGCCTCGTTCAGCCGGGTCACCAACGCCACCCCGACGCCCGCGCCGAGCAGTTCCCACCACTCGGCGGGAATCGCCGCGAGCGGCTGGAGCAGCACCTCGGCCTGTCCGCCGCAGGTCAGCTTCGCCGCCACTGCCTCGTCCCCGGCCACGGACACCTCGCACACCCGCGCGGTGGCCCCGGGGGCCATGGCCACGGCCTCGGCGACGAGCTCGGCGTCGAAGACCCCGCGGTACAGGCTGCCGACGCACTCCCCCCGCGCATCGACGAGCACGGCCCCGGCGGGATCCCGCGGCCCGAAGCCCTGCTCGGTGACGGGCCGGGCCAGATAGCCCGCCCGCCCCTCGGCCAACCACTGCCGGGCCGTCTCCACCAGCTCACGCATCGTGCCGCCCCATCCACTCCGAGCTCTCCCGCAAAGCGCCAGGTCAGCGGCACGATGCGGCCTCACCACCCACCTTAGGCAGGGCCTTGCCCCCCACCCACCCCCCAAACCCACAGCATCCCCGGCCCACCCCTCGTACGGACCACCGGAACCGGGGGGCCCGACGTGCAACACTGCCCCACAGCTCTGCCATTGGGGGGACCATGGACGAAGTAGCCCGCGTCGTCATCGCTGCCGGACGCCTCGCAGTCGAGCCGCGAAGCCGACGGTGGGCCCACATGTCCCTGTGTGTGCTCGACGCCGTCTTCTCGATCAACGCCGACTACGACCGTCACACGGCCCCGACCTGCCACCGCTACGCGACCTGGGCCGGCATCAGCCCGTACCTCCCGACCTCCGACGAACAGCCGCTCAGCCGGTTCGTGACCCAGGTCCGCACCGCAGGCGTGGAGGACTTCTCGGCACACGTCCTGCGGAACCGCCAGCGCACGCGGGCACATCACGGCGCCCCACGAAAGGCGGAGGCCGCCCTCGGCTACGCCGAGATCCTGACGGCCCACGGACTGAACACCCTCGCCGAAGCCGATGCGCTCCTCGCCGACACGGACCGCCTGAAGTCCGCCGAACGCCACCTCGCCGGCACCCCCGGCCACGGCTCGGGCGCCCGCCTCGCCTACCTGTGGATGCTGGTAGGCGCCGACGACCGCATCAAGCCGGACCGCATGATCCTCCGCTGGCTGCAAGGCGTACTGCACCGCCCGGTGACCACACCGGAAGCAACCCGCCTGGTCAAGGAGGCGGCGACCCAACTGGGTTGCACCCCCTGGGAACTCGACCACGCGATCTGGAACACCCAACGCACCCCTTGACGCATGGCCTTTCCAGTCCCCCGGGTGGGATCGTGGTGCACAGGGCGGTAGTTGGCTGCACATACGCGAAGACCCCGTCTCAGCGTTGCCGCTGATGGCGGGGTCTTTGGGCACTTCCTGCGAAGTGCCCCCGGCAGGATTCGAACCTGCGCACACGGCTCCGGAGGCCGTTGCTCTATCCCCTGAGCTACGGGGGCGCGTCGCTTGTGGTGCGGCGACGGGTTGAACACTACCAGCTTCCATGGGGTGATCAGGAACCTGTTTGTGGGGGAAGGGGGAGTCGGTCGCCCGCACGGGGTGGAAGTGGCAAAAACCCGGACGCGGGGGCCCGTGCCGACCTACTCTCGAGTTGTGCCAGGCGTCTCTGGCCGGGTCCTCGTTGTCGACGACAACAAGGTCATCCGGCAGCTGATCAAGGTCAATCTCGAGCTGGAGGGCTTCGAGGTCGTGACCGCGAACGATGGTGCCGAGTGCCTGGACGTGGTGCACCGGGTGTGTCCCGATGTGATCACCCTTGATGTGGTCATGCCGCGCCTGGACGGGTTCGGGGCCGCCGCGCAGTTGCGGGCCGATCCGCGGACCCAGGACGTGCCCGTCGCCATCGTCAGCGCCTGCACGCAGCACGAGGTCGAAGCCGGGATCGCGGCCGGCGTCGACGCGTTCCTCGCCAAGCCCTTCGAGCCCACCGAGCTCGTACGCGTCGTCCGCCGGCTCGTAGAGCGCAAGGACCGGCGCGACGGGAGGAAAGGGGCTCCCGCCGGGAGAGGTCGCGGCTGAGTCGCGGTCGGTCCCCGGGGCCTGCTGTTCACATGGCGAAACCCTTCGCGGGATGACCGGGCGTCTCGCCTAGGCTGGTCCCGTGACCCCCGCAGACCTCTCCCGTTGCGTCGTACGCGCCGTGCGCTGCGCCGTCGCCGACGGGGAGCTCGTCGCAGGTGCGGCCGTGCCCGAGCGGGTCGTCGTCGAGCGGACCCGGCCCGGCGGGGTGGGGGACTACGCCAGCCCCGTCGCCTTCCAGGTAGCCAAGGCCGCCGGACGCCCGCCCCGTGACGTGGCCGGCGTACTGGCCCGCCGGCTCGGCGCCGAGCCCGGCATCGAACGCGTCGAGGTCACCGGAGCCGGGTTCCTCAACTTCGTGCTGCCCGCCCCCTCCGCGCCCGCGGTCATCACCGACGCGATCATTCGCGACATCGTCATCCGGGACGTCCGCGGGGGCGCCGCCCACGTCGTCCCCGCCGACGAGAGCGGGCTCGGGCTGCGCGAGCGCGTCGTGCGACGGAGTGTCCTGCGGCTCCTGTGCGTCCAGGGTGGCGCCCCCACCGAGACAGTCGCCCCCGTCGCCCCCGTCGCCCCCGTCGCCAAGCGCGACGGTGACGTCCTCGCCCGCTACGGGGCCGACGCCGCCTGCTGGGCGATGCTCGCCACGCCCGCCCGCGAGACCCCTTCCTTCTGCGACGCGCAGCTGCTCGTACAGGGCGAGGCGAGCGAGTTCTTCCGGGTGCGGTACGCCCACGCGCGCAGCCGGGCCCTCGTTCGGAACGCCGAGCAGCTGGGCTTCCACCCGGAAGCGGGCGATGTCGACGACGCCCCCGCCCTGCTGCGCCTCCTCGCCGACCACCCCCTCGTACTCGAGGCCGCCGCGCACCACCGCGCGCCCGAGCGGCTCACCCGGAACCTCGTCGAGCTGGCCGACGCGCTGCTCGACTTCCAGTACCGCGTACTGCCCCAGGGGGACGAGAAACCCTCGGCCGCCCACCGCGCCCGGCTGGCACTCGCCGAAGCCGCCGGGACGGTGCTGGCCGGCGGCCTGGCCCTGCTCGGCATGGACGCACCCGAACGCCTATGAACCGCGAAGAGAGAAACCGATGAGCCGTTCCGCGCACCCCGCCGGCCCCCGCCACGCCGACGTCCTGCCCGAAGGGCACTACTCCCCGCCGCCCGCCGACCTGAACGCGCTCGACGAGAAGGTCTGGGCCCGCACCGTACGGCGCGAGGACGACGGCGTCGTCTCCGTCGGCGGCATCGAAGTCACCAAGCTCGCCGAGGAGTTCGGTACGCCCGCGTACTTCCTGGACGAGGACGACTTCCGGGCCCGCTGCCGGGCCTGGGCGACCGCCTTCGGCAAGGACGCCGACGTCTTCTACGCAGGGAAGGCGTTCCTCTCCAAGGCCGTCGTGAAGTGGCTGAAGGAAGAGGGGCTCAACGTGGACGTGTGCTCCGGCGGGGAGCTGAGCACAGCCCTCGCCGCCGGGATGCCCGCCGCACGCATCGCCTTCCACGGCAACAACAAGTCCGAGAACGAGATCCGCCGGGCCGTCGAGGCGGGGGTCGGGCGCATCGTGCTCGACTCCTTCCAGGAGATCGCCCGCGTCGCGCACATCGCCCGCGAGCTCGGCGTACGCCAGCCCGTGCAGATCCGCGTGACCGTCGGCGTCGAGGCGCACACGCACGAGTTCATCGCCACCGCCCACGAGGACCAGAAGTTCGGCATCGCCGTCGCGGACGGGTCCGCCGCCGAGGCCGTGCGCCGCGCCCTCGGGCACGACTCGCTGGAGCTGTTGGGCGTCCACTCCCACATCGGCTCGCAGATCTTCGACATGGCCGGCTTCGAGGTCTCCGCCAAGCGCGTCGTGCGGCTGCTCGCCGCCGTCCGCGACGAGCACGGCGTCGAACTGCCCGAGATCGACCTCGGCGGCGGCCTCGGCATCGCCTACACCTCGAACGACGACCCCCGCGAGCCGCACGAGATCGCCAAGGCGCTCACCGAGATCGTGGCCCGCGAGTGCGAGAGCGCCGGGCTGCGCGCCCCCCGCATCTCCGTCGAGCCCGGCCGCGCCATCGTCGGCCCCACTGCGTTCACGCTGTACGAGGTGGGGACCATCAAGCCGCTCGAAGGGCTGCGTACCTACGTCAGCGTCGACGGCGGGATGTCCGACAACATTCGTACGGCGCTCTACGACGCCGAATACTCCATCGCGCTCGTATCCCGTACTTCCGATGCCGAGCCGATGCTCGTGCGCGTCGTCGGCAAGCACTGCGAGAGCGGTGACATCGTCGTGAAGGACGCGTTCCTGCCGGCCGACCTGGCGCCCGGCGACCTCCTCGCCGTGCCCGCGACCGGCGCGTACTGCCGCTCCATGGCCAGCAACTACAACCACGCGCTCCGCCCGCCCGTGGTCGCCGTGCGTGACGGACAGGCGCGAGTGATCGTTCGCCGCGAGACGGAGGAAGATCTCCTGCGACTCGACGTCGGATAATGAAATAGGTGTCTCACTCAATGGACCGAAGATGGAAAGTGCTGTCCATTGAGTGAGACTGGTTCACACCCCGCGCGCAAACCGTGCGCGGGGTAATGATGGAAGATCGAAAGGCGTAGGTCGAATGATGCGTACGCGTCCGCTGAAGGTGGCGCTGCTGGGCTGTGGAGTGGTCGGCTCAGAGGTGGCTCGCATCATGACGACGCACGCCGACGACCTCACGCAGAGGATCGGCGCGCCCGTCGAGCTCGCCGGCGTGGCCGTGCGCCGCCCCTCCAAGGTGCGCGAGGGCATCGATCCCGCGCTGATCACCACCGACGCGACCGCCCTCCTCAAACGCGGTGACATCGACATCGCCATCGAGGTCATCGGCGGCATCGAGCCGGCCCGCACCCTGATCACCACCGCCTTCGAGCACGGCATCTCGGTGGTCTCCGCGAACAAGGCGCTGCTCGCCCAGGACGGCGCCGCGCTGCACGCCGCCGCCGAGCAGGCCGGGCTCGACCTCTACTACGAGGCCGCCGTCGCCGGCGCCATCCCGCTGATCCGCCCGCTGCGCGAGTCCCTCGCCGGCGACAAGATCAACCGTGTGATGGGCATCGTCAACGGCACGACGAACTTCATCCTCGACAAGATGGACTCGACCGGCGCCGGCTACCAGGAGGCGCTCGACGAGGCCACCGCCCTCGGGTACGCCGAGGCCGACCCGACCGCCGACGTCGAGGGCTACGACGCCGCCGCCAAGGCCGCGATCCTGGCCGGCATCGCCTTCCACACCCGCGTCCGCCTGGACGACGTGTACCGCGAGGGCATGACCGAGGTCAGCGCCGCGGACTTCGCCTCCGCCAAGCGGATGGGCTGCACCATCAAGCTCCTCGCCATCCTGGAGCGCGCCGCGGACGGCGAGTCCGTCACCGCCCGCGTCCACCCGGCGATGATCCCGCTCAGCCACCCGCTCGCCTCCGTCCGCGAGGCGTACAACGCCGTCTTCGTGGAGGCGGACGCCGCCGGGCGGCTGATGTTCTACGGGCCCGGTGCGGGCGGCGCCCCGACCGCGTCCGCGGTCCTCGGCGACCTCGTCGCCGTCGCCCGCAACAAGCTCGCCGAGGCAACGGGGCCCGGCGAGTCGGCGTACACCCAGCTGCCGGTCAGCCCCATGGGCGACGTCGTCACCCGCTACCACATCAGCCTCGATGTGGCCGACAAGCCGGGCGTCCTCGCCCAGGTGGCGACGACGTTCGCGGAGCACGGTGTGTCCATCGACACCGTCCGGCAGCAGGGTCGTCCAGACGGGGTCGGCAAGGAGGCCTCCCTCGTCGTCGTCACCCACCGCGCCGCCGACGCCGCCCTCTCCGGGACCGTCGAGGCGCTGCGGAAGCTGGACACCGTCCGCGGTGTCGCCAGCATCATGCGTGTTGAAGGGGAGTAAGGACCCATGAGCAGCAATCGCACCCACCAGTGGCGCGGGATCATCGAGGAGTACCGGGACCGCCTGCCGGTCACGGACACGACTCCGGTGGTCACGCTCCGCGAGGGTGGCACTCCCCTCGTCCCCGCACAGGTGCTGTCCGAGCGCACCGGATGCGAGGTGCACCTCAAGGTCGAGGGGGCGAACCCCACCGGGTCCTTCAAGGACCGCGGCATGACCATGGCGATCACCAGGGCCAAGGAGGAGGGCGCGAAGGCCGTCATCTGCGCCTCCACCGGCAACACTTCGGCCTCCGCCGCCGCCTACGCGGTGCGCGCCGGAATGGTCTGCGCGGTGCTCGTGCCCCGCGGCAAGATCGCGCTGGGCAAGATGGGCCAGGCCCTCGTGCACGGCGCCAAGATCCTCCAGGTGGACGGCAACTTCGACGACTGCCTGGACCTCGCCCGCGCGCTGTCGGACAACTACCCGGTGGCGCTGGTCAATTCCGTCAACCCGGTGCGGATCGAGGGCCAGAAGACGGCCGCGTTCGAGATCGTCGACGCGCTCGGCGACGCCCCGGACGTGCACGTGCTGCCGGTGGGCAACGCGGGCAACATCACCGCGTACTGGAAGGGGTTCAAGGAGTACAAGGCCGACGGCCTGGCCTCCCGTACGCCCCGCGTGTGGGGTTTTCAGGCCTCCGGTTCCGCGCCCATCGTGCGCGGCGAGGTCGTCAAGGAGCCGCACACCGTCGCCACCGCGATCCGCATCGGCAACCCGGCCTCCTGGGACTACGCGCTGCAGGCGCGGGACGAGTCGGGCGGTTTCATCGACGAGGTGACGGACCGCCAGATCCTCGCCGCCTACCGGCTGTTGGCCGCTCAGGAGGGTGTCTTCGTCGAGCCCGCCTCGGCCGCGTCCGTGGCAGGTCTGCTCAAGGCCGCCGAGCTGGGCCTGGTGGACCCGGGTCAGCGGATCGTGTGCACCGTCACCGGCAACGGCCTCAAGGACCCCGACTGGGCGGTCGCCGGCGCTCCGCAGCCGGTCACCGTTCCGGTGGACGCCGAAGCCGCCGCGGTGCGCCTCGGCCTGGTCTGAGCGCACGACCGCGTGAGCCGGGTTCCGGAGGGTCCCGAGTGCCGTGACGGCACTCCCGGGGCCCTCCGAACCCGGCAACTCACCTCGTACGACGACAAAAGTGCGGCCGAAGCGGGTCCAACCCGGTCGAAGCCCGCGACACGCATCGTGCGCCTCCTGTGCGCCCTATGTCGCGAGAGAACCTTCCTTCGATACGCTGTACTTACATCCGCCACCGCGCATATGACTGCGGTGCTGCCCCGAGGGCCTTCGGGTGTCGTACGTTCTCCAGTACATTCACAGCGAGCCAGCGAAGAGCGAAGTTCTCGCACAGTCACAAGGAGTGTCATCGGACGATGGCCGGTCCAGCGTTCCGCGCCGCCGCCGTACGGGTGCGCGTCCCCGCCAGCAGTGCCAACCTCGGCCCCGGCTTCGACGCCCTGGGCCTGGCCCTGGGCCTCTACGACGACGTCGTCGTACGGGTGGCCGACTCCGGCCTGAACATCGACATCGCGGGTGAGGGCGCCGACACCCTCCCGCGGGACGAGAGCCACCTGCTCGTACGCTCCATGCGCACCGCCTTCGACCTGCTGGGCGGCCAGCCGCGCGGCCTCGAGGTCGTCTGCGCCAACAGGATCCCGCACGGCCGGGGCCTCGGCTCCTCGTCCGCCGCCATCTGCGCCGGCATCGTCGCCGCCCGCGCCGTCACCATAGGCGGCGAGGCGAAGCTCGACGACGCGGCGCTCCTGGAGCTCGCCACCGAGATCGAGGGCCACCCCGACAACGTCGCGGCCTGCCTGCTCGGCGGGTTCACGCTGGCGTGGATGGACGGGGGCAGTGCCCGGGCGATCCGGATGGAGCCCGCCGAATCCATCGTTCCGGTGGTCTTCGTACCTTCCCGGCCGGTCCTCACGGAGACGGCGCGCGGCCTGCTGCCGCGCACCGTCCCGCACGTGGACGCGGCCGTCAACGCAGGCCGCGCGGGCCTGCTCGTGGAAGCCCTGACCAGGCGTCCCGAGCTGCTGCTGCCGGCCACCGAAGACCGGCTCCACCAGGAGTACCGGTCCCCGGCGATGCCCGAGAGCGTGGCACTCGTCAACCGACTGCGGGCGGACGGCATCCCCGCGGTCATCTCCGGCGCGGGCCCCACGGTCCTCGCGCTGGTCGACAACGACGCGGCCGACAAGGTCGCGCAGCTCGCGGGCGAGGGGTGGGCGGCCAACCGGCTCGCCCTCGACGCCGCGGGCGCGAGCGTACTTCCGCTGGGAACCCAGGGCGGCTAGGTCCTGCTCTTCGAGCAGGACCAGTCGGCCAGGGGCGGGCGGCCAGGGCAGGCCGCCCGCGCGGAAGCGCGCGATTGCCGGTGATTGAGAGGGGGAATATCTATTGGATCCGGTAGTGTTAGTCTCAAGTGCGCATCGGAAGCCGCCATGGCTCGGTGCTCAGTGTCCCCATCCGGGACCACATTTCTTCCGGGAGCCTCCCCGACTGCTTTGATCGCTTCCAGCAGTTTCGAGCACGCTCCGGAATCGGCGTGATTTTCCCACGCTTTCAGCTCGGGGGCTTCTCGCCGGAACCCACGCACGTTTCTTTCCGCCGTATCTCTATCGGCGGACCACCGCCCCGGCACGGTCCACACCTAGGGCCGTTGTCGGACAGCACAACCGGTCGCCGAGCCAGACAGGCCGACGTCCGCTCCAGGGAAGGACCCTTCGTGAGCGACACCACCGATCTGATGGGCGCTGCCGACAGCTCTGTCGACACCAGTGCCCCCGCCGCGGGCGCCGCGCCCAAGCGTCGACGCACCGGCACCGGCCTTGACGGCATGGTCCTCGCCGAGCTGCAGCAGGTCGCGTCGGGCCTCGGCATCAGGGGCACCGCGCGTATGCGCAAGAGCCAGCTGATCGAGGTCATCAAGGAGGCGCAGGCGGGCAGCGGTGCCCCCAAGGCCGCCGCCGCCGCGGACACCGCCGAGGCCAAGCCGAAGCGCCGTGCCACCAGCAAGGCCCGTACGGCTGCCGCCGACGCCGCGCCGGCGGAGGCCCCCGCCGAGAAGCCCGCCGCGCAGGCGCAGATCGAGATTCCGGGCCAGCCGGCAGGCGGCCCCTCCCGCTCGAGCGCAGCCGAGAGCGGGGGAGAGGATGCCCCGGTCGGCGAGCGCCGCCGCCGTCGCGCCACGGCCCCCTCCGGCAGCCCGGAGGGCTCGGCCCCCGTCTCCGTACAGGTCGAGCAGAAGGCCGACACGGCCACCGCCACCGCGCCCGCCGAGCCCAAGGCCGAGGCCGCCACCGCGGTCTCCGCCGGCCAGGCCCAGGGCCAGGACGGCGAGGGCCGCGGCCGCCGCGACCGCCGGGAGCGCGGCGACCGCCAGCGCGACCGCCGCGACCGTGGCGCCAAGGCCGACGAGCAGGGCCAGGGCGGCCAGGCCCCGGGCCAGCCCGCGCAGGGCGGTCAGGGAGGCGGCCGTCAGGACCGCGCCGACCGTCAGGACCGCCAGCAGCAGGGCGGCCGTGGTCAGGGCCAGGGCCAGGGCCAGCAGGGCCGCCAGGACGCAGGCCCGCAGGACGACTTCGACGACGAGGGCGGCCGTCGTGGCCGTCGCGGCCGCTACCGCGACCGCCGTGGCCGCCGTGGCCGCGACGAGTTCGCGCCGAACGAGCCGCAGGTCGCCGACGACGACGTGCTGATCCCCGTCGCGGGCATCCTCGACATCCTGGACAACTACGCGTTCATCCGGACCTCGGGCTACCTGCCCGGCCCCAACGACGTGTACGTCTCCCTCGCCCAGGTCCGCAAGGCGGGTCTGCGCAAGGGCGACCACACCACGGGTGCCGTGCGCCAGCCCAAGGACGGCGAGCGCCGCGAGAAGTTCAACGCCCTGGTGCGCCTCGACTCGGTGAACGGCATGGCGCCCGAATCCGGCCGCGGCCGACCGGAGTTCCAGAAGCTGACGCCCCTGTACCCGCAGGACCGGCTGCGCCTGGAGACCGACCCGGGCGTGCTGACCACCCGCATCATCGACCTCGTGTCGCCGATCGGAAAGGGCCAGCGCGGCCTGATCGTGGCCCCGCCGAAGACCGGCAAGACCATGATCATGCAGGCGATCGCCAACGCGATCACCACGAACAACCCCGAGTGCCACCTGATGGTCGTCCTGGTCGACGAGCGTCCGGAAGAGGTCACCGACATGCAGCGGTCGGTCAAGGGCGAGGTCATCTCCTCGACCTTCGACCGCCCGGCCGAGGACCACACCACCGTCGCCGAGCTGGCCATCGAGCGCGCCAAGCGTCTCGTCGAGCTGGGTCACGACGTGGTCGTCCTGCTGGACTCCATCACCCGTCTGGGCCGCGCGTACAACCTCGCGGCGCCCGCCTCCGGCCGCATCCTGTCCGGTGGTGTCGACTCGACCGCGCTGTACCCGCCGAAGCGCTTCTTCGGTGCCGCGCGCAACATCGAGGACGGCGGCTCGCTGACCATCCTGGCCACCGCGCTGGTCGACACCGGCTCGCGCATGGACGAGGTGATCTTCGAGGAGTTCAAGGGCACCGGCAACATGGAGCTCAAGCTCGACCGGAAGCTCGCCGACAAGCGCATCTTCCCGGCCGTCGACGTCGACCCGTCGGGCACCCGCAAGGAGGAGATCCTCCTCAACGCGGAAGAGCTCGCCATCGTCTGGAAGCTGCGCCGGGTGCTGCACGCGCTGGACTCGCAGCAGGCGATCGAACTGCTCCTCGACAAGATGAAGCAGACGAAGTCGAACGCCGAGTTCCTGATGCAGATCGCGAAGACGACCCCGTCGGGCAAGAACGACGACTGAGGTCCGTCGGCCGGCGTCCCGCGCCGGTCGTGAGGCATCGCCACAGCAGCCCCCGCCGCACGCCGCGGCGGGGGCTGCCGTGCTTTCCCCCGGCGCCCGGAGCGCCTGGGGAGGGCGTCCGGGTGCTGTGCGAGCTTCGCCACATCACACCCGTTGTGCGGCTTTCGCCGCGTGTCTCGAAACCGCAGGTGAGGAAGGCGCTACGCAGAGTTTTGTCCCAGTTCGTACGCAAGTGGTGGCCGTACGGGGGTTGCGGCGGCCGTGGAACCCTTCAAGACATTCGCCCGTCTGTGTCAGAGGGCCGCGGGTGGACGGCGGGCCGGTACGGACCCGGGGACCGGACTCAGGACTGAGGAGACCATGACCGAGGACAGCAAGGGCCGCGGCCGGCGCGCCACGGGCCGGCGCCGACGCAAACCGGCGACGCGCCGCAGGGCCCTCGTCATGGCCGCGTGGTGCGCCGCCGCGGTGGTCCTGCTGGGCGGGGCGGGCCTGGGCTACTTCTACTTCAAGCTCAACGGCAACCTGAAGACGGTCGACATCGACCAGGCGCTGGGCATCGACCGCCCGGCGAACGTCGACAACGGCTCGATGGACATACTCGTCCTCGGCTCCGACTCCCGAGGCGGCGCCAACGGCGCGTACGGCCAGGACGACGGCGGCTCCGCCCGCTCCGACACCGCGATGGTCGTCCACCTGTACGAGGGCCACCAGAAGGCCAGCGTCGTGTCCATACCCCGAGACACCATGACCAGCCGCCCCGAATGCGCCGTCGGCGGCAGGGGGAAGACCGACCCCGGCGGCCGTCGCAAGCAGTTCAACGAGGCCTACACCGTCGGCGGCGCCGCCTGCGCGGTCAAGACCGTCGAGAAGATGTCGGGGATCCGCATGGACCACTACATCGAGGTCGACTTCACCGGCTTCAAGAAGATCATCGACACCCTCGGCGGGGTCGAGGTCACCACCACCAAGCCGATCAAGGACGACTACAGCCACCTGGACCTCCCCGCCGGCCCCAACAAGCTGAACGGCGAGCAGGCCCTCGGCCTGGTCCGCACCCGCCACGGCGTCGGGGACGGCGGCGACCTCGGCCGAATACAGCTGCAGCAGGCCTTCATCAAGGCGCTGATCAAGCAGGTCAAGGGCGTCGGCGTGTTCGACAACCCCAAGAAGCTGCTCGACCTCGCCGACGCCGGGACCAAGGCGCTCACCACCGACAAGGCGCTCGGCGACGTGAAGTCCCTCGCCGGCTTCGCCCAGAGCCTCCAGGGCATCGACGCCGGCGACATGCAGATGATCACCCTGCCGGTGACCGCGGACGCACTCGACGCGAACCGCGTCGCGCCCCTGCAGAAGGAGTCCAAGATGGTCTGGGACGCCCTGCTGGCCGACCGGCCGATCCCCGCCGAGGCCACCGCGAACTCCACCGGGGACAAGAGCGCGGCCGGGACCGTCGTCCAGTAGGCGGGGGCTCGCGGGCGTCCCGGGAGGCCGCCGGAACGGACCGCGGAATAGACCGGCGCCCCCTCCCGTTGAGGGTGATGTCCTCAGAATTTTGACAGGCAGCCCGGTCCTGGCAGACTGGTCTGTCGGCCCCGGTTCACGCAGTGCGCAATTCGGCTCCTGCGACCCGGCGCCCTCCCGAATCTAGGAGACACCTTGAAGCGCGATGTTCACCCCGAGTACGTCGAGACCGCGGTCAGCTGCACCTGCGGCGCGTCGTTCACGACCCGTAGCACCCTGACCGAGGGCACCATCCGTGCCGAGGTCTGCTCCGAGTGCCACCCGTTCTACACGGGCAAGCAGAAGATCCTCGACACCGGTGGCCGTGTGGCCCGCTTCGAGGCGCGCTTCGGCAAGGGCGCGGCCAAGAAGTAGCGCGACCCAGGCGCCGGTCTCCGGCCGCCCCCTGTCCACTCGGGGGCGGCCGGACCGGCGCCTTTGTCGTCGTTCAAGCCCGTCACCCCGTGCAGTCCCCCCGCACTTTCACCACAGGAGTCCCCCGATGTTCGAGGCGGTCGAGGAACTGGTTGGCGAACACGCCGACCTCGAGAAGCAGCTCGCCGACCCTTCGGTCCACTCCGATCAGGCCAACGCGCGCAAGCTGAACAAGCGCTACGCGGAGCTGACCCCGATCATCGCTACCTTCCGTGCCTGGAAGCAGACCGGCGAGGACATCGAGACGGCGAAGGAGTTCGCGGCCGACGACCCGGACTTCGCCGCCGAGGTCAAGGAGCTGACCCAGCAGCGCGAGGAGCTCACCGAGAAGCTCCGCCTGCTGCTCGTCCCGCGCGACCCCAGCGACGACAAGGACGTGCTCCTCGAGGTCAAGGCGGGCGCGGGCGGCGACGAGTCGGCCCTGTTCGCCGGCGACCTGCTGCGCATGTACCTGCGCTACGCCGAGCGCGTGGGCTGGAAGACCGAGATCATCGACGCCACCGAGTCCGAGCTCGGCGGCTACAAGGACGTCCAGGTCTCCGTCCGCACCAAGGGCGGCAACGGCGCCACCGAGCCCGGCCAGGGCGTGTGGGCCCGCCTGAAGTACGAGGGCGGCGTGCACCGCGTCCAGCGCGTTCCGGCCACCGAGTCCCAGGGCCGCATCCACACCTCCGCCGCCGGCGTGCTCGTCACCCCGGAGGCCGAGGAGGTCGAGGTCGAGATCAACATGAACGACCTCCGCATCGACGTGTACCGCTCCTCCGGCCCCGGCGGCCAGTCCGTCAACACCACCGACTCGGCCGTGCGCATCACGCACATCCCGACCGGTGTGGTCGCCTCCTGCCAGAACGAGAAGAGCCAGCTCCAGAACAAGGAGCAGGCCATGCGCATCCTGCGGTCGCGCCTGCTGGCCGCCGCCCAGGAGGCCGCCGAGCAGGAGGCCTCCGACGTGCGCCGCAGCCAGGTCCGCTCCGTGGACCGGTCCGAGAAGATCCGTACGTACAACTTCCCGGAGAACCGGATCTCGGACCACCGCACCGGCTTCAAGGCGTACAACTTGGACCAGGTGCTCGACGGCGACCTCGACTCGGTCATCCAGGCCTGCGTGGACACCGACTCCGCGGCCAAGCTAGCCGCCGCGAACTGACCGGAACCCGCTTCACCCCCCCGTACGACAGCAGCCCGGAGGACCAGCGTGAACTTGCTGCTTGCCGAGGTGGCCCAGGCCACCCAGCGGCTGGCCGCCGCCGGCGTGCCCTCACCGCGCTTCGACGCGGAGGAGCTCGCAGCCTTCGTGCACGGCGTCAAACGGGGGGAACTGCACCACGTCAAGGACGCGGACTTCGACGCCCGCTACTGGGAGGCCGTCGCCCGCCGCGAGGCGCGCGAGCCGCTCCAGCACATCACCGGGCGCGCCTTCTTCCGGTACCTGGAGCTCCAGGTCGGGCCCGGGGTCTTCGTGCCCCGGCCCGAGACCGAGTCGGTCGTGGACTGGGCCATACAGGCCGTCCGGGCGATGGACGTCGTCGAGCCGCTGATCGTCGACCTGTGCACCGGATCCGGTGCGATCGCGCTGGCCATGGCCCAGGAGGTGCCGCGCTCGCGCGTGCACGCGGTCGAGCTGTCCGAGGACGCCCTGCGGTGGACCCGCAAGAACGCCGAGGGCTCCCGGGTCACCGTCCACCAGGGCGACGCCCTGAGCGCGCTGCCCGAGCTCGACGGCCAGGTCGACCTGGTCATCTCCAACCCTCCGTACATCCCGCTCACCGAGTGGGAGTACGTGGCGCCCGAGGCCCGCGACCACGACCCGGAGATGGCGCTCTTCTCCGGCGAGGACGGCCTCGACACCATCCGGGGCCTCGAACGCACCGCCCACCGGCTGCTGCGCCCCGGCGGCATCGTCGTCGTCGAGCACGCCGACACGCAGGGCGGCCAGGTCCCGTGGATCTTCGCCGAGGAACGGGGCTGGGCCGACGCGGCCGACCACCCCGACCTCAACAACCGCCCGCGCTTCGCCACCGCCCGCAAGGCACTGCCGTGACCGGCGCGACGACCCCCGCCCCCACCCTGCTGCACGAGGAGGCCCGCTGATGGCCCGGCGATACGACTGCAACGACGCGACGGACCGCAAGACGGGTCTGCGCGAAGCCGCATCCGCCGTGCGCCGCGGCGAGCTCGTCGTGCTGCCCACCGACACCCTGTACGGGATCGGCGCGGACGCCTTCAGCCCGGAGGCCGTGCACGACCTGCTCGCCGCCAAGGGGCGCGGCCGCGGCATGCCCACCCCGGTGCTCATCGGATCCCCGAACACCCTGCACGGCCTCGTCACGGACTTCTCCGAGCAGGCCTGGGAGCTCGTCGACGCCTTCTGGCCCGGTGCGCTGACGCTGGTCGCCAAGCACCAGCCCTCGCTGGCGTGGGACCTGGGCGACACCCGGGGCACCGTGGCCGTGCGCATGCCGCTGCACCCCGTCGCCATCGAGCTGCTGACGGAGGTCGGCCCGATGGCGGTGTCCTCGGCCAACCTCTCCGGGCACCCGGCTCCCGAGGACTGCGACGCGGCGCGCGAGATGCTCGGCGACTCGGTGTCGGTCTACCTGGACGGCGGTCCGACGCCCGGCATCGAGCCGTCGTCGATCGTCGACGTCACGGGGAAGGTTCCCGTGCTGCTGCGCGAGGGGGCGCTGAGCGCCGACCAGCTGCGGGAGGTCGTACCCGACCTCGAGGTGGCCCCGTGAGCCCTGAGGGGCGTGGCATAGCAGGGGGAAACACTTTCCGCATACTCCACGTCAGCACGGGCAACGTGTGCCGCTCGCCGATCACCGAGCGGCTGACCCGGCACGCCCTCTCGCACCGCCTCGGCGGCCCCGTCGGCGGCGACCTCATCGTGGAGAGCGCCGGCACGTGGGGCCACGAGGGCGCCCCGATGGAGGCGAACGCGGCCGCCGTGCTGGAGGACTTCGGGGCGGACGCGTCCGGGTTCACCGGCCGCGAGCTGCTGGACGAGCACGTCATACGCGCCGACCTGGTGCTGACCGCCACGCGCGACCACCGTGCGCAGGTCATCTCGATGGGGCATTCGGCGGGGCTGCGCACCTTCACGCTCAAGGAGTTCACCCGGCTGGTCCGGGCCATAGACCCGGCCACGCTGCCGCCGCTGGACGACGGCATGGCGGAGCGGGCGCGGGCGCTCGTACGGGCCGCCGCGGCGCTGCGCGGGTGGCTGCTGGCGCCGTCGCCCGACGCGGACGAGGTCTACGACCCGTACGGCGCCCCCATCACCTTCTTCCGCTCCATCGGCGACGAGATCAACCAGGCGCTGGACCCCGTGGTGACGGCCCTGACGGGCGTGACGGCCCGCCGCTGACTCCGGCGGCCGGAGGCCGGCGCAGCGGGCCGATGCCCGGGAGGCCCCCCGGGGCCGAGCGGTGTGAGGTGCGCGTCGGGGAGGTGCTCGACCAGGCGCTGGACCCCGTGGTGACGGCCCTGACGGGCGTGACGGCCCGCCGCTGACTCCGGCGGCCGGAGGTCGGCGCAGCGGGCCGATGCCCGGGAGGCCCCCCGGGGCCGAGCGGTGTGAGGTGCGCGTCGGGGAGGTGCTCGACCGGGCGCTGGACCCCGTGGTGACGGCTCTGACGGGTGTGACGGCCCGCCGGTGACTCCGGCGGCCGGAGGGGCGGCGGTGCCGCGAGGCGTGACGGGCGGGCCGGGCCTACAGTGGCTGGTACCCGGTACCCCCCTGGAGTCGCGCCATGAGCGTCATCACCCAGCCCACGGACCTGCTGCGCCGGCAGGACCCGCAGATGGCCGACGTACTCGCCGGGGAGGGCCGCAGGCAGGCCGGCACGCTGCAGCTGAGCGCCGCGGAGAACTTCACCTCGACGGCCGTCCTGACGGCGCTGGGGTCCCCGCTCGCCAACAAGTACGCCGAGGGCTACCCCGGCGCCCGCTACCACGGCGGCTGCGAGTACGCCGACCTGGCCGAGCAGATCGCCGTCGAGCGGGCCAAGGCGCTGTTCGGGACCGAGCACGCGAACGTGCAGCCGCATTCCGGATCCTCGGCCGTCCTGGCCGCCTACGCGGCGCTGCTGCGGCCGGGGGACACCGTGCTGGCGATGGGGCTCCCGTACGGGGGACACCTCACGCACGGCTCGCCCGCCAACTCCTCGGGCCAGTGGTTCACCTTCGTCGGTTACGGGGTCGACGCCGGGACGGGCCTCATCGACTACCGGCAGGTGCAGGACCTCGCCCGGGCGCACCGGCCCAAGGCCATCGTGTGCGGGTCCATCTCCTACCCCCGCCACCCCGAGTACTCGGCCTTCCGGGAGATCGCCGACGAGGTCGGGGCGTATCTGATCGCCGATGCCGCGCATCCCATCGGGCTGGTGGCCGGCGGGGCCGCGCCGAGTCCGGTGCCCTACGCCGACGTCGTCTGCGCGACCACGCACAAGGTGCTGCGCGGGCCGCGCGGCGGGATGGTCCTGTGCGGCGCCGAGTTCGCCGAGCGCATCGACCGGGCGGTGTTCCCCTTCACCCAGGGCGGGGCCCAGATGCACACCATCGCCGCCAAGGCGGTGGCCTTCGGCGAGGCGGCCCGGCCGGCCTTCGCCACCTACGCCCACCGCGTGGTCTCCAATGCCCGGGCGCTGGCCGGGGCGCTGGAGGAGCGCGGGTTCACGATCACCACCGGCGGCACCGACACGCACATGATCACCGCCGACCCGGCGCCGCTGGGCGTGGACGGCCCGACCGCCCGCGGCCGGCTGGCCGCCGCCGGCATCGTGCTGGACACGTGCGTGCTGCCGTACGGGGACCAGCGGGGCGTACGGCTGGGGACGGCCGCCGTGACCACCCAGGGGATGGGGGAGCCGCAGATGCTCCGGATCGCGGAGCTGTTCGCCGCCGCGCTGCACGGGGACGCCGCGCAGACACGTTCGGAGGTCGGCGAGCTCACAGCAGGATTTCCCCCTTACGGGGAGTAAATGGGACAAGAGGGGTGTAGTGGAACCGGTATACCGACCCCTCGCGTCCTCGGTGGAGGGGACATCGCAGCTAATGTGTGGGGCTGAGATGGCCGGCGATACATCTGGGGCAGCCAGTGCGTGAATATCTGCTGACGCTTTGCGTCACGGTCGCGGTGACCTACCTGCTGACCGGGCCCGTGCGGAAGTTCGCGATCGCGGCCGGGGCCATGCCGGAGATCCGCGCCCGCGACGTGCACCGCGAGCCGACGCCGCGCCTCGGCGGGATCGCGATGTTCGGCGGCCTGTGCGCGGGCCTGCTGGTCGCGGACCACCTGCAGAACCTCAACGCGGTCTTCGAGAAGTCGAACGAACCGCGGGCACTGCTCTCCGGCGCCGCCCTGATCTGGCTGATCGGCGTACTGGACGACAAGTTCGAGATCGACGCTCTGATCAAGCTCGGCGCGCAGATGATCTCCGCCGGCGTGATGGTCATGCAGGGCCTGACGATCCTGTGGATCCCGGTCCCGTTCATCGGCACGGTCCCGCTCACCCAGTGGCAGGGCAACCTGCTCACGGTGGCGCTCGTCGTCATCACCATCAACGCGGTGAACTTCGTGGACGGCCTCGACGGCCTCGCCGCGGGCATGGTCTGCATCGCCGCCGCCGCGCTCTTCCTGTACGCCTACCGGATCTGGTTCGGCTACGGGATCGAGTCCGCGGCCCCCGCGACCCTGTTCGCCGCGATCCTGATGGGCATGTGCCTGGGCTTCCTGCCGCACAACATGCACCCGGCGCGGATCTTCATGGGCGACTCCGGCTCGATGCTCATCGGACTGGTCCTGGCCGCCGCGGCGATCTCCCTGACGGGTCAGGTGGACCCGGACGCGCTGGCCCTGTTCGCCGGTGGTGAGCGCAACGCGACGCACGCGATGCTGCCCGCCTACATCCCGCTGATCCTGCCCCTGACGGTCATCGCGATCCCGATGGCGGACCTGATCCTGGCCATCGTGCGGCGTACGTGGAACGGCCAGTCGCCGTTCGCGGCCGACCGCGGGCACCTGCACCACCGGCTGCTGGAACTCGGCCACTCGCACAGCCGCGCGGTCCTGATCATGTACTTCTGGTCCGGCCTGATCGCCTTCGGCACTGTCGCCTACTCCGTGCACTCCACCGCGATGTGGATCGTGCTGGTGATCGCCGTGCTCAGCGCGGTGGGCCTGTTCCTGCTGCTCCTGCCGCGCTTCACGCCGCGCACGCCGGCCTGGGCCGAGCGCCTGGTCCCGCCGCGCTACCGGCACTCCGCACGCGCGGCCGAGGCGGCCGCGGAGGCGGCCGCACAGGACGCGTCGGGCGCCGAACCCCAGCCCGCCAGGCCGATCGCCGCGGGCGTCTCGGGCGTCAACGGCGCAACCGCCGTGGGCCCCCGTTCGCGCTTCCCCGAGCGGCGCAAGGCTGAATCCACCCGCTGACATCCCGGGCAAACGGCGCCCCCGCCTTCCCTGGCACACGGCACCCCGGGCCTGTTCTCGTGCGCGACCCGGACCAGTGCCCGTAAGTGCCCGATCGGTCAAAAGGGATGTTCATTGCCATAGATGTCCGAGTGTCCGGACGTCCTGCGGGTCCCCCGAACCGGACGTCCGGAACGGGCATCAAGAACATCGGTTGCTGATCCGATCGACGATTTCATCGGCGCGGGCCCGTGCGGAAGCAGGGGCCCGCGCTGCCGTGCGCGGTCAAGGCCGCGCGTCCGTCAGCCTCGATCGTGCTCGTTGATGACGGCTGCCGTTTCAGCCCCAAAGCCGCACTACCAGACATTCCGCCGGGGTGGGGTGCACACACGCGCAGGGTCACTCTCATGTGTGACAGTCGGCACACCCAGCAGGTAAAGCTCTCATCAAATAGTTTGTGATACCGTTCACTAAACCCGGCGACAGAGCCGAAGGACCGTAGTGCGACGGTCTCTCGGCCCGAGGTTCTCTCTCGGACCGGGCTTACGCTCGTCCCGTACGAGTCCAGTGCCCCCACCACCACGCGGAGCAAACCGCCATGCGGTCAGATGACGTCCGATCCCTCCTGCAAGCCGCCGTGCCCACGGCCATCGCCGGCGCACTCGCCGCGTTGATCAGCGGGCTTGTCGTCGGCGGCAAGGGTGCGGTCGGAGCGGTCGTCGCGACGCTGGTCGTGATCCTGTTCATGGGCATCGGATTCGTCGTTCTGCAGCGCACGGCGAAATCGCTTCCGCACCTCTTCCAGGCCATGGGGCTCATGCTCTACACGGCCCAGATCCTGCTGCTTTTCGTGTTTGTCGCGGCGTTCAAGAACACCACCCTGTTCAACCCCAAGGCGTTCGCGATCACGCTCGTGGCGACCACCCTCGTGTGGATCGCCGCGCAGACCCGCGCGCACATGAAGGCCAAGATCCTTTACGTCGAACCGGACTCGACGACGGGCAACAAGCCCGAAAATCCGGGACCTAAGACGTGAAGGGTAGGGCCGGGATAAGTGGGCGTTCGAGATCCTGCTATCGTCCGGTGCCAACTGCGGCATTGCGGGCGCGGGCATCTGAGCTGACGCCTGTCCCATCGCGAGGCTCGATGCCTGATCGCCGCCCCATCATTCGTAACACCAGTCCAGTGCCGAACAGCGGCTGCTCGCCGCGCCGACACAACGAGGTTGCCGTACCTATGCGCCACGCTGAAGGAGCCCGCGGTGAGTGCTGACCCGACGACGGTGCTCGCCTTCGAGACCGACTGCCACATCTTCGACGGTTGTGGCTTCCCGGCTCCCGGCCTGCACTCGTTCCTGTTCCAGCCGATCTTCGGCGACGCGGACAGCAACTTCTACTTCAACAAGACGATGCTCCTGGCCCTGCTGGGCTCGGTCATCATCGTCGGCTTCTTCTGGATGGCTTTCCGGAAGCCGAAGGTCGTCCCGGGCAAGCTGCAGATGGTCGCTGAGGCCGGATACGACTTCGTGCGCCGCGGCATCGTCTACGAGACGCTGGGCAAGAAGGAGGGCGAGAAGTACGTCCCCTTCATGGTCTCGCTGTTCTTCCTCGTCTGGATCCTCAACGTCTGGTCGATCGTCCCGCTGGCCCAGTTCCCGGTGACGTCGATCATCTCGTACCCGGCCATCCTCGCGCTGATCGTCTACGTCATCTGGATGTCGGTGACCTTCAAGCGTCACGGCTTCGTCGGTGGCTTCAAGAACCTCACGGGCTACGACAAGTCGCTGGGCGCCGTCCTGCCGATGGTCATGGTCATCGAGTTCTTCTCGAACGTCCTGGTCCGTCCGTTCACGCACGCCGTGCGACTGTTCGCGAACATGTTCGCCGGTCACACCCTGCTGCTGCTCTTCACCATCGCCAGCTGGTACCTGCTGAACGGCATCGGTATCGCCTACGCCGGCGTCTCGTTCGTCATGGTGCTCGTGATGACGGCCTTCGAGCTGTTCATCCAGGCCGTCCAGGCGTACGTCTTCGTCCTCCTGGCCTGCAGCTTCATCCAGGGCGCGCTGGCCGAACACCACTGAGTCGGGCTCGCTCCCCTCAGACCCCCGTATTCGTCCGGTGGCCAACCCCCACCGGTCCGTGAAAGAGAAGGAAGAACTGGCATGTCCCAGACCCTTGCTGCCGTCACCGGCTCCCTCGGCTCCATCGGTTACGGTCTCGCGGCCATCGGCCCCGGCGTCGGCGTCGGCATCATCTTCGGTAACGGCACCCAGGCTCTTGCTCGTCAGCCCGAGGCGGCCGGCCTGATCCGCGCCAACCAGATCCTCGGCTTCGCCTTCTGTGAGGCGCTCGCCCTCATCGGTCTGGTCATGCCGTTCGTCTACGGCCCGTGATCTTCGGATCCACGACCAGCCCACTAGACGAAAGGCACTGAAGTGAACCTCATGGTTCTCGCGGCTGAGGGCGGGGAAAACCCCCTCATCCCGCCGATCCCCGAGCTCGTCATCGGTCTGATCGCCTTCGTCATCGTCTTCGGTTTCCTCGCGAAGAAGCTCCTCCCGAACATCAACAAGGTTCTGGAAGAGCGCCGTGAGGCCATCGAGGGCGGTATCGAGAAGGCGGAAGCCGCTCAGACCGAGGCCCAGAGCGTGCTGGAGCAGTACAAGGCCCAGCTCGCCGAGGCCCGGCACGAGGCCGCGCGCCTGCGCCAGGAAGCGCTGGAGCAGGGCACTGCGCTGAAGGAAGAACTGCGCGCAGAGGGCCAGCGGCAGCGTGAGGAGATCATCGCTGCCGGCCACGCCCAGATCGCCGCAGACCGCAAGGCCGCCTCTCAGGCGCTGCGTCAGGACGTCGGCAAGCTTGCCACCGACCTGGCCGGCAAGCTCGTCGGCGAGTCCCTCGAGGACCACGCCCGGCAGAGCCGCACCATCGACCGCTTCCTCAGCGAGCTTGAGGAGAAGGCCGAGGCGGCCCGATGAACGGAGCGAGCCGCGAGGCGCTGGCCTCCGCGCGCGAGCGTCTCGACGCGCTGACGGACAACACGTCCGTCGACGTGGCGAAGCTCGCCGGTGAGCTGGCCGCTGTCACCGCGCTGCTCGACCGTGAGGTCTCGCTGCGTCGGGTCATCACGGACCCGGCGCAGGCCGGCGAGGCCAAGGCCGAGCTCGTCGCTCGGCTGCTCGGCGGTCAGGTCGGCGGGGAGACCCTCGACCTGGTGTCCGGCATGGCCCGGTCCCGCTGGTCGCAGTCCCGCGACCTGGTGGACTCGCTGGAGGAGCTGGCGGCCACCGCCGACCTCACGGCGGCCCAGCAGGCCGACGCGCTCGACAACGTCGAGGACGAGGTCTTCCGCTTCGGCCGGATCGTGTCCTCGAACACCGAGCTGCGTGCCGCGCTGACCGACCGCGCGGCGACCGCCTCCGCCAAGAGCCAGCTGCTGCGCAGCCTGCTCGGCGGCAAGGTGAACGCCGTCACCGAGCGCCTGGTGATCCGTCTTGTCACGCACCCGCGTGGACGTAGCCTGGAAGCGGGACTCGAGTCCCTTTCCAAGCTCGCCGCCGAGCGCCGTGACCGCATGGTCGCCACCGTGACCAGTGCGGTTCCGCTCAGCGACGTGCAGAAGCAGCGTCTCGGCGCGGTGCTGGCCAAGCTGTACGGCCGCCAGATGCACCTGAACCTCGACGTGGACCCCGAGGTCCTCGGCGGGATCTCGGTGCGCGTCGGCGACGAGGTCATCGACGGCACCATCGCGGACCGCCTCGCAGAGGCGTCCCGCCGCATGGCCGGCTGACCAGCCACCAAAAGTACAAAGCATTCCTAGCGGCCCGGTTGGGCCGTGCAGAACTTGCAGAAGATTCCTGGGGGTCACCCCCAGACCCCTAAGAAGCTTCAGGCCCAACAAGGAGAGCAGGGAACCCAGATGGCGGAGCTCACGATCCGGCCGGAGGAGATCCGGGACGCACTGGAGACCTTTGTCCAGTCGTACCAGCCGGACGCGGCCTCGCGCGAGGAGGTCGGAACGGTCAGCGTTGCCGGCGACGGCATCGCGAAGGTGGAGGGCCTGCCCTCCGCCATGGCGAACGAGCTGCTGAAGTTCGAGGACGGCACCCTCGGTCTCGCCCTCAACCTCGAGGAGCGCGAGATCGG
Organism: Streptomyces erythrochromogenes; assembly: GCF_036170895.1. Classification (NCBI taxonomy): domain Bacteria; kingdom Bacillati; phylum Actinomycetota; class Actinomycetes; order Kitasatosporales; family Streptomycetaceae; genus Streptomyces; species Streptomyces erythrochromogenes. Next base: position 2,912,471 of record NZ_CP108036.1, on the reverse strand, counting down.
TGCGATCGTCCTCGGCGAGTTCAGCGGTATCGAGGAGGGCCAGCCGGTGCAGCGCACCGGTGAGGTTCTCTCCGTAGGCGTCGGCGAGGGCTACCTCGGCCGCGTTGTCGACCCGCTCGGCAACCCGATCGACGGCCTCGGCGAGATCGCGACCGAAGGCCGCCGCGCCCTCGAGCTGCAGGCCCCGGGCGTCATGGTCCGTAAGTCGGTGCACGAGCCCATGCAGACCGGCTACAAGGCCGTCGACGCGATGGTGCCGATCGGCCGTGGCCAGCGTCAGCTGATCATCGGTGACCGTCAGACCGGCAAGACCGCTCTGGCCGTCGACACGATCATCAACCAGCGCGACAACTGGCGCTCGGGCGACGTGAACAAGCAGGTCCGCTGCATCTACGTCGCCATCGGCCAGAAGGGCTCGACCATCGCGTCCGTTCGCGGCGCCCTGGAAGAGGCCGGCGCGCTCGAGTACACGACGATCGTCGCCGCCCCGGCGTCCGACCCGGCCGGCTTCAAGTACCTGGCGCCGTACACCGGTTCCGCCATCGGCCAGCACTGGATGTACGCCGGCAAGCACGTCCTGATCATCTTCGACGACCTGTCGAAGCAGGCCGACGCCTACCGCGCCGTCTCGCTGCTGCTGCGCCGCCCGCCGGGCCGCGAGGCCTACCCGGGTGACGTCTTCTACCTGCACTCCCGTCTGCTGGAGCGCTGCGCGAAGCTGTCCGACGACATGGGCGCCGGTTCGATGACCGGTCTGCCGATCGTCGAGACCAAGGCGAACGACGTGTCGGCGTTCATCCCGACCAACGTCATCTCCATCACCGACGGCCAGTGCTTCCTGGAGTCCGACCTGTTCAACGCGGGCCAGCGCCCGGCGCTGAACGTCGGTATCTCGGTCTCCCGCGTCGGTGGCTCCGCCCAGCACAAGGCCATGAAGCAGGTTTCCGGCCGTCTGCGCGTCGACCTGGCCCAGTACCGCGAGCTGGAGGCGTTCGCCGCCTTCGGTTCCGACCTGGACGCCGCGTCGAAGGCTTCGCTGGAGCGCGGCAAGCGCATGGTCGAGCTGCTGAAGCAGGGCCAGTACCAGCCGATGCCCGTCGAGGAGCAGGTCGTCTCCGTCTGGGCCGGCACCACCGGCAAGATGGACGACGTCCCGGTCGCCGACATCCGTCGCTTCGAGTCGGAGCTGCTGGAGCACCTGCGCCGCGAGCGCAAGGACCTCCTCACCTCCATCGCCGACGGCGGCAAGATGTCGGACGACACCCTGGGCTCGATCGCTGACGCCATCGCCGCCTTCAAGCGCCAGTTCGAGACCTCGGACGGCAAGCTCCTGGGCGAGGACGTGCCGGCCGTCAACGTCTCCAAGTGACGACGGAAGGGACCTGACTCATGGGAGCGCAGCTCCGGGTCTACAAGCGTCGCATCCGTGCCATCACGGCGACCAAGAAGATCACCAAGGCGATGGAGATGATCGCCGCCTCGCGCATCGTCAAGGCGCAGCGCAAGGTGGCGGCGTCGATGCCGTACGCGACCGAGCTCACCCGTGCGGTGACCGCGGTGGCGACCGGTTCGAACAACAAGCACGCCCTGACCACCGAGGTCGAGGCGCCGACCCGCGCCGCGATCGTGCTCATCACGAGCGACCGCGGTCTGGCCGGCGGCTACTCCTCGAACGCCATCAAGCAGGCGGACCGGCTCACCGAGCGGCTGCAGGCCGAGGGCAAGGAGGTCGACGCGTACATCGTCGGCCGCAAGGGTGTCGCCTACTACGGGTTCCGTGAGCGCAAGGTCACGGAGTCGTGGACCGGCTTCACCGACAGCCCGGCCTACGCCGACGCCAAGCGCGTCGCGGCGCCGCTGATCGAGGCCATCCAGCTGGACACGGCCGAGGGTGGCGTCGACGAGCTGCACATCGTCTACACGGAATTCGTGTCGATGATGACGCAGAACGCGGTGGACGGACGGATGCTGCCGCTCAGCCTCGACAAGGCTGCGGAGGAGGACGGTGCGAAGGGCGAGATCCTTCCGCTGTTCGACTTCGAGCCGTCGGCGGAGGACGTCCTCGACGCCCTGCTGCCGCGCTACGTCGAGAGCCGTATCTACAACGCACTGCTGCAGTCGGCCGCTTCCGAGCACGCCGCCCGCCGCCGCGCGATGAAGTCGGCGACCGACAACGCCGGAGACCTCATCAAGAGCCTCTCCCGGCTTGCCAACGCGGCCCGCCAGGCCGAAATCACCCAGGAAATCAGCGAGATCGTCGGTGGCGCCAGCGCCATGGCCGACGCGACCGCGGGGAGTGACAAGTAATGACGACCTCTGTTGAGACGGCCGCCGCCACGGGCCGCGTCGCCCGGGTCATCGGCCCGGTCGTCGACGTGGAGTTCCCCGTCGACGCGATGCCCGACATCTACAACGCGCTGAAGGTCCAGGTCGCCGACCCGGCCGAGGACGGCGCGCTCAAGACGCTGACCCTTGAGGTCGCCCAGCACCTGGGTGACGGCATGGTCCGCACGATCTCCATGCAGCCCACCGACGGTCTGGTCCGCCAGGCCCCGGTGACCGACACGGGCGAGGGCATCACCGTCCCCGTCGGTGACTTCACCAAGGGCAAGGTCTTCAACACCCTGGGTGAGGTGCTGAACTACCCGGAGGCCAACGCCGAGGTCACCGAGCGCTGGCCCATCCACCGCAAGGCCCCGAGCTTCGACGAGCTCGAGTCCAAGACGGAGATGTTCGAGACCGGCGTCAAGGTCATCGACCTTCTCACCCCGTACGTCAAGGGTGGAAAGATCGGTCTGTTCGGTGGTGCCGGTGTCGGCAAGACCGTTCTGATCCAGGAAATGATCTACCGCGTCGCCAACAACCACGACGGTGTGTCGGTCTTCGCGGGCGTCGGTGAGCGCACCCGTGAGGGCAACGACCTCATCGAGGAGATGGGCGACTCGGGCGTCATCGACAAGACGGCCCTCGTCTTCGGCCAGATGGACGAGCCCCCGGGCACTCGTCTGCGCGTCGCCCTGGCCGGTCTGACCATGGCGGAGTACTTCCGCGATGTTCAGAAGCAGGACGTGCTCTTCTTCATCGACAACATCTTCCGGTACACCCAGGCGGGTTCCGAGGTGTCGACCCTGCTCGGCCGTATGCCCTCCGCGGTGGGTTACCAGCCGAACCTGGCCGACGAGATGGGTCTCCTCCAGGAGCGCATCACCTCGACCCGTGGTCACTCGATCACCTCGATGCAGGCGATCTACGTCCCCGCGGACGACCTGACCGACCCGGCGCCGGCGACCACCTTCGCCCACCTCGACGCGACGACGGTTCTCTCCCGTCCGATCTCCGAGAAGGGCATCTACCCGGCCGTGGACCCGCTGGACTCCACGTCCCGCATCCTCGACCCGCGGTACATCGCGGCGGACCACTACGCGGCCGCCATGCGTGTCAAGGGGATCCTGCAGAAGTACAAGGACCTCCAGGACATCATCGCGATCCTCGGTATCGACGAGCTGGGCGAGGAGGACAAGCTCGTTGTCCACCGTGCCCGTCGCGTCGAGCGCTTCCTGTCGCAGAACACCCACGTCGCCAAGCAGTTCACCGGCGTGGACGGTTCGGACGTTCCGCTCGACGAGTCGATCACCGCGTTCAACGCGATCTGCGACGGTGAGTACGACCACTTCCCCGAGCAGGCGTTCTTCATGTGCGGTGGCATCGAGGACCTGAAGGCCAACGCCAAGGAGCTGGGCGTCTCCTGATCCGGCGCGCTCCGCGAGGAGCGCATCCGGTTCGACGGAGAGGGGCGGGTGTGTCCCGTCCCTCTCCCCACGCCCATTAGAATTTGACCCAACACCCGGCCGACCCGCCGGGTGGTGACCCGAGGAGCCACCTTGGCTGCTGAGCTGCACGTCGAGCTGGTCGCGGCGGACCGCAATGTCTGGTCCGGCGAGGCCACCCTTGTTGTCGCCCGCACCACGTCCGGCGACATCGGCGTCATGCCCGGTCACCAGCCGCTTCTCGGTGTGCTGGAATCGGGCCCGGTGACCATCCGCACCAGCGAGGGCAACACTGTCATCGCCGCGGTGCACGGCGGATTCATCTCGTTCGCGGACAACAAGCTGTCCTTGCTGGCCGAGATCGCCGAGCTCGCGGACGAGATCGATGTCCAGCGTGCGGAGCGGGCACTGGAGCGCGCGAAGGCGGAGGCCGACGCGGCCGCCGAGCGTCGCGCGGATGTCCGGCTGCGCGCCGTAACGGGCTGACCGCCCGTCGGAGTTTCAACCGCTGAGTCCCGTGGGGCGACCTTCGGGACTCGGCAGACCTCAGCCGCGGTCCGTTCTGGAATTTTCCAGACCGGGTCGCGGCTGAGGCGATGCAGGTCCGTTTTTTCTCATGCGTATTCGATGAGCGAGGAGGTCGGTGAAGATGCTCCTCGCTCTGCTTGTGAGCGGCCTGGTCGTAGCCCTGGTGGTGATCGGGCTGTTCGTCTTCGGACTGCGCCGCAGACTGATCCAGCGGTCCGGCGGAACCTTCGACTGCAGCATGCGCTGGGGTGTGTCCGAGGAACCGGACATCTCCGGCAAGGGCTGGGTCTACGGGGTCGCGCGCTACAGCGGTGACCGGATCGAGTGGTTCCGGGTGTTCTCGTACTCCCCGCGGCCGCGCCGACTGCTGGAGCGGTCCTCCATCGAGGTGCTGGCCCGCCGCGCCCCGGAGGGCGAGGAGGAGCTGGCCCTGCTGTCCGACGCCGTCGTGCTCGGCTGTCTCCACCGGGGGACCCGCCTGGAGCTGGCGATGAGCGAGGACGCGCTGACGGGCTTCCTGGCGTGGCTGGAGGCGGCTCCGCCCGGCCAGCGGGTGAACGTCGCCTAGAGGCCCGGTACGACGGCCCCGTACCCCGGCGGGGTACGGCGAGACGGCATGAAGAAGCCGGGGAGACGGGGGCGGACCCGTCTCCCCGGCTTCCGTCTGCCTACTGGAGCCCGGTGTGGACCGCGTTCGCGAGCTCACCGTTGGTGGTGTCGCCGCTGAACTCCCAGTAGAAGGCTCCCCTGAGGCCCTGCTGCTTGGCCCAGGTCATCTTGCCGGCGATGGTGGCGGGGGTGTCGTAGCTCCACCAGTTGCTGCCGCACTTGGCGTAGGCCGTGCCGGCGACGGTGCCGGTGGCCGGGCAGCTGTTCCTGAGCACCTTGTAGTCCTCGATGCCCTGCTCGTACGTGCCCGGGGCCGGTCCGGTGGCGGTGCCGCCGGGGGTGGCCTGGGTGACGCCGGTCCAGCCGCGGCCGTAGAAGCCGATGCCGAGGTTGAGCTTCGAGCCGGGCACGCCCTTGGCCTTGAGCTTGGCGATGGCGTCGGCCGAGTTGAAGCCGGCCTGCGGGATGCCCGCGTACGAGGTCAGCGGGGAGTGCGGGGCGGTCGGACCCTGGGCCGCCCACGCGCCGAAGAAGTCGTACGTCATGACGTTGTAGAAGTCGGTGTACTGCGCGGCGCCCGCGTAGTCGGCCTTGTCGATCTTGCCGCCGTCCGAGGCGTCGGCGGTGATGGCCGCGGTGACCAGGTTGTTCGCGCCGAACCGGGCCTTCACGGCCTGCATCAGGTTCTTGAAGGCGGCCGGGCCGCTGCTGTCGCAGGACAGGCCGCAGGCGTTGGGGTACTCCCAGTCCAGGTCGATGCCGTCGAAGACGTCGGCCCAGCGCGGGTCCTCGACCAGGTTGTAGCAGGACTGGGCGAAGGCGGTCGGGTTGGCGGCGGCCTGCGGGAAGCCGCCGGACCAGGTCCAGCCGCCGAAGGACCACAGCACCTTGATGTTCGGGTACTGCTTCTTCAGCTTGCGCAGCTGGTTGAAGTTGCCGCGCAGCGGCTGGTCCCAGGTGTCGGCGACGCCGTCGACGCTCTGGTCGGCGGTGTAGGCCTTGTCGTAGTCGGCGTAGGCGTCACCGATCGTGCACTGGCCGTTCTGGACGTTGCCGAAGGCGTAGTTGATGTGCGTGATCTTGCCCGCCGTACCCGAGGTGACCAGGTTCTTCACGTGGTAGTTGCGTCCGTAGACGCCCCAGTTGGTGAAGTAGCCGAGCTTGACCTTGTCGCCCGGGTCCGGGGGCACGGTCCCGCCGGTCGTGGTGACCGTGGTGGAGCCGGAGGAGGGGCCGGTCTGGTCGATGGTGTCGCGTGCGGTGACGCTGTAGGTGTACGTCGTGCCCTTGGTCAGGCCCGAGTCCGCGTAGCTGGTCCCGGTGACGGTGGCGATCTTGGCGGAGCCCCGGTAGACGTCGTAGTTCTTGACGCCCTTGTCGTCGGTGGCCGGGGTCCAGGTCAGGGTCAGCGAGGTGTCGGCGACGTTGCTCGCGGCGGGGGCGCCGGGAGCGGTGGGGGGATTGTCGCCGGGCTGGGTGCCGCCGTCGCAGGAGGCGCCGTTGATCTTGCAGCCGCCGGGCGCGCCGGAGCCGGTGCCGTTGAAGCCGAAGCTGGCGGTCGCCCCGGGGGCGAGGGTGCCGTTCCAGCCGACGTTCTTGGCCGTCCAGTGGGTGCCCGAGCCGGTCACGGTGGCGTCCCAGGCCGAGGTGACCGAGGTGCCCGCCGGGTAGTCCCACTCCACGGTCCAGCTGCTGAGCGTGGTGGTGCCAGTGTTCTTCACCACCCACTTGCCCTCGAAGCCGGAACCCCAGTCGGAGACCTTGGTGTACGTCGCGGTCGCGGACGCGGCGGCCTGGGCCGGGCCTGCCAGGGCCACGAGCCCGGTGACGGGAAGGGCGAGCACGGCGACGACCGCCGCGACTCGGGTGAAGAACCGGGTGCGCCTGGTGGGGGGTGGGGATGCTGTGCTCAAGGGTGATCCTCCGTAGGTCCGTCGCGGTCGTGGGGCCGACTTCGACATGGGGGTGGGACCTGCGCCGCCCGTGAGCACGCTTTGTCATGGCACGCTCACCACAGTGTTGCCGTGAGAGTAGAAAGGTCTGGACCAACCGTCAAGAGGTCCAGACCGGTGCCGCCCGTCGTCCGTCAGATGCCCAACTCCTGCGCCAGGACCGCCGCTTGGAGTCGGCTGCGCAGCTCCAGCTTGCCCAGCAGGCGACTGACGTGCGTCTTCGCCGTCGCCTCCGCCATGCCCAGGCGTTCGGCGATCTCGGCGTTCGACAGTCCCTCTCCCAGCGCCGCCAGCACCTCCCGCTCGCGCGGGGTGAGGGAGGCGACCGCCGCCGCCCGCTCCGGCGACGGACCGGTGCGCGCCGGACGCGGCGCCGCGAACTCCGCGATCAGCCGCCTGGTGACCGCCGGGGCGATCAGGCCCTCCCCGCGCGCGACGGTCCGTACGGCCGCCATCAGCTCCGCCGCGTCCGCGTTCTTCAGCAGGAAGCCCGAGGCGCCCGCCCGCAGCGCCCCGAAGACGTACTCGTCGAGGTCGAAGGTGGTCAGCACCAGCACGTCCGCCAGACCCTCCTCGACCACCTGGCGGGTCGCCGACACCCCGTCGAGCCGGGGCATCTGCACGTCCATGAGGACGAGATCCGGCCGCAGCTCCCGGGCCAGGCGCACCGCCTCCTCCCCGTCGGCCGCCTCGCCCACCACCTCGATGTCGCCCGCGCTGCGCAGGATGAGCACCAGCCCGGCCCGCACCGCGGCCTGGTCCTCGGCCACCACCACCCGGATGGTCACATCTCCACCGCCTTCTCCTCGGCGGGCAGGATCGCCCGCACGTGCCACACGCTGCCGGCCCGACCCGCCGTGAACTTCCCGCCCAGCAGTTCCGTCCGCTCCCTCATGCCGATCAGCCCGGCGCCCGAACCCGGCGCGCGGGGCCCCGGGCGCTCCCCGTAGGGCGAGTCCACCACCACGCTCAGCAGCCCGTCCTCGTGCGCCACGCGGACCGTCACCGTGCCGGGGGCCGCGTGCTTGAGTGCGTTGGTCAGGGACTCCTGGACGATCCGGTACGCGGCCAGCTCCACGGGGGCCGCCGCCGGCTCCCCGGACGGCCGGTCGTCGTGCAGTACGAAGGTGAGCCCGCTCGCCGAGCCGTTGGTCCCGGCCTGCCCGATCAGGGCGTCGAGGCCGTCCAGCGAGGGCACCGCGACCGCCTCCTGATCGCCCCCGGCGTCCCGCAGCAGCCCGATCAGGCGGCGCATCTCGGCCAGCCCCTGCACGCTGTTCTCGCGGATCACGCCGAGCGCGTCGCGGCTGGTCGCGGCCGTGTCGATGGAGAGCGCGGCGGTCGAGTGGATGGCGATCGCGGAGAGGTGGTTGGCCACCATGTCGTGCAGCTCGCGGGCCATCCGGGCGCGCTCGGCGGCCACGGCCTGACTACGGTCCATTTCGGCCAGCAGCGCCGTCTGCTCGGCGCGCAGCCGGGCGGCCTCGGCGGCCTCGCGGTGGTTGCGCAGGGTGGCTCCGGTCAGCGCCGGGGCGAAGCTCACGATGCCGGTGACCGCGCCGATCAGCAGGGCCTGCGGGGTGCGCAGCCAGGCCAGCGAGGCGATGGTGACGACGACGGTGATCAGGCCGGTGGTCACCGGGAGCCGCCGGGCCATGGCCGGTTTCCCGTACACGACGGCCGCGTACATCAGGTCGGTGAAGATCACGACGGTGGCGAGGCTGCCGACGGTGAACTGGTCGGCGATCACCCCCACCGTGCCGACGGTCAGGGTCACCTGCGGTGCGGTGCGGCGCAACAGCTCCATCGCGCCGAGCACCACGAGGGGCACCAGGGCGGCCCAGGCCGGCAGCGAGCCGCGCCCGGGGCTGCTGTAGACGCCGAGAGACCAGAACACGAGGCCCGCGGCGACGCTGACCACCGCGAGGAGGACGTCGTCACGGTGGGGGCGCAGGCTCTTCTCGGTCACGGTCCCATCCAACAGGGTGTACGTGCCCCGCACCTCGGCGGAGCGGCCGAGGTGCGGGTACATCGAAGGGTGCAGACACACATGGTCATTCGCGACGACGAATCGGGCGGCGGCGGACGGGAGCCTTGAGGGGAACGACCAAACCGAGCGGACGGAGAGTCCCGTGATCGTCGCGCTGATCATCGCCTGTGAGATCGGCTTCTGGGTCCTGCTGGCGGCGGGACTCGCCCTGCGCTACCTCGCGAAGATGCCACGGCTGGGGGCCGCGGTCCTGCTGTGCGAGCCGCTGATGGAGCTGGTGCTGCTCGTCGTCACCACGATGGACCTGAAGAACGGCGCCGAGCCGGACTGGAAGCACGGCGTGGCCGCCCTCTACATCGGCTACACCGTCGCGTACGGCCACTACACGATCAAATGGCTCGACGGGCACGCCGCCCACCGGCTGGCCGGAGGCCCCAAGCCGGCCGGTGCCGGCTACGGGAAGGCCCGGGTCGCGCACGAGTGGAAGCTGTGGACCCGGACCGTCCTCGCCGCCGCCGTCGGCGTCGGCCTGCTCCAGGCGGCGATCTGGTACGTGGGCGACGCGGGCGACATCAGCTCGCTGCGGGCGTGGCAGTCCGGCGCCCTGCGGGCGGTCGCCATCCACGCGCTCGTCGCGGTCGGCTACACGGTGTGGCCGCCGAAGGCGCCCGCGGGCGCCGACGAGGAGCAGCCCTCCCTGGCCCGCTCCGAGCGCTGACCCCGCCTACCGCTCGCCGCCCGGCACCCACAGCACGTCCCCGACCTCCTTGTTGGCCACCCGGGCCAGGATGAACAGGAGGTCGGAGAGGCGGTTGAGATAGGTGGCGGTGAGCGGGTTCATCGACTCCCCGTGGACCTCCAGCGCCGCCCACGTCGACCGCTCGGCGCGCCGGACCACCGTGCAGGCCTGGTGCAGCAGGGCCGCGCCGGGAGTGCCGCCGGGCAGGATGAAGCTGCGCAGCTTCTCCACCTGCTCCAGGAAGAGGTCGCAGTCGGCCTCCAGCTTGTCGACGTAGAACTGCTCCACGCGCAGCGGCGGGTACTCCGGGTTCTCGACGACCGGGGTGCACAGGTCCGCGCCCACGTCGAACAGGTCGTTCTGCACCCGCACCAGGACCTTCACGACCTCGGCGGGCAGGGCGCCCAGCGCGATGGCCGTCCCGATGGCCGCGTTGGCCTCGTTGGCGTCGGCGTACGCGGAGATCCGCAGGTCGGTCTTGGCCGTGCGGCTCATGTCGCCCAGGGCGGTCGTGCCCTTGTCGCCGGTACGGGTGTAGATGCGCGTGAGGTTCACCATGCGGCCAGGGTAGACGGGCCCGCCGGGCGCGCGGCGGCGCCGGCGACGCGCGAACTGTGAGGCAGCGCACCGGTCATGGGCCGTACCGGTGTGATGTCCGTCATCTGAGACGTGACGCGTGTTACTTCGCGGTCACACCGCACCCCCCGGGCGCTAGTCTCCGCCGGAGTGGCTACGAAGCCGTGCCGTATTTGAGAACAACGAGGGGTGTGCAGTGGCTGGGAAGCTCGCCGTCATCGGTGCGGGACTCATGGGTTCCGGGATCGCTCAGGTCTCCGCTCAGGCGGGATGGGACGTCGTGCTGCGCGACGTCACCGACGCCGCGCTGACCCGGGGCACGGACGGGATCAAGGCCTCGTACGACAAGTTCGTCTCCAAGGGCAAGCTGACCGCCGAGGACGCCGAGGCGGCGCTCGCCCGCATCACGACGACCACCGACCTGGACGCCGTCGCCGACGTCGACATCGTGGTGGAAGCGGCCTTCGAGAAGATCGAGATCAAGCACGAGATCTTCCGCGCCCTCGACAAGATCGTGCGCGACGACGCCATCCTCGCCTCCAACACCTCCGCCATCCCGATCACCAAGATCGCGGCCGTGACGGAGCGTCCGGAGCGGGTCGTCGGCGCGCACTTCTTCTCGCCCGTCCCGATGATGCAGCTGTGCGAGCTGGTCCGCGGCTACAAGACGAGCGACGAAACCCTCGCCACCACCCGGGCGTTCGCCGAGTCCGTCGGCAAGACCTGCATCGTCGTCAACCGCGACGTCGCCGGCTTCGTGACGACCCGTCTGATCTCCGCGCTGGTCGTCGAGGCCGCCAAGCTGTACGAATCGGGCGTCGCCTCCGCCGAGGACATCGACATCGCCTGCAAGCTGGGCTTCGGTCACGCGATGGGCCCGCTGGCCACCGCCGACCTCACGGGCGTCGACATCCTGCTGCACGCCACCAGCAACATCTACACCGAGTCCCAGGACGAGAAGTTCGCGCCGCCGGAGCTCATGCGCCGCATGGTGGACGCCGGGGACATCGGCCGCAAGAGCGGCCAGGGTTTCTACAAGCACTGAGAGCGGTCCAGCCACTGAGCGCCATCGTTCGAATGCCTTCACCCGTCAGGGTGAATTAGGTATCGGTTCGCTCACGGTCGGCAACTTCCCTGCCCGTGCGGCAGTCAGTTGCAGTGAGAGTTGCCGACCACGGGCCAGTTGCCATACGTACGCAGTACTGCCGGGAGTACACATGCACATCAGGGGCGACCACGCCGAACTCGCTGTCGGGGGCCGCCTCGACGTGCGCAGCGCGGCGGACGCCCGTACGGTCCTCCACACCGCCCTCGACGACGGCCAGGGCGACCTCGTGCTCGACCTCACCGGGCTCGACTCCTGGGACGCGACCGGCCTCGGCGTGATCATGGGCGCGCACCGGAGGGCCGGCCGGACCGGACGACGCCTCGTCCTGCGCGGGGTGCCTCCGCAGATGCAGCGGCTGCTCGTCGCGACCCGGCTGCACCGGATCCTCGCGATCGAGGGCGGCCTGGAAGCCGAGTCCCTCCCCAGGGTCTGACCCGCAAGCCGCTGACCTTTGCATTTCCTGCGGAAAGTAACGGTCCGGTGGTGATCGAGCCCCTGCGGTTTCCCGCACGCCCGGCCACGGTCTAGGGTTCGGGCGGAAACCGGACCAGTGGCGACAGCGGGTGCGCGACGGCCGGGCGGTACGACGGCGAGGCGCGCGGCCCGCGATCGGGGGACTGGGTCATGGACCGTACACAGGGGCAGAGCGAGCGGGACGAGCAGGCCGCGGGCGGCACCGCGCCGCCCGCCTCCGCGCCCGCGTCCCCCGCGTCGGCGTCGCCCGCGTCCGCCGGGCCCGCGCGGGTCGTCACCCTGACCGCCGGCGACTTCACCCTCACCGTCAACCCCGTCGACGGCAGCGAGATCGAACCGCTGCGGCCGGGCACCGAGCGCGCCCGCCCCGCCAAGCGCGACGCCGCGGCCCGCGCGGCCCGGGACACCGCCGCCAGACCGCCCGTACTGCCGGGCTCCCCGATATCCGCCCGGCCCCTGCTCGCCCGGGACGAGGAGCTGGAGCGGCTCGTCCGGCTCCTGGGCCGCGGCCGCTCGGTCCGCCTGACCGGCCCGTCCGGGTCCGGCCGCAGCGCACTGCTCGACGCGGTCGCCGCCCAGTGCGCGGGCGTCGCGCCCGACGGTGTCGTACGGCTCAGCGGCCACGGGCACCAGCAGCCCGGGGAACTGCTCCACGCGCTCTACGCGACCGTGTACGACGCCCCGCGGGAACGCCCCGAACGCGACGAGCTCCTCGCCCGCGTGCGCGACATCGGGGCCGTCGTCCTCCTCGACGACCTGGAGATGGGCGGGAGCGCTCTCGACGAGCTGCTGCGCGCCACCCCCGAATGCGCCTACCTGCTGGCGGCCACTCCCGACACCAAGGCCCCCTCCGACGACTCCCACATCGAAGAGGTCTTCCTCACCGGCCTCGGCAAGGCCGACTGCGTGCTCCTGCTGGAGGCGGGCCTCGGACGCCCGCTGACGGACGAGGAGGCCGCCTGGGCGGGCGACCTGAGGTTCGCCTCCGAGGGCCTGCCGCTGCGCTTCGTGCAGGCCGCCGCGATGCTGCGCCAGCGCGACGAGCTCAACCACAGCGGCGAGGACGACGACGAGGAGGAGCCGGGCGTCTTCGAGGAGCGCCCGCGCGACAGCGGAGTGGTCCCGCTGCCGACGCTCGCCGAGGGCGCGGCCCCGGCGGAGCTGCTGGCGTCGCGGGTCAGCGAGTCGGCCCGGGCGGCCCTGCGGATCGCGTGCGCGCTGGGCGGCGAACTGCCGCACCACGCCCACCTGCCGGCGCTCGTGGGGGACACCCACGCCGACACGGCGGTGGCCGAACTGCTGGCCTGCGGGCTGCTGACGCCCGTCGGGACGCGCTACCGGCTGGCCGCCGGCGTCGCCCGCCAGCTGGAGGACGTCGGCTACGGGGACACCGCGTCGGAGGAGGCCCGTACGGCCGCCCGGCACTACGCCTGGTGGACCGGTCACGCCTCGGTGGTCCCGGAGCGGGTGGCGGCGGAGGCGGACGCGGTGCTCGCGGCGCTGGCCGGCGCGGACGTGGTGGCGGCGGCGGTGCTGGCGCGTACGGCCGCCCCCGCCTTCGCGGCCTCGCTGCACTGGGAGGCCTGGGAGCGGGTGCTGCGCTCGGGGGCCGAGGCCGCGCGCAAGGCGGGAGAGGTCGCCGAGCAGGCGTACTTCCACCACGAGCTCGGGGTGCTCGCCCTGTGCGAGGGGCGGCTCGACCGGGCCCGCGCCGAGCTGGAGACCTCGATCGGGCTGCGGGGCGCGCTCGCCGACAAGCGGGGCACCGTGGCGGGCCGGCGGGCGCTGGCGCTGGTCGTGGACCGTGAGGTCGCTGGGGCGACGGCATCGCCGCCGCTGCGCCTGGAAGCGCCCGCGGCGGCCTCGGAGGCCGTGACCGTGGCGACCCCGGCCACCGAGGCGGCGACCGTGGCGACCCCGGCCGCCGAGGCCGTGACCGTGGCGACCCCGGCCGCCCGCAAGACCCCCGCCACCCCGGCGACCCCGGCCACCCGGGCGACCCCGGCCGTTCGGCCGGCTGCGGCCGTCCGGACCTCCCCGGCCACCCGCCCGGCTCCGGCCCTCCCCGCCTCGCCGCTGACCGCCGGGGCGCCCGCGGCCCCCGCCGCTGCTCCGGTCCCGGTTTCCGCCGAGGCGGTCACGCGGATGACCCCGGTGGTGCCCGTGACCCAGGGCTCGGAGCCGCCCACGACGCTGTCGGCGGTGTTCGAGGACGCCTTCCCGCTGTCGCCGAAGCAGGACGCACCCGCCCCCGCGGCCCCGGTTCCCGCCGCGCCGCCCCGCCGGGACGCAGGCCGCCGCAAGCTCGTGATGCTGGCCGCCGCGGGAGCGCTGACCGCGGTGGCGCTGGGCACGGTCGTCAGCTTCGCGATGAGCTCCTCGGACAGTGAGCCGCCCGCGCAGGGGCCGGCCGTGTCCTCGACCCCGGAGGCCTCCAGGACGCCCTCGACGGCCCAGGAGACCGGAGGGAACGATCCTGCGCCGGAGCAGCCCGCGACGGCCCCCTCGCAGGGTTCCACGGCTCCGGCCCCGGGTGCGAGCCTCGCCCCGGCCCCCGGCCGCACTCCCGGCCGTACCCCGTCCCGGCGCCCCTCCACGACGCCCCCGAACTCCCAGGCGCCGACGTCCTCTTCGGCCCCGACGAACTCCCAGACGCCGACCCAGGAGCCGACGGAGACCGCTGCGCCGACTCCCACGGAAACCGGCACGGTGACGGGCACGGCCACCGCCACCTCGCCGGTCGTCACCCCCTGAAACGCCGACGGCTCCGTCCGGGAGGACGGAGCCGTTTCGTTTCAACGGGGGGTCAGAACAGGCGGAGCTTGTCGTCCTCGATGCCGCGCAGGGCGTTGTAGTCCAGGACCACGCAGTCCATCCCGCGGTCCGTCGCCAGCACCTTCGCCTGCGGCTTGATCTCCTGCGCGGCGAAGACGCCGCGGACCGGGGCCAGGTGCGGATCGCGGTTGAGCAGCTCCAGGTAGCGGGTCAGCTGCTCCACGCCGTCGATCTCGCCGCGGCGCTTGATCTCCACCGCCACCGTCGCGCCCGAGGCGTCCCGGCACAGGATGTCGACCGGGCCGATCGCCGTCATGTACTCGCGGCGGATCAGGGTGTAACCCTCGCCCAGGGTCTCGATGCGGTCGGCGAGCAGCTCCTGGAGGTGCGCCTCCACGCCGTCCTTGATGAGACCCGGGTCGGTGCCGAGCTCGTGGGAGGAGTCGTGGAGGACTTCTTCCATGGTGATGATGAGCTTCTCGCCCGCCTTGTTGACGACCGTCCACACGCCGGCGTCGTCCCCGCTCCCCTCTTTGAGGGTGCACGGAGGCGACATCCAGTTGAGCGGTTTGTACGCCCGGTCGTCCGCGTGGATCGAGACACTGCCGTCGGCCTTCACGAGGATCAGACGGGGTGCCGAGGGCAGGTGGGCGGTGAGCCGGCCCGCATAGTCGACGGAGCAGCGGGCAATCACGAGACGCATGGTCGGCAACGCTACTCGACCTACGGCCCTCCACGCGATTCGCCCCTGAAAGCCCCGTTCGCCGATGGCGCGTTGTATGCGCATTCTCCTGGTGCGTCACCCAGCGGGCGCCTACCGTGGTGAGCGGGAGGTTGTCGAGCGTGCACTCTGCGTCGCGATCTCCTTCCCTGCCCGTAAGACTCCGGCAACCAGTCAGCCGGGGTCGCGAGAGGAGAACCCATGTCGCTCGACGTCTCACCGGCCCTACTCGAACAGGCCGAGCGAGGCGAGGTCGACGAAGCCGCTTTCGTCGACTGCGTCCGGACCTCCCTGCCCTTCGCATGGGAGATGATCAGCTCGCTGGTGGCCCAGCTGAAGGTGGACGGCGGACAGTTCGCCGACAACCAGACGCCGCCGCCCGACGAGCAGGCGCGTGGGCAGCTGTTGCGCGCACTCGCTAGTGACGCGATACGCGGTGCGCTGCAGCGGCACTTCGGAGTGCGCCTGGCATTCCAGAACTGTCACCGGGTGGCGGTCTTCCCGCTGGATCCCTCGGTGGACGACCGGCTGGCCAAGTTCACTTCGATCCGCGGTCAGCTGCTCAACCAGTCGCCGGAACTGCGGGACTGCTGAGCCGAGGCCCGAGCCGGTAGATCTCAGCCGAGACGGGGCAGGACTTCGGCGCCGAGTCGTCGTACGTTCTCCTCCGTCGCGGCGAGATCTCCGGAGCCCTCCGTCAGGAGGGCGAAGCGCGTGATGCCCGTGCGCGCCGAGGTGGCCGCCAGGCGGTCCGCCGCCAGCTCCGGGGTGCCCACCGGATGCAGGTCGCACAGCAGTTCCGTGTAGGCGACGGGATCCCGCATCGCGCGCACGCGGCCGTCCACGGTCACGTGCGCGTCCAGGCCCAGCCTGAGCCAGCCCGGCATGGACTTCAGCAGGGTCTCGCGCGCGCCGGCGGTGCTGTCCGCGATCTGGCACACCCCGGCGGAGACGTGCCCGGCCGCGGCGACGTGCTCGGGGGAGTGGCCCGCCGCCAGCGCCGTGCTGCGCCACAGTGCGACCATCTCGGCCTTGTTCTCGTCCCCGCAGTGCATGCCCAGCAGCATCGGCAGCCCGCGCCGCGCGGCCATCCGCACCGACGACGGCGAGGTGCAGGCCACGATGACCTCCGGCCCCGACCCGTCCCCGTCCAGGGCCTCCGACGGCCGCGGTACGACGGCCACCTCGCGGAAGGCGTACCGTTCCCCGGCGGCGCCCACCCGCGCCTCGGTGAGCCATCGGCGCAGCAGGTCCAGGGACTCCGGGAAGCCGTTCTCGTAGGCGTCCAGGCCGCCTCCGAAGACCTCCAGGTCCACCCACGGCCCGCCGCGCCCCACCCCCAGGGTGAAACGGCCGCCCGACGCCACGTGCAGCAGCGCCGCCTGCTCCCCGAGGGCGACCGGGTGCGTGCTCGGCAGCACGCTCACCGCCGTACCCACCCGCAGCCGGCGGGTCCGGCCCAGCAGCAGGCCCGCCAGGGTCACCGCCGACGGGCAGACCCCGTACGGAACGAAGTGGTGCTCGGCCAGCCAGACCGAGTCGAGCCCGGCCTCCTCCGCCACCTCCGCGGTCCGCACCGCCCGGTGCAGTGCCTCGCCCTGTCCCTGGCCCGGGAACTGGGCCGCCAGTACAAATGCTCCTACGCGCATCGCCTTCATCCTCCTCGCGACTGACGCGGCCTCCCCAGGTGGACCGGTTCTTCCTATGGCAACAACGTCTGACACGTGCCAAAGGCACGGGCTGACACGAAAGTTATTGGGATTGTCGGGCCAGTACCGGTCATCGGCCCGTCCCCCCGTAGACACCCTGCGGGTACCCGGCCTCGCTGCGCGTAGTCTGGAAGAAAGTCACTGCCGTCGGCTCATCCGTGAGGTATACGTGTCACCGCGCAACAACCGCCCGAGGGGCGGCGAGAACCCGGACGACCGCCCCGGTATCGGCCTGGACCGCTTCGGGCTGGAGCGCACCGAGGAGTACCAGGGCGAGGACTGGAAGGTCAGACACGTCGCGGGCGCGAGCGCGGCGGGCAAGCGCTACCGCTGCCCCGGCTGCGACCAGGAGATCCCCTCCGGCACCCCCCACCTGGTGGCCTGGCCCGAGTACGGCGGCGTGGACGACCGGCGGCACTGGCACAAGGCCTGCTGGAACGCGAAGGACCGCCGCACCACGAAGGTGCAGCGGTCCCGCAACGCGCCGAAGTACTGACCCCGGCGGCGACGCGCCGGCCGGCCGGGACAGGACGCGGCCTAGACGTCCCGGCGGCCGACCATCACGTACGAGGCGGCCACGGCCGCTCCCGTGATCAGCACGACGAGCAGCAGGTTGGAGAGGTTGCTCGGCGCCGCGCCCAGGTCACCGCCCTCCTCCATCCCGAACAGCTGGCTCAGCGCCACCGGGACGTTGCGCTGGAGGATCTCCTGACCGATGGGGGCCACCGCCTCCCAGACCATGAGCATGGCCCCCAGCACCGGCGGCAGCGTGACCACGCCGAGCATGACGGCGATCGCCCCCGCCGAGTGCCGCACCAGCGCGCCGATCGCGAGGGCGAGCACGCCGAGCAGGGTGACGTAGAGGCAGCCGGCCGCGGCGCCCAGCCACTCGTCGGCCTCGTGCCGGCCGGCGGCGGCCCCGCCGTGGGCGAGCGAGGCGGCGATCCCGACCACGAAGACGGACAGCGTCGTGGCGACGAAGGCCGTGATGCTGAAGACGAGGTACTTCGCGGTGAGCACCCGGAAGCGGTCGGGGGCGGCGGTGAACGTCGTCCGCACCAGTCCGGTGGCGTGCTCCGAGGAGATGGTCAGCACACCGAGGACCATCACGGCGACCTGGCCGACCATCAGGCCGAAGAGGGCGGGCGTGGTGAAGGAGATCGACTCGTAGTCCCGGTCCACCGTCTGCGCGACGAAGAGCAGCCCGATGCCGACGACGGTCAGCACGAGCGCGCCCAGCGTCCACAGGGTGGAGCGGATCGAGATCAGCTTGGTCCACTCCGAGGCGAGGGCGTGCCCCAGGTGCGGCCGCGGCGAGGGCAGCGGAGAGCTGTAGCTCCGCGGCCGGTCCGGCGTCGTGGTCGTCTGGGTCATCGGGTGTCCTCTGGGGCTTCCTTGGCGGCGCTCGCGAGCTCGCCGGGATTGCTGGGCATCAGGAAGGGCTTCCCGCCCGCGCCGGGGGGCGGCGGGGCGAAGAAGCCCGCCTGCGGGACCTCGGGGGCCGCCTGCTCGTCCTCCCAGGCCGGGAGGGCCAGCGGGTCCTGTTCCCACAGCTCGGCCCGCGGGTCGTCGGTGGAGGTGTACTCGACGGCGGACTGAGTCATCCGCATGTACGCCTCCTCCAGCGAGGCATGGTGCGGGGACAGCTCCCACAGCCGCACGCCGGCCGCGTGCGCGAGGTCGCAGATGCGGGGCAGCTCCAGCCCGGTCACGCGCAGTGCTCCGTCGGGCTCCTGGAGGACCCGGCCGCCCGCCTTGGTGAGGGCCGTACCCAACGCGTCCCGGCCATCGGGATCGGTGTCGGCCGCACGCACCCGAGCGAATCCGGCCGAGTTGTGCGCGATGAACTCCTGCGTTCCCATGTCGGCCAGCAGCCGTCCGCGGCCGATGACGATCAGGTGGTCGGCGGTCAGCGCCATCTCGCTCATCAGGTGCGAGGAGACGAAGACGGTGCGGCCCTCGGCGGCGAGCCGGCGCATGAGGTTGCGGACCCAGAGGATGCCCTCGGGGTCGAGCCCGTTGACCGGCTCGTCGAACAGGAGCACCTGTGGGTCGCCGAGCAGCGCCGTGGCGATGCCGAGGCGCTGGCCCATGCCGAGCGAGAAGCCCTTCGTACGCTGCCGGGCCGCGTCCTGGAGGCCGACGACGGCCAGCACCTCGTCCACCCGCTTCTCCGGGATCCCGGAGAGCTGGGCGATGGACAGCAGGTGGGTGCGGGCCCGGCGGCCGCCGTGCACGGCCTTGGCGTCGAGGAGGGCCCCGACGTGCCGCTGGGCGTTCGGCAGCTCCCGGAAGGGGAAGCCGTTGATCGTGACATGACCGGAAGTGGGTCGGTCCAGGCCGAGGATCATGCGCATGGTCGTGGACTTCCCGGAGCCGTTCGGCCCCAGGAATCCCGTCACGTGACCCGGCTTGACCTGGAAGGACAACTGGTCGACGGCGGTCTTGGCGCCGTAGCGCTTGGTCAGGCCGACTGCCTCGATCATCTTGCTGCCCCTTACCAGGCCGGGACGACTCTCGCCCGTGTAAGGGTTAAGAGGATAGCGAGGATCCTACGGTTCCGCCCCGGGCCGGATCCCTGACCCGTCCCCGAGGCCGACCCTGGAATCACCCGTAGTCCTTCCGGAGGGCGCCGGCCGTCAGGCGTCCCTCTTGCTGAGGACGAGATGGCCCCCGAGTGCCGCGGCTGCCGCCCACAGGACCATGATCCCGAGACCGCCCCACGGGCCGTAGGGCGCGTCAGAGGGGCCGACGGGGGAGGGCACGGTCTGCATGATCGCGGACCCGGCCTGGTTGGGCAGGTAGTAGGCGATCTTGCGGGTGGCGTCGACCAGGCTGAGGACGATGGGCAGGATCAGGACGAAGGTGATCAGGATCGAGATCGCGGCGGCGGTGTTGCGCAGCATCATCGACACACCCATCGCGAACACCGCGAGCAGCGCCATGTACAGGCCGACGCCGATCACCGCGCGCAGGACGTTCTCCTCGCCGAGCGTGGTGCGGTGCTCACCGAGGAGGGCCTGGCCGAGGAAGAAAGACAGGAATCCGGTCGCGAGGCCGACCACCAGCACGAGGGCGGTCGCCACGGCGAGCTTCCCCAGCAGCAGGGAGCCACGCACCGGAACGGCGGCGAGGGAACTGCGGATCATGCCGGTGCTGTACTCGCTGCCGACCACCATGGCCCCGAAGATGAGCACCGCCACCTGGCCGAAGAGCATCCCGGAGAAGCTCATCTGGGTGGCGTCGAAGGCGATCTGCTCCGGCTCCGGCATGGAGTCGAAGGTCGCGTTGACCACGGCGCACAGACCGGCGCCCATGGCGACGGTCACCAGGAGCGCGGTGGCGAGCGTCCAGCTGGTGGAGGCCACGGTGCGGATCTTGGTCCACTCGGACGTGAGGACGGCGGAGAAGGCCATGGTCACTGCCCGCCCTTGCGCGTGGAGTCGGTGGCGTCGAAGCCGGCGCCCCAGGCGGGGACGTCGGCCGGCCGGGCCGGGTTGTCGCTGGCCGCGCCGGGTGCGCCCGGTGCGTGGGCGTGGTACTCGACGGAGTCCGCCGTCATGCGCATGAACGCTTCCTCCAGTGAAGCCCGTTGCGGGCTGAGTTCGTGCAGCACGATCTGGTGCCGGGCGGCCAGCTCGCCGAGCTGCTCCGCGCCCACGCCGTCGATCTCCAGCGTGCCGGTGGCGGGGACGCCGACGGCGTCGATCCCGGCCTCGTGCAGGACGTCCTTGAGCCGCTCCTGCTGCGGCGAGCGCATCCGGACGTAACTGCGGGAGTTCTGGTGAATGAAATCAGCCATAGAGGTATCGGCCAGTAGTCGTCCCTGTCCGATGACGATCAAATGGTCTGCAGTGAGGGCCATTTCGCTCATCAGGTGGGAGGACACGAAGATCGTGCGTCCCTCTGCCGCCAGGCCCTTCATCAGATTGCGGATCCAGAGAATTCCTTCGGGATCCAGACCATTGACGGGCTCGTCGAACATGAGGATCTGCGGATCGCCCAGCAATGCGGCGGCGATTCCAAGCCGTTGGCCCATGCCCAGCGAAAATCCTTTGGACTTCTTCTTGGCCACGGGCGTCAGTCCGACCAGGTCCAGCACCTCGGCGACCCGGCGCTGCGGGATGCCGTTCGACTGGGCCAGACAGAGAAGGTTGTTGTAGGCGCTGCGGCCACCGTGCATGGCCTTCGCGTCCAGTAGCGCCCCGACGTGCTTGAGCGGCTCCCGGAGCTCCCGGTAGCGCTGGCCGTAGATGCGGACCGCACCGCTGGTCGGGTTGTCGAGGTCGAGCATCATGCGCATCGTCGTGGACTTGCCGGCCCCGTTGGGGCCGAGGAAGCCGGTCACCACCCCCGGTTTGACCTGGAAGCTGAGATTGTCGACCGCTGTCTTCGCACCGAATCGTTTGGTGAGGCCATCGAGCTCGATCATGCGGTCACGCTAGAACGCCCGAGGGCCCTACGCCACCTCAAATGGGTGACATAGGGCCCTCGATCAGGCTCAATGGCTACCTGGGGGTCATGCCCCGTGGTCAGCGGCTCTGCTGCGCCGGCACGCCGCGGGTGACCGGCTCGTCGTCCACGATCGGGTTGGCCGCCGCGACGGCCGCGCCGGTGAGCGTCGCCAGCATCTCGCGGACGTTGGTCAGCTGCGCGTTGATCGAGTCGCGGCGGTTGGTGAGCGCCGCCAGCTCGCGCTCGGACTCGCTGCGGATGCGGTCGGCCTTGGCGTTCGCGTCGGCCACGATGTCCTCGGCCTGGCGCTGCGCGGTCTCCACGGTCTGGCGGGCCCGGCGCTCGGCGTCCGTACGCAGCTTCTCGGCCTCCAGGCGCAGCTGCTCGGCGCGGTGCTCGATCTCCGCGAGACGCTTCTCGGCCTTGGCCTGGCGGGAGGCCAGGTCGCGCTCGGACTGCTCGCGGCGCTTGGCCAGGTTGGTCTCGAAGTCCGCGGCGGCCTGGGCGGCCTTGGCGCGGGTCTCCTCGAACAGGGCGTCGGCCTCCTCGCGCTTGGAGGCCGCGTCCTTCTGGGCCTCGGCGCGCAGGGTGGCGGCGTCGCCCTTGGCCTTCTCGACGATGCGGACGCCCTCGTCCTCCGCCTTCGACTTGCGGTCGGCCGCGAACGACTCGGCGTCGTTGCGCACCTGCTGGGCGGCCGACTCGGCGAGCTCGCGGTGCTGCTCGGCCGCGCGACGGGCCTCCTCGCGCAGGTCCTTCGCCTCCTCCTCGGCCAGCCGGAGGATCTTCTCGACCCGGGCGCCGAGACCCGCGTACGACGGCTCCGCGTCGTTCACCTGGGCCTGGGCGTTCTGCGTCTCGAGGTGCAGCTCCTCGATCCGCTTTTCCAGAGAGTTGATACGTCCAAGGGCGCTGTCGCGGTCGGAGACCAGCTTGGTAATGCGGTCGTCCACCTGACCGCGGTCATAACCACGCCGCACGAGCTCGAAGCCGAAGGGGGAGGAAGTGTCGCTCATGGGGTTCCTGTCGAATGAGACCGATGAGGTGCTACGTGAGGTGTTAAGGGGAATCCTAGGCGCCCAGACGGCGTGTCATCGAGTCAATCCGCGTTTGATCTGGACAATGACACCCCTTTTGAGTGGCAAGGCGGCGGAATGCTTGTCACCCGTTCGCCTGAACCTTCATCAGGTGCGCACATCCCGGACCGCTTGGCTACCCCTCCGACGACTTGCCACCCGAACGAGTGGAACCTGCGGACACTCCGGCTTTCGCACCCCCCGAGCCCTGGCCGCCGACCGTGGGCTTTCCGCCACCCGAAGGCGCCTCGAATGATTCCAACGCCTCAAGAACGTCCTGGACACGGGAGATCTCCCCCTGAATGTCCTGCCGCCGACGGACCAGGACCTCCAGCTCGCGGCGCCCCTCCTCGACGAGGCGTTCGGCCTCCGCCTTGGCCTCCGCCAGGGCCTTCTCGGCCTCCCGGGCCAGCTCGGCCTTCTTCTGCTCGGCCTCCTTGAGCAGCGCCTCCGCCTTGCGGACCGCCGCGATGCGCACCTTGCTCGCCTCGCTGCTCGCGTCCGACAGCAGCTCCTTGGCCTTAGCCTCGGCCTCGACGCTCTGCTCGGTCGCCGCGCGCACCAGCTTGTCCACGCGCTCGCCGGCCGACTTCATCTGCTCGGCCGACTCCCGGCGGGCCCGCTCGTGGAGCTCCTCGACCTCGCCCTCGACGCGGCCCCGCAGCTCCTCCGCCCGCTCCCTTATGGCCGCGGCGTCCGTGCGCGCGCCGACCAGCAGCTCGTTCGCGTCCGTACGGGCCTTCTCCACCAGGGAGTTGCCCTCGACGGTCGCCTCCGAGGTGATACGCGCCGCCTCCTTGCGGGCCGCGTCGACCATGGCGTCGGCCTGCTCCTCGGCCGCCGTGGTGGCGGCGAGGGCCTGCTTCTGCGCGTCGACGATGAGGTTGTCGGCCTCGGTGGCCGCCTCGGTGATGAGGCGGTCGACCTGCTCCGCGGCCTCGCTGCGGCGCTTGTTCGCCTCCTCGCGGGCCTCGTCCAGCAGCCGCTCGGACTCCGTACGGGCCTCCGCGCGGGTGCGCTCCGCCGCGGCGGCGGCCTCCGCCTTGACCCGCTCGGCCTCCGACCGGGTGCGGGTCGCGTGCTCCTGCGCCGAGGACAGCGCCTCCGATGCGTCGGCGCGCAGCCGCTCCGCCTCGGACGCCGCCTCGCCGACCGTGCGCTCGTTGTCCTTGCGGGTCTGCTCGGTGAGCTTGTCCGCCTCGGACGCCGCCTCGGTGATGAGCCGGTCCGCCTGCTCGGCCGCCTCGGTGCGCAGCCGGTTCGCCTCGGCGCGCGCCTCGTCCAGCATCTGCTCGGCGTCGCGTTCGGCGCCGGCCAGGGTCTCGTTGGCCGCGACCGTGACGCGGTCCGCCTCCGCGGTGGCCTCGCCGATGATCCGGCCGCCCTCCGCGCGGGCGTCGTCCAGGACCCGGGCCGCGTCGGCGCGCAGCCGCTCGGCCTCCGCAGCGGCCTCGCCGATCGTGGCCTCGTTGGCCACACGGGTCTCGTCGATGAGCCGGTCGCCCTCGGCACGCGAGTCGACCATGATCTTCGCGGCGTCCCGCTCGGCGCTCGCCAGCGTCTCGGCCGCCTGCGACTTCAGCCGTGCCGCCTGGGTGGTGAGGCGTTCGGCCTCTTCCGCCGCCTCGCCCACGGTGGCCGCGTTCGCGGCGCGGGTCTCCTCGATGAGGCGGTCCGCCTCCGCCGAGGCCTCGGTGATGAGCCGGTCGACCTGCTCGGCGGCCTCGGTACGCAGCCGGTTGCCCTCGGCCCGGGCCTCGTCCAGCGTCGCCGCGGCCGCGGTGCGGACGGCCTCGGCGGCCTCCGCCGCCTCGGTGGTGAGCCGGGCGGCCTCCGCCTCGGCATCGGCGACCATGGCCGCGTTCGCCGCGCGGGTCTCCTCGGTGATCCGCTCGGCCTCGGCCGCAGCCTCGGCCGTGATCAGCACTCCCTCGGTGCGCGAGGCCTCCAGGGACTCCGCCGCCTCGCCGCGGATGCGGTTCGCGTCGTCGCGGGCGTCGGCCCGGGTACGGGCGGCGTCCCGCTCGGACGCGGCCAGCGCGTCCGTGGCCTCGGTGCGCACCCGCTGCGCGTACTCGGCGGTGTCGGCGCGCAGCTGCTCCGCCTCGGCGATCGCCTCGCCGACGGTCCGCTCCGCCAGCGCCTTCGCCGCGTCCGTCTCGGCGCGCGCCTCGGTGCGGATCCGGCCCGCGTCCTCGGTGGCACGCTCCCGCTCCGCGTAGGCGTCGGAACGGACCCGGGCGGCCTCTTCCTCCGCCTCCGTCTTCGTGCGCTCCGCCACGTGCTCGGCGGCGCTGCGCAGCCCGGAGATCTCCTCCTCGGCCTGCTCGTGCAGCCCGGCCACGGAGTCGCGCACCTGCTGGGCGGTGGCCTCGGCCGCCGACACCAGCTCGGACGCGCGCTTCTCGGCCTCCTCGGTCAGGCGGGCCGCCTCGGCCTGCGCCTCCTCCGAGCGGCGGCGGGCCGCGGCCAGCAGCTCCTCGCTCTGCTCGCGGGCCTGCGCCCGCTCCTGGTCGGCGTCGGTCCGGGCCGACGCCAGGGTCTCCTCGGACTCCCGGCGGCGCCGGGCGGCCTCCTCCTGTGCGGCGGCCAGCGCCTCGGCGGCCTCCTCGGCGACCCGCTCGGCCGCCGCCTTCGCCTCCGCGCGCAGCCGGTCCGCGGTCTCCTGGGCCTCGGAGCGCACGCGCTCC
Source organism: Streptomyces erythrochromogenes (assembly GCF_036170895.1). NCBI lineage: Bacteria > Bacillati > Actinomycetota > Actinomycetes > Kitasatosporales > Streptomycetaceae > Streptomyces > Streptomyces erythrochromogenes. The sequence continues at coordinate 2,887,302 of NZ_CP108036.1, read as the reverse complement.
GCCTCGGCCTCGGCCTCGCCGCGCAGCCGTACGGCGACCTGCTCGGCCTCCGCGCGCACCCGGCCGGCGTCCTGCGCCGCCTCTGTGCGCAGCTGGTCGGCCTCCGCCTCGGACTGCGTCCGGAGCGTGCGGATGCGTTCCGCCGACTCGGCGCGCAGCCGGTCGTTCTCCTCGGTCGTCTCGCGGCGGATGTTCTCCGCGGCCGTACGGGCGTCGCGCAGCGTCTGCTCGGCCGTGGTCAGCCGGCTCTCGGCCTCCGTGTGCAGCCGTACGAGCTCCTCGTCGGCCTCCGCCCGCTTCGCGGCCAGGGCCTGCTCGGTCTCCTCGCGCCGCGCGAGGGCCGCGGCGTCCGCCTCGGCGCGGACCGCCGCGGCCTGCTCCTCGGCCTCGCCGCGCAGGCGCTCGGCCTCGGCGCGGGTGCGCTCCAGGGTTTCCTCGGCCTGCTTGCGCAGGGTGCCGGCCCGCTCGACCGCCTCGGCGCGGACCCGCTCGCTCTCGGTGGTCGCCCCGCCGCGCAGCTCGTCCGCGTCCGACTTGGCCTTGCCGAGCAGTTCCTCGGCGGTCTTGGCCGCCTCCTCGATCTGCTGGACCGCCTCGCGGCGGGCCTCGCCGCGGATCCGCTCGCCCTCGGCGACGGCCTCCGCGCGCAGCTGCTCGGCCTCGCCGCGCAGCCGCCGGGCCTCCTCCTGGAGCTCGACCGTGCGGGCCCGGTACTCCTCGGTGTCGTCCTTCGCGGCGCCCTTGAGCTCGTCCGCCGTCGTCGCGGCCTGCAGGCGCAGCCGGTCGGCCTCGGCCTCGGCCTCGCGGCGGATCCGCTCGGCCTCCTCGGACGCGGCGCGGGTGGTGGCGCGGGCGTCCTCCGAGGCCTTGTTCAGTACGTCCTCCGCCGTGCGGGCGGCCTTCGCCAGCTGCGCGGCCATGTCCTCGGCCGCGGCCGTACGGGCCTGCTCGCCGGCCTCGGTGCGCTGCCGCTCGGCGTCCGCGCGGGCGTCGGCCAGGGCCTGCTCGGCCTCGGCCTTGAGGAGTTCGGCCTCCTTGGTGGCCTCGCCGACCAGCCGGGCGACCTGCTCCTTGGCGGTGCGGGTGCGCTGCTCGTTGACGGACTCAGCCGATGCGAGCTGGCGCGCCGCGCTCTCCTTGGCCTCCGCGAGGACCTTCTCGGCCTCGGCGCGGGCCTCGCGCAGCGCGGAGTCGGCCTCCTGCACGCGGGATTCGGCGATCCGGCCCAGGTCCAGGGTCTGCTGGCGGGTCTGCTCGGCCTCGGCGGAGCTGGTGGAACGCAGCCGCTCGGCGTGCTGGGCGGCCTCCTGCGCCTGCGTGGAGGCGGCCGTCAGCAGCCGCTCGGCCTCCTTGCGGGCGCGCAGCAGCGTGGCCTCGGCCTCGGCCCGGCCGGCCTCGGAGGCCTCGGCGAGCCGGCGCCGGGTCTCCTCGGCGATCCGGGCGGCCTCGGCGCGGGCCGCGTTCAGGGACTGCTCGGCCTCGGCGCGGGACTCCTCCATGAGGCGGCGCGCCTGGGCCTCGGTACGGGCCCGCAGCTGCTCCGCCCAGGCCACGTTCTCGTTGACGTGCGCCTCGACGGTCTGGCGGCGCTCGTTGAGCTCCTGGTCCAGCCGCTGGCGGCGGTTGACGGCCTCGCTGTGCAGCTCGGCCTGCAGGCGCGCCTGGTGCTCGGCGTGCTCCTGGAGGATGCGCTGGGTCTGCGCCCGCGCGTCGCGCAGCTCGCGCTCGGCGTCGGAGCGCATCTGGTCGGCCTGGATCTGGGCATTGCGGAGCAGCTGCTCCGCCTGGTACCCCATGTCCGCACCGTCGTAGGCAGGACGGGACGCGAGGGCCCGGCGTACCTCGTGGAGCTTGGCGCGCAGCACCTCGACCTGGTATCCCAGGTCCTCAGCGTGCTGGACGGCCTTCCCGCGCTCCTTCTTCAGCCGCTCCATCTCGGCCTCGAAGCGCGAGAGATGGTCGGCCTCGGCCTGATGGCTCTCCTGGCTTTCGTAGCCCCGCACAGCGCGGTCCCATCCGTCCCCTGGTCGCAAGCTCACTCCCAATGAGCATCGCTCGCCCGCTGAACGACGCCCCCGGGGGAATGGTGTCAGATACCGGGGCAGGGGTCACAGGCCCCGACCCTCTCCGCACCGAACCCCGGCCGAGCCATGGCCACTCTACCGGCCGGGGAATCGGGCCATCAGTGGTCCATCAATGGTCGGGGCCGGAGGTGACCAGTTCGGTCAGGACGCCGTGGCAGTCCTTGGGGTGCAGGAAGGTGATCGAGGAGCCCATCGAACCGGTGCGGGGCTGGTCGTAGAGCACGCGGACGCCCTTGCCGCGGATGGCCTCCGAGTCGCCCCGGACGTCCTCGGTGCCGAAGGCGATGTGGTGCACGCCCTCGCCGTTCTTGGCGAGCCACTTGCCCACGGCGGAGTCCTCGCGGGTGGGCTCCAGGAGCTGGATGTAGGAGGCGCCGCCGTCGGAGGTTTCGTTGATCTTCAACATGGCCTCGCGGACGCCCTGCTCCTCGTTGACCTCGGTGTGGAACACCTCGAAGCCGTACGTGGCACGGTAGAACTCGACAGTCTTGTCCAGGTCGAAGCAGGCGATCCCGATGTGGTCGATTCTTGTCAGCATGGGGACAGTGCACCGCTGAAGGGGGTCGTCACGCAACGTGCGCGCGATCACACCGGCAGCCCGGTGACCGCTGCGGTACCGCCCAGTACATTCACGTAAACCCTCGTTCACTCCTCATCCAAGGGGCTGTGCCTCATGTCCGGATCGAACAACACCACTTCCGTGATCGTCGCCGGGGCCCGCACGCCCATGGGGCGGCTGCTCGGCTCGCTGAAGTCCTTCTCGGGTGCCGACCTCGGCGGCTTCGCCATCAAGTCCGCGCTGGAGCGGGCCGGGATCTCCGGCGACCAGGTCCAGTACGTGATCATGGGCCAGGTGCTCCAGGCCGGCGCGGGCCAGATCCCCGCCCGCCAGGCGGCGGTCAAGGCCGGCATCCCGATGAACGTGCCGGCCCTGACCATCAACAAGGTGTGCCTCTCGGGCCTGGACGCGATCGCGCTGGCCGACCAGCTGATCCGCGCGGGCGAGTTCGACATCGTGGTCGCGGGCGGCCAGGAGTCGATGACGAACGCCCCGCACCTGCTGCCGAAGTCCCGCGATGGCTACAAGTACGGCGCGGTCGAGATGCTGGACGCGATGGCCTACGACGGCCTCACCGACGCCTTCGAGAACATCGCGATGGGCGAGTCCACCGAGAAGCACAACACCCGCCTGGGCATCGAGCGCGGCCCTCAGGACGAGTTCGCCGCGGCCTCGCACCAGCGTGCCGCCGCCGCCCAGAAGAACGGTGTCTTCGAGGCCGAGATCACCCCGGTCGAGATCCCGCAGCGCAAGGGCGACCCGGTGATCTTCTCGACGGACGAGGGCATCCGCCCCGAGACCACGGTGGAGTCGCTCGGCAAGCTGCGTCCCGCCTTCGCCAAGGACGGCACGATCACCGCGGGCACGTCCTCGCAGATCAGCGACGGCGCGGCCGCCGTGGTCGTGATGAGCAGGGCGAAGGCCGAGGAGCTCGGCCTGGAGTGGATCGCGGAGATCGGCGCCCACGGCAACGTGGCCGGCCCGGACAACTCGCTCCAGTCGCAGCCGTCGAACGCGATCCTGCACGCCCTGAAGAAGGAGGGCCTGGAGGTCTCCGACCTGGACCTCATCGAGATCAACGAGGCCTTCGCCGCGGTCGCCGTGCAGTCAATGAAGGACCTGGGCGTGACCCCGGAAAAGGTGAACGTCAACGGTGGCGCCATCGCCCTGGGCCACCCGATCGGCATGTCCGGCGCCCGCGTCGTGCTGCACCTGGCGCTGGAGCTGAAGCGCCGCGGCGGCGGGGTCGGCGCGGCCGCGCTGTGCGGCGGCGGCGGCCAGGGTGACGCGCTGATCGTCCGCGTCGCCAAGTAGGCAGCCCGGCCGCCGGGCCCGCACCCGGCCCGGCGGCCCGCACGTATCCCGTACGAGAACCGAGGAGCGCAGCACGTATGACGGCGGTGGACGTCCCCCAGCTGGTGGCCCAGGCGCGGGAGGGCCGGCCGAGAGCGGTGGCCCGGCTGATCTCGCTGGTGGAGGGGGCGTCCCCGCAGCTGCGCGAGGTGATGGCCGCGCTGGCCCCGCTGACGGGCGGGGCGTACGTGGTGGGCCTGACGGGGTCGCCGGGCGTGGGCAAGTCGACCTCGACCTCGGCGCTGGTGTCCGCGTACCGCCGGGCCGGCAAGCGCGTGGGCGTCCTCGCCGTCGACCCGTCCTCGCCCTTCTCGGGCGGGGCGCTGCTCGGTGACCGGGTGCGGATGTCGGACCACGCCTCGGACCCGGGGGTCTACATCCGCTCCATGGCCACCCGCGGCCACCTGGGCGGGCTCGCCTGGGCCGCCCCGCAGGCGATCCGGGTGCTGGACGCCGCCGGGTGCGACGTGATCCTGGTCGAGACGGTCGGGGTCGGGCAGTCGGAGGTGGAGATCGCCTCGCAGGCGGACACCTCGGTGGTGCTGCTGGCTCCCGGGATGGGCGACGGGATCCAGGCCGCGAAGGCGGGGATCCTGGAGATCGGCGACGTGTACGTGGTCAACAAGGCGGACCGGGACGGCGCGGACGCGACCGCCCGGGAGCTGAACCACATGCTGGGGCTGGGCGAGGCGCGCGGCCGGGACGACTGGCGGCCGCCGATCGTGAAGACGGTCGCGGCCCGCGGCCAGGGCATCGACGAGGTCGTCGAGGCGCTGGAGAAGCACCGGGCGTGGATGGACGAGCGCGGGGTGCTCGCCGAGCGGCGGGCGGCGCGGGCCGCGCGGGAGGTCGAAACGATCGCCGTCACCGCGCTGCGGGCGCGGATGGCGGACGTCCACGGCGACGCGCACCTGGGCGCGCTGGCCGCCAGGGTCGCCGAGGGTGAGCTGGACCCGTACGCGGCGGCCGACGCCCTCCTGGCAACCCTCACGGAGACTCAGGACCAGGCCCGGGCCTAGGGTCGGGCCTCTTCGCGGCTCGGCGGGGCGGGGTGCTGCCTCAGTTGTTGCCGTCCCCGTCCCCGTCTCCGTCGTCGTCCGAGTCCGCATCGGAGCCGGACTGGGTGACCTTGCCCGTGGTGGGGTCCACCTGGGCGTCCCAGGTCTTCCCGTCCTTGCCCTTGACCTCGACGTGCCAGGAGGCGGTGCCGTCGTCGTCGTCCCATTCGACGGTCGTGACCTGTCCGGGGTGGGCGGCCAGGGCCGCCTTCATCGCCTGCTGGGCGGTGACCTTGGCGGAGACCAGGGCCTTGTTCTCGGCGGCGTTCTCGTCGGTGTCCCGGTTCTGCCCGGTGACCGAGCCGCTCGCGGACACTTCGAGTTCGGCGTGGCCCTTGCCGTCCTTGCCGATCACGTCGACGTGCCAGACGGATCCGTCCTTGTCGAGGGACTCGATCACGCCCGGATAGTGCTTCAGGGCGGCCGCGGCGGCGCTCTCCGCCGTCACGTCGGCGCGCGCGGCGACGGGGGCCGCGGCGGCGGTTCTCGCCGGGTCGGCGGCGGCCGCTGTCGCGACCGCCACCGGACCTCCGGTCATCAGGACGACGGCCGTGGCAGCGGAGACGTACCTGGTGCGCTTCATGGCTGGACCTCCTCAGGCCGGCCAGGGCGCTTCCGGTTGCCCGGCGGCGGCCGGCAGCGGGCGGACACCGCCCATTGTCCGGCCGGCCGCCCCGCGGGGCGCGCCGAGCGCCCCGCTCAGACCTTGCCGCGGGTGCCGCGCAGGTGCTCCGCCACCGGGGTCAGCGAGGCGCGCAGCGCCGCCAGGGCCTCCGGCGGCAGCAGGTCGATGAAGTGCTGGCGGACGGACGCCACGTGGTGCGGGGCGACCTTCCGCATCGTCTCCATGCCCTCGTCCGTGAGCACCGCGTACAGGCCGCGGCGGTCGGACTCGCAGTTGACCCGGCGGACCAGGCCGGCCGCCTCCATGCGGGTGATCTGGTGCGACAGCCGGCTCTTGGACTGCAGGGTGGCCGTCGCCAGATCGCTCATGCGCATCCGGTGGTCCTGCGACTCCGAGAGGTTCACGAGGATCTCGTAGTCGTTGTTGGTGAGTCCGAAGGGCTGGAGATCCTTTTCCAGCTGGTGCATGAGCAGCCTGCTGACGTCCAGGTGGGTGCGCCAGGCGCACTGCTCCGCGTCGGTGAGCCAGCGCGTGGCCGTCTCGGTCTCCATGGTCTCCATGAATGAACTCTACCTAAAAAGTTGAATTGCGTACAAAGGTCGAAAGTCCCGGTCGTCACAGTCCCAGGCGGCGCTGGAAATCACCCAGCTGTCCCGGCATCCGCGGCACGCCCATCTGCCCCAGGGGTCCCTGGCCGGCACCCGGCACGCCCTGCGCGTTGCCCGTGGCCGCCCCCGCGCCCACCGCGCCGATCGACTGCTCGGCCATCAGCATCTCCGAGGACTGCAGCAGCACCGTCCCCGCTCCGACGAACTCGAACTGGTGTTCCTCGCCCGAGGTGCCGCCGATGCCGGTCAGCGAACGCAGTCCGCCCATCACGCCGGACATGTAGCCGTGATCGTAATGGTGACAGGGAGACGGGCAGTCCGCCCAGCCGACGAGCGCCTGGGGGTCCACGCGCAGCGGCGGCTCCATGAACACCACCGGCCCGTTCGAGGCCGCCACGAACTTCCCGGTCCCGATCAGCGTCAGGAAGCCCGGGACGATCGACTGCTTCAGGGCGAGCGAGGGCTGGTACGCGAGCAGGTTGCCCGAGCGGATCGTCAGGTTGCCGTTGTCCAGGTCGTACGAGTTCACGTCGAAGGCCCGGTCGGCCAGCAGCATCTTGCCCTGGCCCTCGGCGACCACCCAGTCGCTGGCGTGCAGCGGGGAGTGGAAGCTGGTGCGCAGCAGGCGGTCGAAGCGCCCGTTCCCGATGCCGTTGAACTCGATGCGCCCGTAGTACGAGATCATCTTGCCCTTCTGCAGGAACCACTGGCTCCCCTTGAGCTCCACGCAGAAGGTGTAGGCGTTCACGTTGTCGTCGGAGGGCAGCGTGTACGGGTCGAAGACCGTCGGGCCGCCGGGCCCGCCCATCACGGGGCCAAAGTTCACAGCTTCTCCTCGGAGGCCTGTACGTACACCGCGCCCTGGCCGGACAGTTCCAGCTGGAACGCCTCGCCCGAGCCGCGCCCCACCATGTCCCGCCACCCGAGGGCGGTGGAGAGCTTGTTCCTGACGTCCCCGTGGTGGGCCACGTAGGCCTGCGGGTCCACGTGGACCGGACGGTTGGGGGTGATGGGGAGTTCGATGACCCCGCCGTGGGCCATCACGGCGACCGAGCCGTGGCCCTTGAGGGTGGTGGTGAACAGGCCTTGGCCGCTCACCTGGCCGCGGACCATGCCCATGACCCCGCCCTGCGAGCCCATGAACATCGTGCCCTGCTGGAGGGTGCCGTCGAAGGCGAGCAGCCGGTCGGCCTCCACGTAGAGGGTCTCGCCGGTCAGGTTGATCACCTGGATGTGGTGGCCGCCGTGGCCGAACATCACGGTGCCGCTGCCCTCGACCGTCATCAGCGGGGTCTGCTCGTTCGCCACGCGGCGCCCGATCATGCCCATGACCCCGCCCTGACCGCCCGTCAGGCTCGGGGTGAAGGAGACGTCGCCGCGGTACGCGAGCATCGCGCCGCGCTGGCTGAACATCCTCTGGCCCGGGACGACCTGGGCCTCGACCATCTTCGAGTTGATCTCGCGGAACGGCATCAGATGTCGCCCCCGACGGTGTTGCGCTCGCTCGGCTGCACGTAGACCAGGCCCTCGCCCTCGAAGCGGATCTGGAACGCCTCGCCGGAGCCCTCGCCGATCAGCGTGCGGAAGGTCACACCGGACTGGAAGGACTGCTGGAGGTTGCCGGTGTGCGCGATGTACGCCCCCGGGTCGACGGACAGCGGGTACTGGGCGCTCACGCGCAGCACCACGGCCGGACCGTCGGAGACGATCGCCGCCTGGCCCGAGCCCTCGACCGTCGTGGTGAACAGACCGTTGCCCGTCGAGGCGCCGCGCAGTCCGGTGAAGGTGGTGCCGGTGCGCAGGCCGGCGTCGGTGCACAGCAGGTTGCTGGACTCGACGTAGAGCTTCTCGCCGCGCAGATTGACCAGATTGATCTCACTTGCGCGGTCGGCGAAGAAGCAGGTGCCGTGCCCCTGTACCTCCATCACCGTCATCTGTTCGCCGGTCAGCCGGCGGGTCACCATCCCGCGGAGGCCTTCGCCACCGCCGGACATCTTCTTGAAGGCCATCTGCCCGTCGTACGCGACCATGGAGCCGTTCTTCGCTTTCACGGCGTCCCCGGTCAGGTCGACGGCCAGCACCTTGCTGCCTTGGAGTCGGAACTGAGCCACGGGATGACGTTATCGGCAGCGGGCGGACCCGAACAGAGTCCCGTGGCCGGATATATGACACACCCGGGCGTTTGGGAGCGATCCCGGTACGGTCCGGCCCGGGCCGGCGGGGAGGGGCCGGGTCAAGATCCCGTAAAGCTGCTGAGACACTGGAGGCGACCCTGGCCTCCACCCCCGAAGGTTCCACGTGGACATCAAGACCGCCTCCGCCCTGCACCGCCTGCGCCTCGTCTCCGTCCCGGAGGCGCTGTCGTTCCCGGCCCTGCTGATCTTCGGCTCGCTGCTGAGCCGGGTCTCGGACATCGACTACCTGCTGATGCCGCTGGGAATCCTGCACGCGATCCTGTTCATGGTCTACTCGGTGCTGCTGCTGGACGTGTGGTACAAGGCGAAGTGGCCTTTCAAGAAGGCCCTGTTCTTCTTCGTCCTCTCCGTGGTACCGCTGGGTGGCCTCTACGGCGACAAGCTGCTCAAGCGCGAAGAGGCCGACAGCGTGGTCGCGGCCCGCGCCCGTGAGGCGGCCCAGGCGTGATCGTCGCGTTCTCGGTGACCCCGCTCGGCGTCGGTGAAGAGGTCGGGGAGTACGTCGCCGACGCGGTCCGCGTGGTCCGCGAGTCCGGGCTGGCGAACCGCACCGACGCGATGTTCACCACCATCGAGGGTGAGTCCTGGGACGAGGTCATGGACGTCGTCCGGCGCGCGGTGGCGGCGGTCGAGGAGCGGGCGCCGCGGGTGTCCGTGATCATCAAGGCCGACATCCGCCCCGGCGTCACCGACGGCATCACCTCGAAGGTCGAGACGGTGGAACGCCACCTCGCGCAGGGCTGAACCGCCCGCCCCCGTACACCCGAAGCGCCCCTGGCCCAGCCGGCCGGGGGCGCTTTCGCATGCCCGGCCCCAATCCGTGTGACCGGCCTCACGGTTGAGCGATCGCTCAAACTGGCCTAGTGTCCCGGTTGAGCGATCGCTCAAAACGCGGGAACGGGGGTGGACGTGAGCCTGTACGTCGAGACGTTCGTCCGGGCCGGGATGGACGAGCTGTGGGAACGCAGCCAGGATCCGGCCCAGCACCAGCGGTGGGACCTGAGGTTCACCTCCATCCACTACCTCCCGCGGTCCGAGGGCGAGCCGCAGCGGTTCCGGTACGCGACCCGCGTACTGCCCTTCGTCTCCGTCGACGGGACCGGCGTCTCCGCGGGGGAGCGCCGCCGGCCCGACGGGACCAGGGTGTCGGCCCTGCGGTTCGCCTCGGACCATCCGCTGTCCCTGCTCGCGGAAGGCAGCGGGTACTGGCGCTACGTCCCCGACGGCGACGGCATCCGCTTCCTCACCGGCTACGACTACCGGCCCCGCTGGGGCCGCTTCGGGGCCCTGGCCGACCGGCTCGTCTTCCGGCCGCTCATGGGCTGGGCCACCGCCTGGTCCTTCGACAGGCTGCGGCTGTGGTGCGAACGCGGAACCCCGCCGGGCCTCGCCCTCGCCCGGACCGCCGGCGAGAGCGCCCTGCGCGTCCTGCTGTCCGCGGCCGCCCTGCTGTACGCCCCGGCGGCCCCGGCCCTGCTCGTCGTGGCCGCCGCGCTGCTGCTGCCGCCGCTGCCCGGCACCCCGGCAGCCCGCCGCTGCCTGCGCACCCCGCCCGGCCGCACCCCCGTCGCCGCACCCCGTCTGCTCAGCACCCTGGAGCCGTCATGACCTCCATCTTCCGGACCCACATGGGCGCCGACTTCGACCGTCTGCACCCGCAGATCCAGCGCCGGTTCTCGGTCGGGCTGGAGAGCGGTGAGGGCTGCGTCGGCCGCGGCACCATGGAGCGGATATGGCACGGCGGCAGCTTCGTGAAGCCCTTCCTCCGGCTCGGCGGGACGCGCAACATCCTGGTGCCGCGCGAGGGCCGCGACATCCCCTTCGTCATAGAGAACCTCCCGTACCTCGACTCCTTCGGCCGGGAGACCGTCACCTTCGTGCGCACCTTCCGGCTGCCCGACGGGCCGCACCGGTTCGACGCCACGATGGTGCACAGCCCTGAACGAGACTGCGTCCTCGACTACCTGGGCACGCACCAGCACCTCGCCAGCGACCTGCACATGAGCGCCGAGCCCGACGGTTCGCTGCTCATCCGCTCCGGTGAGCACCGCTTCCGCGAGGGGCCCGTCGACGTCCGCGTCCCCGACCTCATCGGCGGCGACGCCGAGGTGCGCGAGTCCTTCGACGACGCCACCGGCCGGTTCCGGATCAGGGTGCGCGTGGTCAACCGCCGCTTCGGGCCGCTCTTCGGGTACGAGGGCTCCTTCACCGCGAGTTACGTCGACGCCCGCGAACGGTGGGCGACCGGGCTCTTCGGCGACCTGCGGCCGGTCCGCGAGGAGGTCCGGGCGTGAGCGCGGCCACCAAGGAGAAGCTCCTCGAAGGAGCCCTGCGCACGCTCGTCGAGCAGGGCATCGCCAAGGCCTCGGCCCGCACCATCGCGGCCACCGCCGGGGTCGGCCAGGGGCTGATCTTCTACCACTTCGGCTCCGTCGAGGAACTGCTCGCCGCCGCCTGCCGGTACGGGGCCGAGCAGCGGGTGGCCCGCTACCGGGACCGGCTCGCGGGGCTGGGCAGCCTCACGGAACTGTTGGAGTTCGCCCGCGCGATGCACGCCGAGGAGCGGGAGGCCGGGCACGTCGCCGTGCTCGGGCAGCTGCTGGCCGCAGGTCAGAACTCGCCCGCCCTCGCGGCCGCCACCGCCGCCGGACTCGGCCTGTGGATCGAGGAGCTGGAGGCGGTGCTCACCCGGCTGCTCGCGGCGACCCCGCTCGACGGGTTCGCCGACCCCGCGGGGCTCGCCCGGGCCACCGCCGCCTCCTTCGTGGGCATCGAGCTGTACGAGGCGGTGGACCCGCAGGGCGCCGGCCGGGCGTTCGACGCCCTGGAGCAGCTCGCCGGACTGGCCGCGGTGTTGGAGGGCCTGGGCCCCCTGAGCCAGCGCGCGGTACGCCACGGCCTGCGCCGCGGCACCCGGACCTGACGCTCCCCGTGCGGCGAGGGGCGGTGCCGAGCCTCGCGGGGCCCGGGGGCACCTCCCCGGCGGTAGCCGGGGAGGGGAGGGGAGGGGATGGGACTTCGCGGACGCGGCCTATGGGACGTCCCGCGCGCGGCGGGCCAGGCCGAGGGCCTGTTCGGGCCACCAGGTGCCGGCCGCCGGGCCGCCGCGGCAGGTCCCGTCGGACTCGCCCGGCCGCTTCACCCAGAGGTACGCGTCGACGAGCGGGTCGCCGGTCCGGTCGGTCGGCGGCGTGCCGAGGGCGCGGCCCGGCGGGTTGCAGGAGGCCCGCTCGCGGTCGCCCGGCAGGGGCCCCTCGCCGTTGCGGCCGGTGTCGACGACGAAGTGCCGGCCCTTGACCGCCCGGGAGAGCTTCGCGCCGTAGGCCCGGACGGCCGCGTCCGGCTGGAACCCGGAGACGTTGAGGGCGAAGCCGTCGGCGCGGTCGAGCCCCGCTTCGCGGAGGGGGCCGGCGAGGTCGGCCGGGTCGCGGATCCACCCCGGATCGCCGGCGTCCAGATAGACCTTCGTATGGCGGTTCTTCTTGAGCCGGTCGACGGCTTCGGAGAGCAGCCGCAGGCGCTCGGCGCGGTGCTCGGCGCGCACGCAGCCGTCGACGGCGTGCGCCACGGCGTGCGGCTCCAGGACGACGAGGGCCCGGGCGTCGCCGATGGCATCGGCGAAGGCGCCGATCCAGCCGCGGTAGGCGCGGGCGTCGGCGGCGCCCCCGACGGGCAGCTGCCCGCAGTCGCGGTGCGGGATGTTGTGCGCGGCGAGCACCAGGGTCCGCCCGGAGGCCTTCGCGGCCGCGCTGGCCCGGCGGATCCCGGGGCCGGGATCGCCGGGCCGTCCCCACAGCGCGACCGGCCGGTCCGCGATCCGGCGCAGCACCTGGGCGTCGGCGTAGCGGCCCGTCGCCTCCCAGGCCGCGACCTGCCGGGCGGCCTCGCTGTTCGGGTCCACCCAGAAGGAGGACTCGCCCTCGGCGGCGCCCTCGGCGGCGGCCGGCGCGGCGGCCCCGGGACCGGCGGCGGGGCTGCGCGGCCCGGGCTCCGGTGCGGTGGAGCAGGCGGGGGCCGCCGCGAGCAGCAGGAGGAGGCCGAGGACGGCAGCGGGCCTGGGGCGGCGCGGCCTGGGAGCGACGGATGGCATCCGGATTCCTCGCGACGAAGGGTCGGGCGGCAGACCGTGAGGCGGTGAGGCGGTAAGGATGTACGACCGGAATATGGTGACATGACGGATAGTCGGCTCGGCCGCGCGACACCGCCCGCGCCGGTCAGCCGGCGGCGTCCCCCGTGGTGAGGGCGATGGCCAGGGGGGTGCGTTCGTAGAGCACCTGGTGGCCCCGGCGGGCGGAGATGAGCAGGCCCGCCGCGTGCAGGACCCCCAGGTGCGCCGAGACGGTGGAGGGTGCCAGGCCGAGGCGGTGGGCCAGGGCCGTGGTGGACGCCGGTTCGTCCAGCGCGCACAGCACGTCCGCCCGGGCCCGGCCCAGCAGCCGGGCCAGCGCGGTCGGCGTGTCCTCGCCCGCCGGGGTCCACAGGGCGCCGATGCCGCGGGCCGGATAGACGACGGTCGGCTGCCAGGGCGGGTCGAAGCCGCCCGCGATCTGCGGCCAGACGAAGGCGCTCGGCATGAGCAGCAGCCCCTGGCCGCCCAGGACGCGGTCGTGGTGGCTGGGGCGCTCGATGGTGAGGGTGAGCGACGCCGCGTCCCAGGAGAGATCGGGGTGCAGGCCGTCGAAGAGGGACTCCAGCCCGCCGGCGGCCAGACGGCGCGTATGGAAGAGGATGTCCGCCTCCAGCAGCGCCCGCAGCCGCGGCCAGTGCGGCTCGACCAGCGCGCCCCAGGCCCGCTCCAGCAGATCGGCCAGCTCCCGCACCGACCGCGCCGGATCCGCGAGGAGGGCCCGGCCGAGGTCGCTGTCGAGCGCGCCCGGCGTGCAGGCCAGCGACTTGCGCATGTCCTCGAGCGCCGCGGCCGGATCGGCCGCGCGGATCACCGCGAGCTCCTCCTCGAAGGAGACGCCCGGACCGCTCGGCGGCGGGCTGATGAAGTCGGTGCTGTGCCCCCGGCGCGGCATCAGCAGCCACAGCGGCCGCAGGTCCAGCCCGTCGGCTGCGGCCCGGCTCCGCCGGAGCCACGGCAGGTGGTAGCCCTGCCGGTCCGGGCGGCTCAGAGTGCGGATCGCCTCCTGCGTCTCCCAGGCCGGCGACAGCGCGAACCGGCACCGCAGCAGGTCCGCGTGCCCGAAACGATGGTGCAAACCCATGCCGCACCCTCTCGCACGCGCCCGACCGCTCCGCCCGACATTCGTCCCGGGCCGAATCTCTACGCCGGCCAGCCTAGGCCCCCGACGCTGCCGTCATGCCAACCGTCACCCAGGCCCGGGCCGAAGCGGGCTCCGCCGGCTACCTCACCGTCTTCCGGACCCCCGAGTTCCCCGCCGTCTTCGCCGCGCACCTGATGTCCGTACTCGGCCTGGTCGTCGCCGAGATCTCCCTCTCCGTCCTCGTCTACCGCCTCACCGGCTCGCCCCTGATGAGCGCGCTCACCTTCGCCCTCGGCTTCCTCCCCTACGCACTCGGCGGCACCCTCCTCGCCGGGGTCGCCGACCGCCGCCCCGCCCGCCCGGTGCTCGTCACCTGCGACCTCGTCTGCGCGGCCTGCGCCGCGGCCATGGTGCTGCCCGCCACCCCCGTCGCCGTGCTCCTCGTCCTGCGCTGCGCGATGGCCTTCGTGGCACCCCTCTTCCAGGGCACGCGCAACGCCTCCCTCCCCGACGTCCTCGGATCCGGCGACGCCTACGTCCTGGGCCGCTCGCTGCTGCGCATGGTCGCCCAGAGCGCCCAGCTCATCGGCTTCGGCCTCGGCGGCCTGCTGCTCACCGTCCTCGCCCCGCGCGCCGCCATCGCGCTGACCGCCGCCGGATTCCTCGGCTCGGCCCTCCTGCTGCGGCTGGGCACCCGGGCCCGGCCCGCACGGACGGCCGTCCGCACCTCCCCGCTCGCCGGGATGCGGGCCGTCCTGGGCCGGCGCCGGCTGCGGGCGCTCACCCTCCTGTTCTGGCTGCCGCCCGTCTTCCTCGTCGTACCCGAGGCGCTGCTCGCCGCGTACGCCGACGGCATCGGCGCCGGGACCGCCGTCCTCGGCCTGATGATGTGCGCCATGCCCGTGGGCACCCTCGCCGGAGAGCTCTGGGCGGGCTCCGCGCTGAGCGCGCGGACGCGCTCGCGGATCGTCGCCCCGCTGGCCGCCGCCGGCCTGCTGCCGTTCCTCCTCTACGCGGGCCGGCCGGGCGTGCCCCTCGCCCTGATCGCACTGCTGCTCGCCGGGCTGGCCCACGCCTACACCCTGGGGCTGGACCAGTGGTACGTGGACGCCGTCCCCGACGAGCTGCGCGGCCGGGCGATGACCCTGCTCAGCACGGGCCTGATGACCCTCCAGGGAGCGGGCATGGCCCTGGCCGGGCTCGCCGCAGAGTTCTTCCCGGTGCACGTGGTCGTCACGGGGTCCGGGGTGCTCGGAACCGCCGTCGTCCTGGCGCTCCTGGCCGAACTCCGTTCCGCCGTCCGGCAGGAGGAGCGACTGAGGGATGAGACGGCCCCCGCCGTGAAGTGACCTCCCGGTAGGGTCGGACGCGTGCCCAAGCCGCTCAGCCTTCCCTTCGACCCCATCGCCCGCGCCGACGAGCTCTGGCAGCAGCGCTGGGGGCCCGTGCCCTCGATGGCCGCGATCACCTCGATCATGCGCGCCCACCAGATCCTGCTCGGCGAGGTCGACGCGGTCGTCAAGCCGTACGGGCTGACCTTCGCACGCTACGAGGCGCTGGTGCTGCTCACCTTCTCCAAGGCGGGCGAGCTGCCGATGTCGAAGATCGGCGAGAGGCTGATGGTCCACCCCACCTCGGTGACCAACACCGTGGACCGGCTGGTGCGGTCCGGGCTGGTCGCCAAGCGGCCCAATCCGAACGACGGCCGCGGCACCCTCGCCTCCATCACGGAGAAGGGCCGGGAGGTCGTCGAGGCCGCCACCAAGGACCTGATGGCGATCGACTTCGGCCTCGGAGCGTACGACGCCGAGGAGTGCGGGGAGATCTTCGCCCTGCTCCGCCCGCTGCGCGTGGCCGCCGCGGACTTCGACGAGTCCTGACCCCGTCCCGCGATCCCGGGGCCGCGTCAAGATCGAGCAAAACGGACGGTTACGCTCGTCGGCATGAAACGAAGCGTGCTGACCCGCTACCGCGTCATGGCCTACGTGACCGCGGTCATGCTCCTGATCCTCTGCGCCTGCATGGTGGCGAAGTACGGCTTCGACACCGGTGCCGATCTCACCTTCGTGGTGTCGCAGACCCACGGTGTGCTCTTCATGATCTACCTGGTCTTCGCCTTCGACCTGGGGTCCAAGGCGAAGTGGCCCTTCGGCAAGCTCCTGTGGGTGCTCGTGTCGGGCACCATTCCGCTGGCCGCCTTCTTCGTCGAGCGCAAGATCCGCGCCGAGGTGGAGCCCCTGGTCAGCGACTCGCTCGCGACCGCGAAGGCCTGACGACGAGGCGAGCGTCACCCACCCCCGGGACGACTCCCGGGGGTTTCCCATCGACATTTACTAGGACGTCCTAGTAAATTCGTGGGTATGGACGCTGACGCCATCGAGGAGGGCCGCCGTCGCTGGCAGGCCCGTTATGACAAGGCCCGCAAGCGCGAGGCAGACTTCACCACGCTCTCCGGCGATGAGGTCGAACCCGTCTACGGGCCCCGGCCCGGCGACGCGTACGAGGGCTTCGAGCGGATCGGCTGGCCGGGGGAGTACCCGTACACGCGCGGCCTGCACGCCACCGGCTACCGCGGCCGGACCTGGACCATCCGCCAGTTCGCCGGCTTCGGGAACGCCGAGCAGACGAACGAGCGCTACAAGATGATCCTGGCCGCCGGCGGCGGCGGGCTCTCCGTCGCCTTCGACATGCCGACCCTCATGGGCCGCGACTCCGACGACCCCCGCTCCCTCGGCGAGGTCGGACACTGCGGCGTCGCCATCGACTCCGCCGCCGACATGGAGGTCCTCTTCAAGGACATCCCCCTCGGCGACGTCACGACCTCCATGACGATCTCGGGCCCCGCCGTGCCCGCCTTCTGCATGTACCTCGTCGCCGCCGAGCGCCAGGGCGTGGACCCCGCCGTGCTGAACGGCACGCTGCAGACGGACATCTTCAAGGAGTACATCGCCCAGAAGGAATGGCTCTTCGAACCGGAGCCGCACCTGCGCCTCATCGGCGACCTCATGGAGTACTGCGCGAAGGGCATCCCGGCCTACAAGCCGCTGTCCGTCTCCGGCTACCACATCCGCGAGGCCGGGGCCACGGCCGCGCAGGAGCTCGCCTACACCCTCGCCGACGGCTTCGGCTACGTGGAGCTGGGCCTCTCCCGCGGCCTGGACGTCGACCACTTCGCCTCCGGGCTCTCCTTCTTCTTCGACGCGCACCTCGACTTCTTCGAGGAGATCGCCAAGTTCCGCGCGGCCCGCCGGATCTGGGCGCGCTGGATGAAGGAGGTCTACGGGGCCAAGAACGAGAAGTCGATGTGGCTGCGCTTCCACACGCAGACCGCCGGCGTCTCCCTCACCGCGCAGCAGCCGTACAACAACGTCGTACGCACCGCCGTGGAGGCCCTCGCTGCCGTCCTCGGCGGAACCAACTCGCTGCACACCAACGCCCTCGACGAGACCCTCGCGCTGCCGAGCGAGCAGGCGGCCGAGATCGCCCTGCGCACCCAGCAGGTGCTGATGGAGGAGACCGGCGTCGCCAACGTGGCGGACCCGCTGGGCGGCTCCTGGTTCGTCGAGCAGCTCACCGACCGCATCGAGGCCGACGCCGAGCGGATCTTCGAGCAGATCAAGGAGCGCGGCCTGCGCGCCCACCCCGACGGGCAGCACCCCATCGGGCCGATCACCTCGGGCATCCTGCGCGGCATCGAGGACGGCTGGTTCACCGGCGAGATCGCCGAGTCGGCCTTCCAGTACCAGCGCTCCCTGGAGAAGGGTGACAAGCGGGTCGTCGGCGTCAACGTCCACCACGGATCCGTCACCGGCGACCTGGAGATCCTGCGGGTCAGCCACGAGGTGGAGCGCGAGCAGGTCCGCGCCCTCGCCGACCGCAAGACCCACCGCGACGACGCCAAGGTCGCCGCGTCCCTCAAGGACATGCTGGACGCCGCCCGCGACGGCTCGAACATGATCCCCGCCATGCTGGACGCGGTGCGCGCCGAGGCCACGCTGGGCGAGATCTGCAACACCCTGCGCGACGAGTGGGGCACCTACACGGAGCCCCCGGGCTTCTAGGGCCGGGCCCGGCCCCGGGAATTCGCGTGGAAGGCCGGTCATGGCGCCCGTACGGTGGCGCCATGACCGGCCTTCCCGTTTCCGTGCCCGGTGTCAGCGCCCGCGTGGTGATGCAGACCGGCTGCGGGCCGTACGCGTACATCGTCGTGGACTTCGAACCGCCCGGCCCCGACGGCGCGTCGGAGTTCCTGCACACCGTGTCCGACGACCGGCTGCCGCACGAGTTCCTGCCCGCGGTGTGGGACGGGATCCGGGAGGGGCTGGGCGGGGTGGCGGCCGTGGCGGTCCTCACCGACGGGGGCTTTCACGAGGTCGACTCCCGCGACCAGGGCTACCGGCTCGCCGGGCGCTACGCCGGGATGGCCGCGCTCGCGGCCGCCGGCCTGGGGGAACCGCCGGCGGATCGGGGCCGGCAGATCCGGGTGAACTGGCCGGGCAAACCCCGGGCCGGGACGTGACCGGCTCCGCCGGGGCGCGGCCGGACGGGCTCAGGCCGCGGCCGGGCCGCGCAGGCCGTGCATCAGGAGGGCGGTGAAGGTGGCCACCCAGAGCTCGTCCACCGGCTCGGAGCTCACCAGGGCGCGGTGCACCACGGTGCCCGCGATCACGTCGAAGATCAGGTCCGTGGTCCGGCCCGCCAGGAACTCGTCCTCCTCGTAGGGGAGTTCGCCGCGGGCCTGGGCCCGTTCGCGACCCAGTACGACGAGACGTTTCTGCCGGTCCACGATCGCCGACCGGATCCGGTCGCGCAGGGCCTCGTCCCGGGTGGACTCGGAGACGACCGCCATCAGGGCCGTACGGGCCTCCGGGCGCCGCAGCAGCTCCGCGAAGCGCAGGACCACGTACTCGATGTCGGCTTCCAGGGAGCCCCGATCCGGCAGTTCGAGCGCGTCGAAGAGCTCCGCGACCGCGTCCACGACCAGCTCGCTCTTGCCCGCCCAGCGCCGGTACAGGGTGGTCTTGGCGACGCCCGCGCGGGCCGAGACGTCGCCCATCGTCAGCTTCGACCAGCCCAGCTCGACCAGCGCGTCCCGGGTGGCGGCGAGGATGGCGGCGTCCGCGGCCGCGCTGCGGGGGCGACCGGTGCGGCCGGGGCTGGGGTTGCGCATGGCCGAGACCATACCCGTCGGTAGCCGAACGGGCCGCTGTGGTTCAGATCACGGGCGTCGCGGGGGCGCGCAGGGCCTCTGGGAGAGTTACGCTACGGCTCGTAGCGTAAGAGCGACAACCACGCGAAGAGCTACGGGCGCCAGGTGGGGACCCGGCGCCGCCCAGCAACACGATCGCGGCGGATACGACTGCACGGCCAATTCACGCGATCTTTTTCGTCGGCGCGCGCACACGGGGGAGGATGTACGCATGCAGCCCAGAAACATGTCCATGAGCGGCGTCGTCGACCTCGCCGCGGTGAAGGCGGCCGGCGAGGCCAAGGCCAAGGCCGAGCAGGCCCGCGCCGAAGCGGCGCGACAGGCCGCTCAGGGTGGCGGGGCCGGTCCGGCCGCCGACGCCGTCCCGCCCTCGGCGCTCGTCTTCGACGTCGACGAGGCCGGTTTTGAACGCGACGTGCTCCAGCTCTCCGCCGAGGTCCCGGTCGTCCTGGACTTCTGGGCCGAGTGGTGCCAGCCGTGCAAGCAGCTCAGCCCGCTCCTGGAGCGCCTGACCGTCGAGGCGAACGGCCGCCTCGTGCTGGCCAAGGTGGACGTCGACGCCAACCAGATGCTGATGCAGCAGTTCCAGATCCAGGGCATCCCGGCCGTCTTCGCCGTGGTCGCCGGTCAGGTGCTGCCGCTCTTCCAGGGCGTCGCCCCCGAGCAGCAGATCCGCGACACCCTCGCCCAACTGGTCCAGGTGGCCGAGGAGCGCTTCGGGATCATCGGCCTCGACGTGGATGCGAACGCCGAGGGAGCCGCCGAGTCCGCACCGGTCGAGGCCCCGGCCGGTCCGTACGACGCGCTGCTGGAGGCGGCCGTCGTCGCACTGGACGCCGGCGACCTCGGTGGCGCGGTGCAGGCGTACAAGAACGTACTCGCGGACGACCCGGGCAACACCGAGGCCAAGCTGGGTCTGGCCCAGGCCGAGCTGCTCGCCCGGGTCCAGCACATGAACCCGCAGGAGGTGCGCGCAGCCGCGGCCGCGAACCCGCGCGACCCGGCGGCGCAGATCGCCGCGGCCGACCTGGATCTGGTGGGCGGTCACGTGGAGGACGCCTTCGGCCGCCTCGTGGACACCGTGAAGGTCACGTTCGGTGACGATCGCGATGCGGTGCGCCTGCGACTGCTCGAACTGTTCGAGGTCATCGGCGCCGACGACCCGAGGGTGACGGCGGCGCGGACGGCGCTGGCGCGGGTGCTCTTCTAGGGCGGCTCCGGTCCGGCTCCGCAGCCGCTCCGCGCCGGTCCCGGGAAGGGTCCCGGACGTCGTCGGGCGGCCGCCGATTTGTTGACACGTAGATAAACAGCGGCCGCGCTTTGCCAAAACTTGGCAATCGCGGCCGCTGTTACTCGCAGTAAATCGAACCCCGTGAACTGTCCGGTGTGTTCACCCTTTTGCCGTTCTGTCATGGCCCCGGGTGGCACCCTGCGTTGCCGACGGACGGTTACAGGCAGCATTCAGGTTATCTGGCCGTTACCCGCCAGTAACGAACCCCCTTGTGCCCCGGCCGGGAATGGACCACGATCGGCGACGCTCGGTCCTTCCCGCAGAGCCGCTCACTCGGAGCCGCGGTGGAGGGTCCCCACCGAGCCGGCCGGTGGCAGTGGCACCGGACGTGGGACAGGGGGGTCTCTGCCACGTGGGCGGGGCCTGTCCTCCAGGTTGCGCGAACGCGTGGCCCAGTGGTTGTCGCTCGGGGGTGAACGCCGGTGTATCGGACGTGGCACGGCCGCGGCCCGGCCGCCTGCGCTCCTTCCCGAGGACGTAGCACTTCTCCCATCCCAGGACGGGCACGGCCCGGACCGGAGATGTACGTCCGAGAAGGAGGAACGAAATGAGTTCTCAGGTTCGTGGCGGGACCAGATGGAAGCGCTTCGCGCTCGTCATGGTGCCGAGCATCGCGGCCACGGCCGCGGTCGGTGTGGGTCTGGCGCAGGGTGCCCTCGCGGCGTCCTTCAGCGTCTCCGGCCAGGACTTCAAGGTCTCGGCCGACAAGCTCGACGGTGACAACCTCATCCAGTACGGCGGCATCGCCGAGGGGCACGACCTCAAGGGCAATGCGCAGCACCACCCGGTGACCATCTCCGGGTTCAGCCACGCCGAGATCACCAACATGTGCCAGTCGCTGGTGACCCCGACGCCGCTCGGCAACATCACGCTGCAGCTGCGCACCGGCCACAAGGGCAAGCCGGCCGTCGCCGACAACATCTACCTGGATGTTGCGGAGCTCGACACCGACGCCGAGTTCAAGAACCTGGACATCGGTGTCGCGGTCGGCGACCCGAACCACAAGACGAAGCCGCAGGCCGGTACGGTCAGCAGCCCGTACGCGTTCTCGCAGCGCGCCGACAAGGCGATCCTGACGAACGTGCGCCAGAAGGCGTGGGCGACCACGGCGGGCACGTTCAAGCTGCCCGACCTGAAGCTGCGTCTGCTCGGCGGCGACAAGCCGTGCTACCAGGACATCAAGGACTGATCCGGTCCTGGTGAATGACCGGACGGGCGGGCGGCGACGGCCGTCCCCGTCCGCCCGTCCGGGCTCCACAGAGTTCTCCGTACCACCGTTTCCAGGGAGCTGTTGTCCATGAACCCCCAGGCCCCGGTTTACGTTCGCGCAGAAGACGACGCCTGGCTCACCGTGGTGTATTACCACTTCCGCGCGTGGCGCGGTCGCCGTCCCTTCTGGGCCGGGCTGTTCACGCTCCTCGGTGGCTTCCCGATCGCGTACTTCCCGTATGCGGACCTCCGGCTGGGCAACGTCAGTCTCGCGATGGCCACCACGGGTGGTGCCGGCGCACTGATCATCGGTGTACTGCTGATCACGCTGGGCCTGGCCCTCTGGTTCCAGCAGACCATCCGGGTCTTCGCCGGAGTCGCCTCGATCCTGCTGGCCCTGGTGTCCCTACCGGTGTCCAACCTCGGCGGTTTCGGGATGGGCTTCATCCTCTCCCTCGTCGGCGGCGCCCTCGCGCTGTCGTGGGCGCCGGGACAGCCGGTGGACGAGGAGCCCGCGGTCCAGCAGCCGACGGTACAGCAGCCGGCCGTGGTCGCCCTGGGCAAGACGGACGCGACGCCGGGCGGCCTGGACATCCCCGGTCCCCGCGAGACGGAGACGGCACACGCGAGCGAGACGACTGCCCACGCCGATGGCGGGAGGAACAGTGCGGGGTGACGAGACGCAGCGGGGCGTGGCCCCAGGCGCAGAGTCCCGTGAGAGGAAGGGCCCGCGACACGCGGCGCCCAGGAAGTCCCTGCTGAACAAGATCCAGATACCCGTCGGCAAGACGATGGCGCTGGCGGCGATGCCGACGGCCGTGTTCGTCGGGATGGGCATGGCGCCCAAACTGGCCGTGGCCGACGACAAGGAGATCCCCTTCGCGCCCGGGCCGTGTGTGACGCGGTCCGACGAGCCGGCGGAGACCGAGTCGAAGTCCCCGTCCCCCACGCCCTCGAAGACGGCCTCGCCGAGCGCCTCGCCCAGCGCGTCGCCCGCACCGTCCACGGCCGCGAAGCCGAAGACGAGCGCCACCCCGTCGGCGACCAAGTCCCCGTCGGCGAACGCCCCGGCCCCGGCCACCACACCGGCGCCGGCACCGACCGAGTCCGCGAACCCGCTGGACCCCCTCGGCGTGGGCGACAAGCTCAAGGACCTCATCGACGGGCTGGGCCAGCCGCTCAAGGACACGAAGGCGACCCCGACGCCCGCGGCCACGCCCTCCACGACCGCCAAGCCGACCCCGGACCCGGCCGCGGACGCGATCCGGGACGCCGCCAAGCAGGCGGGCGCCACGGTCGAGGAGCTGCCCGACGAGGTCAAGGACACCGTCAAGAAGCCCAAGGACGAGAAGCCCAAGGAAGAGGGCGACGAGGACAAGGGCGACGAGGACGAGGCCAAGGACGAGGCGACGAAGGACCCGGACGGGAAGGAACCCTTCCCCTGCCCGACCTACGACGCCGAGGCCCTGGCCAACGCCGAGCTGGAGCAGGGCATCCCGCTCCTGCCCGACGAGCCCTGGTACCTCGACAGCTCCCTGCTGACCCTCTACGGCCTCGACTACCACGGCATCGTCGAGGTGAAGACCGCCAGCGGCAAGGTCAAGAAGGTCCTGAAGTTCACGGCGGACTCGCTGGACATCAAGGACCTGTACCAGACGGTCGGCAAGGGCGGGAACGTCGCCCACCTGAAGTCGCGTCCGGGCTCCACGTCCAAGATCCGCGGCGGCACGGTGACGATGTACACCGAGAGCCTCAAGGGGAAGCTGTTCGGTCTGATCCCGATCGAGTTCACCCCGAACAGCCCGCCGCCCCTGAACGTCCCGTTCGCGTTCTTCACGGACGTCCAGGTCGTCCAGGCGGCTCAGTTCGGCGGCACTCTGACCGTGCCGGGCCTGAAGAACTACATCGGCCCGCCCGAGTAGGCAGCAGGCGGTACGGACACACCGAGGGCGGCACCCCGCATCACTGCGGGGTGCCGCCCTCGGTCTCTGTGCGGCAGAGTCTGTTGCGGTGCGACGGCGTCAGGCGCGGTCGACGCCACCCAGGTGGTGCACCCGGACCATGTTGGTGGTGCCGGGGACGCCGGGGGGCGAGCCGGCG
The DNA here is from genome assembly GCF_036170895.1 of Streptomyces erythrochromogenes. Classification (NCBI taxonomy): domain Bacteria; kingdom Bacillati; phylum Actinomycetota; class Actinomycetes; order Kitasatosporales; family Streptomycetaceae; genus Streptomyces; species Streptomyces erythrochromogenes. Next base: position 2,863,801 of record NZ_CP108036.1, on the reverse strand, counting down.
GTGATGATCATGGTGTCGCCCTCGTTGTAGCGGCCCAGCTTGAGCAGCTCGCCGTCCACCAGGTCGACCATGGCGTCGGTGGTGTCCACGTGCGGGACGATGTACGACTCGACGCCCCAGCTCAGCGTGAGCTGGTTGCGGGTGTTGACGTCCGTGGTGAAGGCCAGGATCTGCTGCGTGGCGCGGTAGCGCGACAGGCGGCGGGCGGTGTCCCCGGACTGGGTGAAGGCGATGAGCGCCTGGCCGTCCAGGAAGTCCGCGATCTCGCAGGCCGCGCGGGCCACGGAGCCGCCCTGGGTGCGCGGCTTCTTGCCCGGGACCAGTGGCTGGAGGCCCTTGGACAGGAGCTCCTCCTCGGCCGCCGTGACGATCTTCGACATCGTCTTGACGGTCTCGATCGGGTAGGCGCCCACGGAGGACTCGGCCGACAGCATGACCGCGTCCGCGCCGTCGAGGATCGCGTTGGCGACGTCGGACGCCTCCGCGCGCGTCGGGCGGGAGTTGGTGATCATCGACTCCATCATCTGGGTCGCGACGATCACCGGCTTGGCGTTGCGGCGGCACATCTCGATGAGCCGCTTCTGGACCATCGGGACCTTCTCGAGCGGGTACTCGACGGCGAGGTCGCCGCGGGCCACCATGACCGCGTCGAAGGCGGCGACCACGGCCTCCATGTTCTCGACGGCCTGCGGCTTCTCCACCTTGGCGATGACGGGGACCCGGCGGCCCTCCTCGTCCATGACCCGGTGCACGTCCTTGACGTCGTTGGCGTCGCGGACGAAGGACAGGGCGACCATGTCGCAGCCCATCCGCAGGGCGAAGCGGAGGTCGTCGACGTCCTTCTCCGACAGGGCGGGGACGTTCACGGCGGCACCCGGCAGGTTGATGCCCTTGTGGTCCGAGATGACACCGCCCTCGATGACGATGGTCCTGACCCGGGGGCCTTCGACCTCCGTCACCCGGAGCTCGACGTTGCCGTCGTTGATCAGGACCTGGTCGCCCTTGGCGACGTCGCCCGGGAGACCCTTGTAGGTGGTGCCGCAGATGGACTTGTCGCCCGGGACGTCCTCGGTGGTGATGGTGAACTCGTCACCGCGCACCAGCTCGACGGGACCTTCGGCGAAGGTCTCCAGACGGATCTTCGGACCCTGGAGGTCGGCGAGGACGCCGACGGCGCGCCCGGTGTCTTCGGAGACCTGCCGGACGCGGTCGTACCGCTCCTGGTGTTCTGCCTGGGACCCGTGGCTGAAGTTGAATCGGGCCACGTTCATACCTGCCTCGATGAGCGCTTTCAGCTGCTCATACGAGTCGACGGCGGGGCCCAGCGTGCAGACAATTTTGGAACGGCGCATGACTGGATCCTATCGGTTTGTTTCGCAGCGGAATATTCCGTCTGGTGGAAAGTCCAAGTGACTACTCGGTAACCAGCGCGTACGCCTGGGTGGCGATCTCCAGTTCCTCATCCGTGGGGACCACCGCCACGGCCACCCGGGCATAGTCCGCCGAAACCAGTCGCGGCTGCGGGGAACGCGCCGCATTGGCTTCGAGATCCAGCGCCAGGCCCAGCTCGGCCAGGCCGTCCAGCGCGGCCTCCCGGACCTGGTGGGCGTTCTCGCCGACCCCGGCCGTGAACGCCACCGCGTCCACCCGCCCGAGGACCGCCGAGTAGGCCCCGATGTACTTCTTCAGCCGGTGGACGTAGGTGGCGAAGGCCAGCCGCGCCGCCTCGTCGCCCTCGCCCGCGCGCCGCAGCACCTCGCGCATGTCGTTGTCGCCGCACATGCCCAGCAGACCGCTCTTCTTGTTCAGGAGCGAATCGATCTCGTCCACCGAGAGGCCGCCCACCCGCGCCAGGTGGAAGACGACCGCCGGGTCGAGATCGCCCGAGCGGGTGCCCATGACCAGCCCCTCCAGCGGGGTCATGCCCATGGACGTCTCCACGCAGAGCCCGCCCCGCACGGCCGAGGCGGAGGCGCCGTTGCCCAGGTGCAGCACGATCACGTTCACGTCCTCCACCGGCTTGCCGAGCAGGGCGGCCGTCGCCCGCGAGACGTAGGCGTGGGAGGTGCCGTGGAAGCCGTACCGCCGGACGGAGTACGCGTCGGCGACCTGGGCGTCGATCGCGTACCGGGCCACGTACTCCGGCATCGTCGAGTGGAAGGCGGTGTCGAAGACGGCGACCTGGGGGATGTCCGCGCGCAGCGAGCGCGCCACCTCGATGCCCGTGACGTTCGCCGGGTTGTGCAGCGGCGCCAGGGGGATCAGGTTCCGGATCTCCGCGAGCACCTCGTCGTCGATCACCGTCGGCCGGGTGAACCGCGTCCCGCCGTGCACCACCCGGTGCCCCACCGCGGCCAGCTCGGGGGAGTCCAGGCCCATCCCGTCGGCGGCGAGCTCGCCGGCCACGGCCTTCAGCGCGGCCTCGTGGTCCGCGATCGGGCCGACGTGCTCGCGCTTGCCGCCGGCCGAGGCAGGACCGGTCAGCGGCTCGTGCACCAGCCGGGAGGTCTCCTCGCCGATCCGCTCCACCAGGCCGACGGCCAGACGCGACCGGTCCGCCATGTCGAGGAGCTGGTACTTGACCGACGAGGAGCCGGAGTTGAGGACGAGTACGCGCGATGCGGTCACGGTGGAGGTCTTTCCTTGTCGCGGGCGATGAGGGGAGGGAGGCGGCGGGGCGGGGAGGGCAGCCGGGCGTCAGGCGCCGGCGGCGGGTCCCGGTGCGCCCTGCGCCTGGATCGCCGTGATGGCCACGGTGGTGACGATGTCCTGGACGAGGGCGCCGCGCGAGAGGTCGTTGACGGGCTTGCGCAGACCCTGGAGCACCGGGCCGACCGCGACCGCGCCCGCCGAACGCTGCACGGCCTTGTACGTGTTGTTGCCCGTGTTGAGGTCGGGGAAGATCAGCACCGTCGCGCGGCCGGCCACCTCGGACCCGGGCAGCTTCGTCGCGGCGACCGAGGGCTCCACGGCCGCGTCGTACTGGATCGGACCCTCGACGGCCAGGTCGGGGCGCTGCTCGCGGACGATCTCGGTGGCCTTGCGCACCTTGTCGACGTCCGCGCCGGAACCGGAGGTGCCGGTCGAGTACGAGAGCATCGCGATCCGAGGCTCGACGCCGAAGGAGGCGGCGGTGGCGGCCGACTGGACCGCGATGTCCGCGAGTTGCTCGGCGTTCGGGTCCGGGTTGACCGCGCAGTCTCCGTATACGAGCACCCGGTCGGCCAGGCACATGAAGAAGACCGAGGAGACGATGGACGCCTCCGGCTTGGTCTTGATGATTTCGAAGGCCGGGCGGATGGTCGCCGCGGTGGAGTGCACCGAGCCGGAGACCATGCCGTCGGACAGGCCCCGCTGGACCATCAGGGTGCCGAAGTAGTTGACGTCGGTGACGACGTCATGGGCCAGCTCGACGGTCATGCCCTTGTGGGCGCGGACCTCGGCGTAGTACTCGGCGAAACCCTCCCGCAGCGGGGAGGTGGCCGGGTCGATGAGCTGCGCGCCCGAGATGTCGACGCCGAGGTCGCCGGCCTTCTTCAGGATCGCCTGCTCGTCGCCCAGCAGGGTCAGGTCGCAGACGCCCCGGCGCAGCACCACGTCCGCGGCGCGCAGCACGCGCTCCTCGGTGCCCTCGGGCAGCACGACGCGGCGCCGGTCGGAGCGGGCCCGCTCCAGCAGCTCGTGCTCGAACATCATCGGGGTGACGCGCTCCGAGCGGGCCACCGAGAGCAGGCCGCGCAGCTCGCCGGTGTCCACGTGGCGTTCGAAGAGACCGAGCGCGGTCTCCAGCTTGCGCGGGGTCGCGGAGTTCAACCGGCTCTGCAGCGAGAAGAGTTCGGCGGCGGTCGGGAAGCTGTTGCCGGCCACCGACACCACGGGCGTGCCCGGCGCCAGCTTCGAGGCCAGCGTCAGGACGTCCTTGCTCGGCCGCTCGTTCAGGGTGAGCAGCACGCCCGCGATCGGCGGGGTGCCGGAGGCGTGCGCGGCGAGCGCGCCGACCACGAGGTCCGAGCGGTCGCCGGGGGTCACGACCAGGCAGCCGGGGGTCAGGGCGTTCAGGAAGTTCGGCAGCATCGCGCCCCCGAAGACGAAGTCCAGGGCGTCGCGGGCCAGGCCCGCCTCGTCGCCGAGGAGCACCTCGCCGCCGAGTGCCCGGGTGATCTGGGCGACGGTCGGGGCGGACAGCGACTTGTCGTCCGGCAGGACGTAGCAGGGCACGGGGAGGCGGGCCGCCAGCCGCTCGGCTATGAGGTCGCGGTCCTCCGCGGCCACCCGGTTGACGACCATCGCGACGACGTGGCAGCCCAGGCTCTCGTACGCGCGGTAGGCGTTGCGGGCCTCGGCGCGCACGGCCTCGGCGGGGTGCTTGGTGCCGCCCACGACGGGGACGACGACCGCGCCCAGCTCGTTGGCGAGGCGGGCGTTGAGCGCCAGCTCGTCGGGGAGGTTGGTCTCGGCGTAGTCGGTGCCGAGGACGAGCACGACCTCGTAGTCGCGGGCCAGCCGGTGGTAACGGTCGACGAGCTGCGAGACCAGCTCGTCGGTGCCCTTCTCGGCCAGGATCGCCGAGGCCTCGCGGTACTCCATCCCGTAGGCCGTCGAGGCGTCCTGGTCGATCCGGTAGCGGGCCTTGAGGAGGTCGAAGAGGCGGTCGGGTGCGTCGTGGAGCAACGGCCGGTAGACGCCGACCCGGCCGGTCTGCCGGGTCAGGAGCTCCATGATCCCGAGTTCGACGACCTGCCGGCCGTCCCCCCGCTCGATGCCGGTCACGTACACGCTGCGCGTCACGCGTGCTCTCCGTCTCTTCGTGTGGTCGATTGACCCGGTTGGGATGGGCTGCCCTCTTGACAATACCTCCGCCAATGGATAGGGCGCCCCCTGGAACTCAGGCCCGGTCCGGGGGGTCCAAAGGCCCTCCGGGCGAGTGGCGCGGAGCGCGCCCCACCCCGCGAGCATGGAACAATCGGACAGGCGGCATCAATACGCCCTTCATATGTACGGGAGCAGGAGACACAGCACGATGCGTATCGGAGTTCTCACCGCAGGCGGAGACTGCCCGGGCCTCAACGCTGTCATCCGGTCGGTCGTACACCGTGCCGTCGTCGGGCACGGGGACGAGGTCATCGGTTTCGAGGACGGCTTCAAGGGTCTCCTCGACGGTCACTTCCGCCCCCTCGACATCAACGCCGTCAGCGGCATCCTCGCCCGCGGCGGCACGATCCTCGGCTCGGCGCGCATGGAGCGGGCCCGCCTTCACGAGGCCGCCGAGAACGCGCAGGAGCTGGCCACCCGCTACGGCATCGACGCCCTGATCCCGATCGGCGGCGAAGGCACCCTGACCGCGGCCCGGATGCTGTCCGACGCCGGGATGCCGGTCGTCGGCGTGCCGAAGACCATCGACAACGACATCTCCTCCACCGACCGCACCTTCGGCTTCGACACCGCCGTCATGGTCGCCACCGAGGCCATCGACCGCCTCAAGACCACCGCCGAGTCGCACCAGCGCGTGATGGTCGTCGAGGTCATGGGCCGTCACGCGGGCTGGATCGCCCTGGAGTCCGGCATGGCCGGCGGCGCCCACGGGATCTGCCTGCCGGAGCGCCCCTTCGAGGTGGACGCCCTGGTCAAGATGGTCGAGGAACGCTTCTCCCGCGGAAAGAAGTTCGCCGTCATCTGCGTCGCCGAGGGCGCGCACCCGGCCGAGGGATCCATGCCGTACGAGAAGGGCGCGATCGACGCCTACGGCCACGAGCGCTTCGCCGGCATCGGCAACCGCCTCGCCATCGAGCTGGAGCACCGCCTGGGCAAGGAGGCCCGCCCGGTCATCCTGGGCCACGTCCAGCGCGGCGGCACCCCGACGGCCTACGACCGCGTCCTCGCGACCCGCTTCGGCTGGCACGCCGTGGAGGCGGTCCACCGCGGCGCGTACGGCAACATGACCGCCCTGCGCGGCTCCGACATCGTGATGGCCCCGCTCGCCCACGCGGTCACCGAGCTGAAGACCGTCCCCGAGGGCCGCATGTACGAGGCCGAGTCGGTCTTCTGACCCTCCCGGCCGGGACCGAATCCCCTGCCGGACCGGGCCCTTCGGCCCCATTCCTCCGCCGGACGGACCGCAGGGCGCCGCCGCGGCGCCGCTGCGCACCCCGGCCGCCCGGACCACTGCCGGACCGGAGGTCCTAGGCCGCACCGCCCGCGAGCCGCCAGAAGCGGTCCACGATCCCGGTGAGGAAGTCCCGGCCCGCGTCCCCGTTGCCGGCCTCGCCCTGGCCGCCGCCCCAGCTGAGCGTCGCCACCATCCGGGACTGGTACTCCCCGTGCAGCTGGTCCAGCACCCGCTCCAGGTGCTGCTTGGGGATCGGCAGCAGCTTGCCGAGCGGCTTCACGTACGCCTGCCAGCGCGTGGTGACCGCGCTGCGCAGCAGCTCCGCCAGCTCCTCGTGCTTGCCCGTCGCCGTCACGAACTGGGCCAGGGTGAGACCGAGCACGGTGGCGAGGGCGGCGGACTGCCGCTCGTTGCCCCTCCAGCGTCCGGTGTCCTCCATCTTCTGGTAGGAGCTGGTCTCCAGGCCGATCCGCCGGGCCAGTTCGTCCGCGGCCAGCCCCCGGGCCATCCGGTGCTCCCGCAACGTGACCGGCTCGGCGAGCAGTTCGCCCGGCGAGCACCACAGGACGCCCGCGAGCGCCGTGAGCTCGGCGGACGACGGTGATATCTCGCCACGCTCCCAGGCCATCACCGTCTCGGGCGCGACGACGAGTCCGTACTGGGCACGCAGGCCGTAGGCGACATGTCCGGGAGCCATGCCCAGGGCCGCGCGCAGGCGCCGCGCGGCGGGGGCATTGAATGGTGGGCTGGAGTGCACACCGCACACCGTAGAAGTGGCCAGGCTTCGCCGCCTACAGACCAAACAAACAAGCCCATACCTCGTAGGAACGTCCTATGAAGTAAGGGGCTTTTGGCGAGTTTTCCGGCGACTGTCCGGTAACCGGTGCGCCAGGGGGCCTCGAAGATCCAGTACTGCGTACGGTTCCAGCCAACTTGCCGTGACGCAATACCCCTCACACGGCCTCCACGGAATGTGAACCGGAACCCCTTCCCGTACGTGGTTCCTGTGGGGCCCTCGCCCACGGGGGTGGCGAGGGCCCCACCCGTGCACCGCTTGCCTTGACGTCGGCGTCAACGCATACGGTCGGGCCATGCGCATCGGCGAACTGGCGAAACGGGCCGGGACCAGCACCCGGACGCTCCGGTACTACGAGGCGCGCGGGCTGCTGCCCGCGCGGCGTGCCGACAACGGCCACCGGACCTACGACGAGGACGACCTGCGGCTGCTGCGGGAGATCCGCACGCTCCGGGACTTCGGCTTCGAACTGGAGGAGACCCGGCCCTTCGTGGAGTGCCTGCGGGCCGGCCACCCGGCCGGGGACTCCTGCCCCGCCTCGCTCGCCGTGTACCGGCGCAAGCTCACCGAGCTGGACGACCTGATCGGCCGGCTCGCAGACGTACGGGACCAGGTCGCGCGGCAGCTCGCCGGCGCGGAGGAGGCGGCCGGCGAGGCCGCCGCCCCGCGCTGCGAGATGACGCCCTGACCCACACGAGAGAGGAACCGAGATGGTGCACGCACACGGTGTGGCCGAGGTGACCGACGCCGACTTCGAGGCCGAGGTCCTCGGCGAGCGCGGCAGGGCCGTCCTCGTCCAGTTCACCGCGGACTGGTGCGGCCCCTGCCGCCAGCTCGCCCCGGTGCTGTCCGCGATCGCGACCGAGGAGGCCGGCCGCCTGAAGGTCGTGCAGATCGACGCGGACCGCAACCCCGAGACCCTGACCCGGTACGGGGTGCTGTCCACGCCGACCCTGCTCGTCTTCCGCGACGGCGAACCCGTTCGCCAGATGGTCGGCGCCCGGCCCAAGCGCCTCCTCCTCCGGGAGCTGGAGGACGAGCTCGCTACGGCCTGAGCCAGATCGTCGCCAGCGGCGGCAGCGTCATCCGCAGGCTCGCCGGGCGGCCCTGGGCCGGCACCGGCTCGGGCCGCAGCGGCTGCCCGTGGTGCACTCCGCTGCCGCCGTAGGCCTCCAGGTCGGTGTTGAGGACCTCGCGCCACAGGGGCACCTCCTCCGGCACCCCGATCCGGTAGCCGTGCCGGACCACCGGAGAGAAGTTGGACACCGCCAGCAGCTGCGAGCCGTCCTGGGCGTACCGCAGGAAGGCGAAGACGTTGTCCTCCGCCGCGTCCGCCTCCACCCAGGCGAAGCCCTCCGGCACGGTGTCGCGCTCCCACAGCGCCGGAGCCGCCGCATACGTCCGGTTCAGGTCCCGCACGAGATCGCGCACGCCCCGGTGGTCGCCGGCCGCCGCGTAGGAGGAGTCCAGCAGCCACCAGTCCGGCCCGTAGCTCTCCGACCACTCCGATCCCTGGGCGAACTCCTGCCCCATGAAGAGCAGTTGCTTGCCGGGGTGGGCCCACATGAAGCCCAGGTACGCCCGGTGCGCGGCCCGCTGCTGCCACCAGTCGCCCCCGGGCATCTTCGACACCAGCGAGCGCTTGCCGTGCACCACCTCGTCGTGCGAGATCGGCAGCACGTAGTTCTCGCTGAAGGCGTAGATCATCCCGAATGTCATGTCGTGGTGGTGGTACTTGCGGTGCACCGACTCCTTCGACATGTAGCGCAGGGTGTCGTGCATCCAGCCCATGTTCCACTTCAGGCCGAAGCCCAGCCCGCCGCCGTCCGTCGGCCGGGTCACGCCGTTCCAGGCCGTGGACTCCTCCGCGATGGTGACCACCCCCGGGCAGCGCCGGTACACCGTGGCGTTCATCTCCTGCAGGAAGGCCACCGCGTCCAGGTTCTCCCGCCCGCCGTGCTCGTTGGGCGTCCACTCGCCCTCGTTCCGCGAGTAGTCCAGGTAGAGCATCGAGGCCACCGCGTCCACGCGCAGCCCGTCCACGTGGAACTCCTCGCACCAGTAGACGGCGTTGGCGACGAGGAAGTTGCGGACCTCCTTGCGCCCGTAGTCGAACTCCAGCGTCCCCCAGTCCGGGTGCGCGGCCCGCCGCGGGTCCTGGTGCTCGTACAGCGGCCGCCCGTCGAACTCCGCGAGCGCCCAGTCGTCCCGCGGGAAGTGCGCCGGCACCCAGTCGACGATCACGCCGATCCCGGCCCGGTGCAGCGAGTCCACGAGGAAGCGGAAGTCGTCCGGGGTGCCCATCCGCGAGGTCGGCGCGTAGAAGCCGGTGACCTGGTACCCCCACGAGCCGCCGAAGGGGTGCTCGGCGACCGGCATCATCTCCACGTGCGTGAAGCCCAGCTCCTTGACGTACGAGGGGAGCTGTTCGGCGAGCTGCCGGTAGGAGAGCCCGGGCCGCCAGGACGCCAGGTGCAGCTCGTACACGGAGAAGGGGGCCTGGTGCGGGGCGCGGGCGCCGCGCCGCGCCATCCACTCCGTGTCCTGCCACTCGTACTGCGAGGCCGCGACCACCGAGGCGTTCGCCGGAGGGACCTCCGCGGACCGCGCCATCGGGTCGGCGCGCAGGGTGTGGCTGCCGTCCGGGCGCGTGATGTCGTACTTGTAGAGGGTCCCGGCACCCACCCCGGGCAGGAAGAGCTCCCAGACGCCGCTCGACCCGAGCGAGCGCATCGGATAGGCGACGGAGTCCCAGTACGAGAAGTCCCCGCTGACCCGGACCCCCTGCGCGTTCGGAGCCCACACCGTGAACCGGGTCCCGGCCACGCCCTGGTGCTCCATCGGCTCGGCGCCCAGCGCCGTCCACAGCCGCTCGTGGCGGCCCTCGCCGATCAGGTGCAGGTCCAGTTCGCCGAGGGAGGGCAGGAACCGGTAGGGGTCGTGGACCTCGATCTCGTCGCTCTCGTACGCCACCAGCAGCCGGTAGTCCGGCACCGCGGTCAGCGGCAGCAGCCCGGAGAACAGCCCGTCGCCGTCGTCGTGGAGCTCGGCCCGCAGCCCCTTGGCGATGACCGTGACCGCCTTGGCGTGCGGGCGCAGCACCCGGAAGGCCACCCCGCCGCGCTGGGTGCGCGCACCCAGCACCGCGTGCGGGTCGTGGTGGCGGCCCTCCAGCAGCCTGGCCCGTTCCCCTGCGGCGAGCGCCGGCGCCGGCCGGACCCCGTGCGGAGGGGCGGCGCGGCGGGCCCGGGGCGTGCGTGGCTTCTTGGCCGCCGCCGGGGCGGTTGCGGTTTCGTCGCGGACGGTCGGTGACGGCTGTCGTGCGGCGCTCACGCGAGCGGCCTCCTCGGGGGCTTCGGGTGGGGGTGCGGGTGGGGTGAGAGCGCGCCCGGGGCGGGCGGGGTCGGCGGCACGCGGTGGGCGGGCCGCGCGGGTTCCGAGAGCCGCCGGATCGCGGCCATCGGGACGTGCAGCCAGTCGGGGCGGTGCCGGGACTCGTAACGGGCCTCGTACACCGCCTTGTCGGTCTCGTACGCCCGCAGCAGCACGGGATCCTCGCGCGGGTCCCGGCCGGTGGTGCGGGCGTAGCCCTCGCAGAACGCGGCCCGGCAGTCGTCGGCCCAGGCGGGGGCGAACGGCCGGTGCGAGCGGGCGGCGTAGTCGAAGGAACGCAGTATCCCGGCGATGTCGCGCACCGCCGGTTCGGGACGGCGCCGGTCGGCCAGCGGCCGGGCCGGCTCGCCCTCGAAGTCGATCAACGACCAGCTGCCGTCGAGGGTGCGCAGGGTCTGACCCAGATGGAGGTCGCCGTGGATGCGCTGGGCGGCCACCCCCGTACCGCGGGACGCGGCCAGCGCGTCGAAGGCCCCCCGCAGCCCGGCCTCGTAGGGCCGCAGCGCCGGCACCTCCCGGGCGGTGGCGGCCAGCCGCGCCGTCATCCCGGCGGCCAGCCGGGCGGTCTGCTCCGGGCCGAGCGCGACGGTGGGCAGGGCGGCGGCGAGCGCGCTGTGCACCTCGGCGGTGGCCCGGCCGAGCGCGTGCGCCTCGGCGGTGAAGTCCTCCCCGGCGCCGAGCCGGCGCAGCGCGAGCTGCCAGCCGTCGTCGGAGCCGCGCAGGTACGGCTGGAGCACGCCCAGGGTCAGCGGTTCGCCGCCGGGCGGCTCGGCCTCGTACCAGGCGACGGGCGCCGGCACCCGCGTGCAGCCGGCGGCGGCCAGCGCCCTGGGCAGCTCCAGGTCCGGATTGACCCCGGGACCGACCCGGCGGAACACCTTCAGGATGAACGAATCTCCGTAGATGAGGGAGGAGTTCGTCTGTTCCCCGGACAGCGGCCGGGGCGTGAGCCCGGCCGGGACCGGCGTGGCGGGATCCCGGTCGAAGCGCAGCGGGCCGAGCACGCCGGGCGAGCGCAGCCGCTCCAGCAGCATCGCCGCGAGCCGGGGGTCGCCCAGGGCCTCGTAGACCGCCCGGCCCGCGTACGGCCCGTCCTCGGCGTGGCCGATCAGGGTGGGCGCGAGGGCGGGCGGCAGGGACGGGCGGATGCCCAGCAGCAGCTGGTAGCAGTCCCCGTCCACGTCGAGCAGTACGTGCAGCAGTCCGGGGGTGGATCCGGGGGGCAGCAGGTCGGCCGCCGAGACGGTCGTGAGTCTGCTGATGGCCCGCCCCTTGCCCGCGAACCAGCGCTGTGCGGGCAGCCAGGCCCGCAGCATCGGTTCCAGCGGGGCGATCCCGGCGGCCCGGTCGGCCGTCAGCCGGCTCCGGGCGGATGCAGCCTCCGACATGGCGTCGCGTCCTTTCCCCGGGCCGTCACAGAATGCGCAGAGTGTCCCGGATGCGCGGCAGTTGCTTCTCCGGCATGTGCGAGTGTCGGGTCAGGATGATCCGTACAGGGGCGGGCGATTGACCCATTCGAGCCGCCCGCCCCCTGGTTGAGGCGTGGTCCGCCTGTGGCCGTGCCGGCTATTCGGCGCGGCGGTCACCGCGCTGTTCGGCACGCAGCCGGAACCAGTAGAAGCCGTGTCCCGCCAGGGTCAGCAGGTAGGGCCATTCGCCGATCGGCGGGAAGCGCACGTCGCCCGTGAGCTCCACCGGTACCCGCCCGTTGAACGACTGCAGGTCCAGCTCGGTGGGCTGCGCGAAGCGCGAGAAGTTGTGCACGCACAGCACCAGGTCGTCCCCGTACTCGCGCAGGAACGCGAGCACCGCCGGGTTGGACGACTGCAGTTCGGTGTACGAGCCGAGGCCGAAGGCCGGGTTCGCCTTGCGGATCTCGATCAGTCGGCGGGTCCAGTGCAGCAGTGAGGAGGGCGACGCCATGGCCGCCTCGACATTGGTGACCTGGTACCCGTGGACCGGGTCCATGATGACCGGCAGGTTCAGCCTGCCCGGATCGCACGAGGAGAAACCGGCGTTGCGGTCCGGGGTCCACTGCATGGGGGTGCGGACGCCGTCGCGGTCGCCCAGCCAGATGTTGTCGCCCATGCCGATCTCGTCGCCGTAGTACAGCACCGGCGAGCCCGGCAGCGACAGCAGCAGGGCGGTGAACAGCTCCATCTGGTTGCGGTCGTTGTCCAGGAGCGGGGCGAGCCGGCGCCGGATGCCGATGTTGGCCCGCATCCGCGGGTCCTTGGCGTACTCGGCGTACATGTAGTCGCGCTCTTCGTCCGTGACCATTTCGAGCGTGAGCTCGTCGTGGTTGCGCAGGAAGATGCCCCACTGGCAGTTCTTCGGGATGGCCGGCGTCTTGGCCAGGATCTCGGAGACCGGGTAGCGGGACTCTCTTCGCACGGCCATGAAGATGCGCGGCATGACGGGGAAGTGGAACGCCATGTGGCACTCGTCCCCGCCCTTGGCGAAGTCCCCGAAGTAGTCGACGACGTCCTCGGGCCACTGGTTGGCCTCGGCGAGCAGCACCGTGTCCGGGTAGTGGGCGTCGATCTCCGCCCGGACTCTCTTGAGCAGCTGGTGGGTGCGCGGGAGGTTCTCGCAGTTGGTGCCCTCCTCGGCGTACAGGTAGGGCACGGCGTCGAGGCGGAAGCCGTCGATGCCGAGGTCCAGCCAGAAGCGGAGGGCGGAGATGATCTCCTCCTGGACGGCCGGGTTCTCGAAGTTCAGGTCCGGCTGGTGGGAGAAGAAGCGGTGCCAGTAGTACTGCTTGCGGACCGGGTCGTACGTCCAGTTCGACGTCTCGGTGTCGACGAAGATGATCCGGGCGTCCTGGTACTGCTTGTCGTTGTCGGCCCACATGTAGTAGTCGCCGTAGGGGCCGTCCGGGTCCTTGCGCGACTGCTGGAACCACTCGTGCTGGTCGCTGGTGTGGTTCATGACGAAGTCGATGATCACCCGCATGCCGCGGGTGTGCGCGGCGTCCACGAACTCCACGAAGTCGGCCAGGTCGCCGAACTCGGGCAGCACCGAGGTGTAGTCGGAGACGTCGTAGCCCCCGTCGCGCAGGGGCGAGGCGAAGAACGGCGGCAGCCAGAGGCAGTCGACGCCGAGCCACTGGAGGTAGTCCAGTTTGGCGGTGAGGCCCTTGAGGTCCCCCACGCCGTCGCCGTTGCTGTCGTGGAAGGAGCGGACGAGGACCTCGTAGAAGACGGCCCGCTTGAACCAGTCGGGATCGCGGTCCTTGGCGGGGGTGTCCTCGAAGGTGTCGTGGACGGGATCGTTGATCATCATGTGGTGGGTGACCCTCCGGTGGGCGGGGACGGTCGCAGAGCGGCCAGGACGTGCGCGGGCGTGCGGCCCGGCTCTAGGCGCACGTAGTTCGCCCTGCCCCAGTGATAGGTCTCGCCGGTGAGCTCGTCGCGCACCGCGAGGGACCCGTGCCAGTCGAGGCCGAGTACCGGCATGTCCAACGAGACCGTCGCCTCCTGGGTGTGGTGCGGATCGAGGTTGACGACCACCAGTACGGAATTGGCGCCCGCGTGCTTCGAATAGGCGATCACCTGTTCGTTGTCGGTCGAGTGGAAGTGGATGTCGCGCAGCTGCTGGAGGGCGGGGTTGCGCCGGCGCAGCCGGTTCAGGGCGGTGATCAGCGGGGCGATGGTGCGGCCCTCGCGGTCGGCGGCGGCCCAGTCGCGTGGCCGGAACTCGTACTTCTCGGAGTTCAGGTACTCCTCGCTGCCCTCGCGCACCGGGGTGTTCTCGCAGAGCTCGTAGCCGGAGTAGATCCCCCAGGCGGGGGACAGGGTGGCGGCGAGGACCGCGCGCACCTCGAAGGCGGGACGGCCGCCCTTCTGGAGGTACTCGTGCAGGATGTCGGGCGTATTGACGAAGAAGTTCGGCCGCATCACCGAGGCGGACGGGGTGGCGGAGAGCTCGGTCAGGTACTCGGTCAGCTCGGCCTTGGTGTTGCGCCAGGTGAAGTAGGTGTACGACTGCTGGAAGCCGACGGCGGCGAGTGCGCGCATCATCGCCGGCCGGGTGAAGGCCTCCGCCAGGAAGATCACGTCCGGGTCGGACTTGTTGATGTCCGCGATCACCTTCTGCCAGAAGACGACCGGCTTGGTGTGCGGGTTGTCGACCCGGAAGATGCGGACCCCGTGGTCCATCCAGTGCCGCAGGATCCGGCAGGTCTCCTCGACGATGCCGGCCATGTCGGTGTCGAAGTGGACCGGGTAGATGTCCTGGTACTTCTTCGGCGGGTTCTCGGCGTACGCGATCGTCCCGTCGGCGCGGTGGCGGAACCACTCCGGGTGCTTCTCCACCCACGGGTGGTCGGGGGAGCACTGGAGGGCGAAGTCCAGCGCGATCTCCATGCCCAGCTCGCGGGCGCGCGCGACGAAGGCGTCGAAGTCCTCGATGGTGCCCAGTTCGGGGTGGACCGCCTCGTGCCCGCCCTCGGTGGAGCCGATGGCCCACGGCACACCCGGATCCCAACTCCCTGCGGACAGCGTGTTGTTGGGGCCTTTGCGGTAGGTGCTGCCGATCGGGTGGATGGGCGGCAGGTAGACCACGTCGAAGCCCATCGCGGCGATCGCGGGCAGCCGCTCCGCCGCGGTCCGGAAGGTGCCGCTGACCGGGGCCTCGCCGGGCTCCAGCACCGCGCCCTCGGAGCGCGGGAACATCTCGTACCAGGAACCGAAGAGGGCACGCTTGCGCTCGACGAGGAGCGGCAGCGGCTTGGAGGCGGTGACCAGCTCCCGGTAGGGGCGCTTGGCGAGCGCGGCGCCCACGGCGGGGGCGAGCGCGGCCTCGTACCGCTCGGCGGCCGGGAGGTCCTCGTCCCGCATGATCCGGGCGGCGGCCAGGACGGCTTCGCGGCCGTCGCGCTTGGGGATCCGGGCGGCGGCCCGCTCGTAGAGCTCGGCGCCCTCCAGCAGCACGAGCCCGGTGTCGATCCCGGCGGGGATCTTGATCGCGGCATGCGCCCGCCAGGTGCCCACCGGGTCGCTCCAGGCCTCGACGGTGTACGTCCACCTCCCCTCGACCTCGGCGGAGACCCGGGCGCCCCACCGGTCGGTGCCGGGGGCGAGTTCGCTCAGCGGCACGGGGGGCCGCAGCCGCCCCTTCGGATCACGCAGGACGATGTGGGCGGCTACGGCGTCGTGCCCTTCGCGGAACACGGTGGCCGAGATCTCGAAGACCTCGTCCACGACCGCCTTGGCGGGTCTGGCGCCGCAGTCGACGGCGGGGCGGACGTCCAGCACGGGAATGCGACCGATCATGATGGGATCACCTGGGGGCAGTTCGCGGGGCTCGGTGACAACAGGCCAGCCGGTATCACGACTGGTAGTGCACGCTCTGTTCGCTCTGTTTCTAGCCGCTCAGTGGACGGCTGGGCTGCGGGCATGGCCGCTCCTGTCCGCGTTCACTCGGGTGGCGGGGAGAGGGTTTGTGGGCGGGTGCGCCGTGCGTGTACCACGTGTACCCGGGGAGCCCTTCCCACTCTCACCCCGCCCAATCCGCGCACTTGGTTAACTACTCGTACGTAGTGGAACGGGCAATACCAAGGCCCGGCTCGACATCCGGCGGGGCTCCGTCAAGTCGGCTGGGACTAGGTGACGTAGAGGGCCGGCACACCGGTCCCACCCGTCTCCGGGAGCCCCTCGGGAACCACCCGCGCGGGGGTACGGGAGACAGCCGCTCACTCCCTCCTGAGGTGGGAGGGCCCCCTGTTGCAGGGGGGCTTGTGACATCTGGCCGAAGATGGCCCCCGCGGCTCCCCGCTCCTGCACGCGGACGCCGCCCCGGGCCGTCGTGCCCGCCCTGGCCTGTCGTCAAAGTCCCGCCTGGCCCGCGACGTCCGGCACCGCACCCCATCCCCCAGGCTCCGTCCGGGGGGACCCCCAGATTGTCGGGGCGCCCGAGTACGTCCGGTGCCCGGGCGCCCCTCCGCCTCGCGATGGTTCCCCTGGGCCCTGCGGCCTGGGGAGACCCCATGGCGCCGGACGCCGCGGGCCTGACCGGCGCTACTTCGACGACAGGACCTAGGCGCCATGGCCGGAATGCGGGGGCGTCGCTAGCCTTCCCGGGGTGATGCGCGGGTGCACAGCGTGGTGCGGCCGCTCCGATCCGCAATCCCCTGCGAAGGTGGAACGTGTGAAGGCTATCCGTCGATTCACCGTGCGCCCCGTCCTCCCGGAGTCCCTGCTGCCGCTCACCGATCTCGCGCGCAATCTGCGCTGGTCGTGGCACGCCGAGACCCGCGAACTCTTCCAATCCGTCGACCCCGAGGGCTGGCAGGCCGCGGGCGGAGATCCCGTCCGGCTGCTCGGCTCCGTCTCCGCCGCCAGGCTCGAGGAACTGGCCGCAGACCGCCGGTTCCTGCGGCGCCTGGCCGTCGCCGCCGCCGACCTCGATGACTACGTGAACGGCGGGAGGTGGTACCAGAGCCGCGAGAACGGCACGGAACTGCCCGCCGCCATCGCCTACTTCTCTCCCGAGTTCGGGATCACCGCCGCCCTGCCCCAGTACTCCGGCGGCCTCGGCATCCTCGCCGGGGACCACCTGAAGGCCGCCAGCGACCTCGGAGTCCCGCTCATCGGCGTGGGACTCCTCTACCGGCACGGCTACTTCCGCCAGTCGCTCTCCCGCGACGGCTGGCAGCAGGAGCACTATCCGGTCCTCGACCCCAACGAACTTCCGCTCGGCCTGCTCCGCCATGACGACGGCACACCCGCCCGCGTCTCGCTGACCCTGCCCGGCGGCCGCGCCCTGCACGCCCACATCTGGCAGGCGCGCGTCGGCCGCGTGCCGCTGCTCCTCCTGGACTCCGACGTCGAGGACAACGACGCCGCGGCCCGCGAGGTGACCGACCGGCTCTACGGCGGCGGCAGCGACCACCGGTTGCTCCAGGAGATGCTGCTGGGCATCGGCGGGGTGCGCGCGGTGCGCGCGTACTGCGGGATCAGCGGCCACCCCGAGCCCGAGGTCTTCCACACCAACGAGGGCCACGCCGGCTTCCTGGGCCTCGAACGCATAAGGGAACTGGAGCGGGAGCAGGGCCTCGGCTTCGACGCCGCCGTCGAGGCGGTGCGCGCCGGGACCGTGTTCACCACGCACACCCCCGTCCCGGCCGGGATCGACCGCTTCGAGCGGAGCCTGGTCGCCCGGCACTTCGGCGACGGCGGTGAGCTGGCCGGCGTACCGGTCGACCGGATCCTGGAGCTGGGCGCCGAATCCTTCCCCGGGGGCGACCCCGGCGTGTTCAACATGGCGGTGATGGGGCTGCGGCTGGCCCAGCGGGCCAACGGGGTGTCCACCCTGCACGGCGCGGTCAGCCGGGAGATGTTCGCCGGCCTGTGGCCCGGCTTCGACCCGGCCGACGTGCCCATCACCTCCGTGACCAACGGGGTCCACGCCCCGACCTGGGTGGCCCCCGAGGTGGTCCGGCTCGGCGCCCGCCAGATCGGCGCCGGCCGCACCGAGGACGCCCTGTCGGTCGGCGGCTCCCGCCGCTGGGACGCGGTCGCCGACATCCCCGACCAGGACGTGTGGGACCTGCGCCGGGTGCTGCGCGAGCAGCTGGTGCAGGAGGTACGGGACCGGCTGCGGGCCTCGTGGCTCCAGCGCGGGGCCGCCGCGGCCGAACTGGGCTGGGTGGACTCCGTCCTCGACCCCGACGTGCTGACCATCGGCTTCGCCCGGCGCGTGCCCTCGTACAAGCGGCTGACGCTGATGCTGCGCGACCCGGACCGGCTGCGCAGGCTGCTGCTGGACCCGGAGCGGCCGGTGCAGATCGTCGTCGCGGGCAAGGCGCACCCGGCCGACGACGGCGGGAAGCGGCTGGTGCAGGAGCTGGTGCGGTTCGCGGACGACCCGCGGGTGCGGCACCGGATCGTCTTCCTGCCCGACTACGGCATGGCCATGGCGCAGAAGCTCTACCCGGGCTGCGACGTCTGGCTCAACAACCCGCTGCGCCCGCTGGAGGCGTGCGGCACGAGCGGCATGAAGGCCGCGCTGAACGGCTGTCTGAACCTGTCCGTGCTGGACGGGTGGTGGGACGAGTGGTTCGAGCCGGACTTCGGCTGGGCCATCCCGACCGCCGACGGGCTCGGCGCGGACGAGGACCGCCGGGACCACCTGGAGGCGAGCGCCCTCTACGAGCTGATCGAAGGCCGGGTCGCGCCGCGGTT
Source organism: Streptomyces erythrochromogenes (assembly GCF_036170895.1). NCBI lineage: Bacteria > Bacillati > Actinomycetota > Actinomycetes > Kitasatosporales > Streptomycetaceae > Streptomyces > Streptomyces erythrochromogenes. Next base: position 2,845,320 of record NZ_CP108036.1, on the reverse strand, counting down.
CTACGACCGGGCCGGGCGCGCCGGGCTCCCGGTGCGGTGGATCGAGATGGTCCGGCGCACGCTCGTGTCGCTGGGACCGAAGGTCCTCGCCGGACGGATGGTGCGCGAGTACGTGGAGCGGCTGTACGCGCCGGCCGCGCTCGCCCACCGCTCCCTGACCGCCGACGCGGCGCGGGACCTCGCCTGGTGGAAGGGCCGGGTCCGGGCGGCCTGGCCGCGGGTCGGCGTCGAGCACGTGGAGGCGCTGGCCGCGGCTCCCGTGAACGGCACCGCCGAGCTGGGGGCCACCCTCACGCTGCGGGTGCAGGTGTCGCTGGACACGCTGGCGCCCGAGGACGTGGAGGTGCAGGCGGTCGCGGGCCGGGTGGACCCGCAGGACGTGATCCGGGACGGGCGGACCTTCCCGCTCAAGCCGGCCGCCGGTCCCGACATGGAGGGCCGCTGGGTGTACGAGGGCCCGCTCGCCCTCGACCGCACCGGGCCCTTCGGCTACACGGTCCGCATCCTGCCGACGCACCCGCTGCTGGCGACCCCGGCCGAACTCGGCCTGGTCGCGGCCCCGGCGGACACGGACACCGGCGGTGGGGTACTGCTGCGGTAGGTACGGCGGGGGGTGCCTGCGAGGGGGCGGGCGGCGGGTCCATCCGCCGCCCGCCGCCCAGGGAGCCGAGTCGGCGTACGGCGGGGGACCTCCTGGGTGAACCTGAGTTCGCGCCCGGTATGCCGAATCGTTTCAGCGCCCTTGTCCGCTCCTACGCTGCCCGCGGATGCCACCGGATCCGGCATCCGCGGAACCCGAGGAACGGACTCTCCCCCATGCGTCTTGGCACCACCGCCGCAGTGTTCGTCGGCGCCCTCGCCCTCGTCCTGCCCACCGCCGGTCCCTCGCTGGCCGACGACCAGGGTGACCGCACCCTCGGCACGCTGTACTACAGGTATCTCGACGACGCGGGCCGCGAGCGGCAGGGGCGGATCCGGCCGGCGGACGACGGTACCTGCTACCTGCTCACGGGGACGTCCCGCAACGAGCCCGCGGTCGACGTCCGCAACCGGACGCGGTCGCGGGCCCTGCTCTTCGACAACGCCGGATGCAGCGGCAGAGCGGTCGCGACCCTGAGGCCGAACGGCGCCGTGTCGGACGTGGAGGTCGTGGCGGCCTTCTTCAAGCCGGTGGACGAAGCCGGTCAGGAGCCGGGCCGGGGCGACTGGGGCAACGGCGGCGACCAGAACGACGAGGACGCGGCCGACGAGTCGGACGGGGCCGACCAGGGGCAGGGTCGCGGTGACTGGGGCAACGGCGGCGACCAGAACCAGGGCCGCGGCGACCAGGCGGACGCGGAAGAGGGAGCGGAAGAGGAGGAAGGAGATGAAGGGGAAGAAGAGGAGTCGGACGTCGAGGAGGACTTCCTCTCCATGGTCCTCCGCGCCGTGGGCTGATCCGGGGCCTCCGCCGGCTCAGGCCGGCCGTGCCGCGCCGGCCCCCGGCGCCAGCCACCGAACGACGTCCGCCGCCGTGAAGGGCGCCTCGTCCGGAGAGAGCGCCGGGAGGAACGAGAGGTCCTTGCCGATCGTCACCAGCGGCGGTTCCACCCGGCCGCCGGGCCGCCGCTGCGCCAGCCCGATGGTGGCCGGCAGGCCGTTGCACAGGCACTGCCGGCCCGTGGTGTCGGCCTCGTCCCCGCCCTTGCGGACGTAGGCGCGCACGGCCTCGGCCGCGCACCGGTGGAGCAGACCGCGGGGACCGCGCACGGGCGTGCGCAGGAAGCCCAGGTCGCACACGCGGCGGCGGGCGGCGGCCACTTCGGGCTCGGACACGGTCCCGGGCAGCTCCGCCACCTTGAAGGGGAAGGACGTAGGCGAGGCGTCGGGGTCGTTGCGGACCGTCAGGGTGCCGGCCCGGGCCCGGCCGCGGAGCTGCGCGCGCAGGTGCGGGGCCATCCCCGACTCCTCGCACAGGGCGAAGGCGCTGCCGATCTGGACGCCGGCCGCGCCCGCGGCGCGCGCTGCGGCGACCGCTTCGGGGCGACCCTGCCCGCCCGCGAGCCAGAACGGCAGCCCGAGCGCGCCATTTTGGCGAGATCCGGATGGTCGCGGCCCGTGGACCGGCTCCCCGCCGGCGTCCAGCCGCACCGGTCCGCGCGGCGGGGCGCTGTGGCCGCCCGCCCCGCTGGTCTCGATCACGAAGCCGTCCGGCCGGGTCGCCCCGTCGCGCGCCAGGCGCCGGAGGTCCCGACTCCGCCGGCACAGGTCCCTTGCGGCAGGGCCAATGGGACAGGGCCGCCCGGGGAGGTCTTCTCCCGGGCGGCCCCGTGTCTATCTATCGGTCCAGCCGTGGCTCACGCTGCCCCGAAGGGGTCAGAAGGTGAGCTTCCAGCTGTTGATGTAGCCGGTGTCCAGGCTGGCAGCGTCGCGGACACGGAGCTTCCAGGTGCCGTTGGCGACCTCGGAGGAGGCGTTCACGGTGAAGGACTGGACGATGTTGTCCGCGCTGCCGCCGCTGCGGTTGCGCAGGTTGTAGACGCTGCCGTCGGGGGCGACCAGGTCGACCACCAGGTCACCGACGTAGGTGTGGACGATGTTCACGTCCACCTTCAGCGTGCTCGGGGCGTTGCCCGTGCGGGTCACCGCGATCGGGGACTCGACCGTGGCGTTGTCCGCGATCTGGTAGTCGTTCGTGTTCTCGAAGACGTTCTGCTGGCCGGTGCCGACGGTCCAGGTGAAGGACGCCGTGCCGGTCTTGCTCTGCGAGTCGGTCACGGTGACGGTCACGTTGGACGTGCCCGCGGTGGTGGCCGTACCGGAGATCAGACCGGTCGAGGAGTTGATCGACAGGCCGGCCGGCAGGCCGGTCGCCGCGTAGCTCAGCGCACCCGGGTTGGTGCTGGTCGCCTGGACCTGCAGGCTCACAGCGGTGTTGATCTGGGTGGTCTGGTTGGCGATCGGGGTGACCGAGACGCCGCTCACGATGCGCGGGCCGACGTTGATGGCCGCCCAGGCGTTCGCCGCGTTGTTGTAGGTGGTCGAGCCGGCGCCGTACAGGTCGGCCGCCGCCTGCAGGGTCGCCGTACGGGCGGCCGCGTAGTTGGTGTTCGACTTGAACAGACCGGTGGTCAGCGCGCGGAACCAGATCTTCGAGGCGGCGTCGCGGCCGATCGCGGTGACGGGCAGACCGTCGGAGGTCGGCGAGTCGTAGCTCACGCCGTTGACGACCTTGGCGCCGGAGCCCTCGGAGGCCAGGTAGTACCAGTGGTTGGCCGGGCCCGAGGAGTAGTGGACGTCGATCGAGCCGATGCCCGAGTACCAGGCGTCCTTGGACGAGCCGTCCTTGCTGGGCTTGTCCATGTAGCGCAGCGGGGTGCCGTTGCCGCGGATGTCGATCTTCTCGCCGACCAGGTAGTCGCCGACGTCCTGCGGGTTGTTGGCGTAGAACTCGACCGCCGCCGCGAAGATGTCGGAGGTGGCCTCGTTCAGACCACCGGGCTCACCGCTGTAGGTCATGTTGCCGGTGACCGAGGTCAGGCCGTGGGTCATCTCGTGCGCGGCCACGTCGGTGGAGGTGAGCGGCTTGGCGTTGCCGTCGCCGTCGCCGTAGGTCATGCAGAAGCAGGAGTCCTGCCAGAAAGCGTTCACGTAGTTGTTGCCGTAGTGGACCCGGCTGTACGGGGCGACGCCGTCGTTGCGCAGGCCGTTGCGGCCGTGCACGTTCTTGTAGTAGTCCCACGTGACCGCGGCGCCGTAGTGGGCGTCCGCGCCGGCCGTCTCCAGGTTGGACGGCAGGCCGTTGCCCCAGATGTCGTCCGGGCCGGAGAAGAGCGTGCCGGTGCCGGACGTGCCGCGGTTGAGGTTGTACGTCTTGTGGCTGCCGCGCGCCGCGTCGGTCAGGTTCCAGGTGCTGCCCGACTGGGTGCTCCCGAGGGTCACCTGGCCGCTGTACATCGTGTTGCCGGTGCCGGTCTCGACGGCCTGCCACTCGGTGATCTTGGCGCCGGTCCTGGCGTCGGTCACCACGTGCAGCTCGTTCGGCGTGCCGTCGTGCTGGAGACCGCCGACGACCGTCTCGAACGCGAGCCTCGGAGCGCCCTCGGCCGCCCAGATCACCTTGCGGGCGTTCTTGGAGGGCTTGGCCTCCTTCGAGCCTTCGGCGCCGGCGGCGGAGACCGCCTGGCTCTCGGCGGCGGCCGGGGTGACCGAGGCCTCGGTGGTCGCGACCTTGATCTCGTGGTTGGTCGCCTTCGTCACACTCTTGGTGACGCCGTTCTTGGCGTGGACGGTGAGGTCGCCGCCGAGTACGGGCAGACCGTCGTAGGTCCGCTCGTACGTGGTGTGCGTGGTGCCGTCCGCATCCTGGACGACATCGCGGACGACGAGCTTCTCGCCACTGCCGAGGCCGAGCGCCTTGGCGGCCTGCGCGGTGGTCGAGTTGGCTTCGGCGAGGAGCGTCGCACGCTCCGATGCGCTGAGTACGCGGTTGGCCGAGCCCGGATTGGACTGAGCGGCCTTGGGTGCCTGTGACGCGGTGGCGTCGGCGGTGGCGGTTCCGGTCTGTATACCTACGGCGAGCAGGGCTGCCGCGGCAACGAGCGCGCCCGCCGCGGTGGCACGCCTCTGGGGGGTGGACCTCAACGCAGACTCCTTCTGCAAGGGGGGTTCCGGATGGCTGGGTGGGCCTCCGGGCAGAGCAGGTGCGGTGCGATGAACGGTCGAAGATTGCCACTTGGCGCGTCGGATGTCAGGGCCGCGTCAAAAGGTTGGCCGGAAACGGTTCGTTGTTCGAAGATACGTATCCGGTATCCGGAGCATTCACCTTCGCGTGCGTCGCACGACGTCCAGGATTCGGAACGCCAGCTACCGGTTGCTAACACTTGCGCAACAAGAGGCTGGGTTGACCGAAACGGCAATTACCGTACGGGTGTTTGTCGTACTGTTTGCCGGTGCGGCAGATGTTCATCGCCAGGGGAAGCCATGGACACTTGCCACTGTCATAGACCACGTGCCAGGGGGGCCCATGAGGCATGTTCATTTTCCTGCGCAAAGAGTGGCCAGGGCGGCCCATGAGTCCCTGGCGCCCGTGCGGCGCCTCGGGGACAAGGCCCGTTGGTACCGTCCGGCCGCGATAGTCGCCGACTTCTTCGGCGCCGCCGTCCCCGTGGGGCTCGTCTTCGACGCCGCCCAGCAGGTCCGGCCCGTCTACTGCGCCCTGGCCGCCGCCGTGGCGTGGACCGGCATCCAGGCGCTGCGCCGCCGGTACGCCACCCGGGCGCTCGGAGAGTCCCGCGGTGTGCTCCCGGTCCTCCATGACTGGCTGATTCTGATCGGCGTGCTGGCCGTGGCACGTGTGGTGACCGAGGAGGACACGCCCCGGCTGTCCGCCCTCGGGGCCCTGCTGCCCGCTCTGCTGATCACCGTCGCCTGCCACAAGCTGACCTACCGTCACCTCTCGGCCGCCCGCCGCGAGGCCCAGGCCGTGAGCCGCGTGCTGGTGATAGGGGAGCCCGACGCGGCCGAGGACGTCATCGCGCACCTCGCCGCCCGCACCGACCACCCGTACGTCGTCGTCGGCGTCGTCCCGGTCGGCACCGGGCGGCTCGCCAGCGGCGTCCCCGTGGCGGCACGGCTCGACGCCGACGCGCCCGAGGCCCCCGGAGTCGACTCCGCGGCCGTGCTCGGCGCAGTCCTCAGCCACCACGCCGACCTGGTGCTGGTCGCCCCCGGCGTGCGGATCACGGGGGAGCGGCTGCGCCGCGTCGCCTGGGCCCTGCACGACGCGGGACTCGAACTCGCCGTCTTCCCAGGGCTGGTGGAGGTCTCCGTCAAGCGGCTGGAGACCCTCTCCGCGGGCGGACTCGCCGTGCTGCGCGTCGCACCGCCGGTCAGCCGCGGTGTACAGACCCTGCTCAAGTCGGTCCTCGACCGGGTGGGCGCCGCGGCCGGCCTGCTGCTCCTCTCCCCGTTCTTCCTCGGGATCGTCCTCGCGATCCGCTTCGGCTCGCGCGGTCCGGCCTTCTACCGCCAGCGGCGCATCGGCCGTGACGGGGTCCCCTTCGTCATGTGGAAGTTCCGCACGATGGTGGTGGACGCCGACGCGCGCAAGGCCGAACTGGCCGGGGCCAACGAGAACGACGGCCTGATGTTCAAGATGCGCCGCGACCCCCGGGTCACCCGGGTGGGCCGGCTCCTGCGCCGCACGTCCCTGGACGAGCTGCCGCAGCTCGTCAACGTGCTCATCGGCGACATGTCGCTGGTCGGCCCGCGCCCGCCGCTGCCGGAGGAGGTGGCCCAGTACGACGAGGTCGAGCTGCGCCGGCTGACCGTGCGGCCCGGGATGACGGGGCTGTGGCAGATCAGCGGCAGGTCGGACCTGTCCTGGGACGAGACGATCCAGCTGGACCTGCAGTACGTCGACAACTGGTCCTTCACCAGTGACGTCGACGTGATGGGCCGTACGCTCCGCGCCGTCGTCGACGGTCGCGGAGCCTACTGAGGGGCCGAGGCCGCCCGTGCGATCAGCTCTGCTCGCGCCACCACTTGTACGTGGAGGCGATGCCGTCCCGCAGCGGGATGCCGGGCTTCCAGCCGAGCGAGGTCAGGCGGCCGACGTCCAGCAGCTTGCGCGGCGTTCCGTCCGGCTTGGAGGTGTCCCAGGCGAGCCGGCCCCGGAAGCCGGTCACTTCGGCGACCGTCTCGGCCAGCTCGCGGATGGTCAGGTCCTCACCGCAGCCGATGTTGACGGGCTCGTCGCCGTCGTAGCTCTCCAGCAGGACGGCACAGGCCGCGGCCAGGTCGTCCACGTGCAGGAACTCCCGCCGCGGGGTGCCGGAGCCCCACAGGGTGACCTCCTCGCGGCCCTCGGCGGCGGCCTCGTGGAAGCGCCGGATGAGGGCGGGCAGGACGTGCGAGGTCTCCAGGTCGAAGTTGTCGCCGGGCCCGTAGAGGTTCGTCGGCATGGCCGAGATGTACGAGGCCCCGTACTGCTTGCGGTACGACTGGACCTGGACGATGCCGGCGATCTTCGCGAGGGCGTAGGCCTCGTTGGTCGGCTCCAACGGGCCGGTCAGCAGGGCGTCCTCGTGGATCGGTTGCGGTGCCAGCTTCGGGTAGATGCAGGACGATCCGAGGAACAGCAGCCGGCCCACGCCGGCGGCGTGGGCGCCGCCGATCACGCTGAGCTGGATCTGCAGGTTCTCCTCCAGGAACTGCACCGGGTACGTGCTGTTGGCCATGATCCCGCCCACCTTGGCGGCGGCCAGCACGACGGCGTCCGGGCGGACGTCCTTCAGGTACGCCCCGGTCGCGGCGGCGTCGCGCAGGTCGAGGTCGGCACGGCCCCGGGTGAGCACCTCGTGGCCGTCGGCGGTGAGCCGGCGGGCGACCGCGGACCCCACGAGGCCGCGGTGGCCCGCGACGAAGACGCGGGCGTTCGGGGGCAGGAGCGGCAGCGAACTTGTCATACCGCCGATGATGCCAGTCCGCTCCCGCGGGGGTCGCAGTGGTCCACGGCCCGCGCCCCCGGCGCGGCCCCGGCCCCGGCGGCAAACCCCGGCCGGGACGCGGCTGCCCTCGTGGGTGCGGCCGGTGCCGTGCCTCCGGGCGGGCAGTCGGCCCCGTCCGCCGGCCCGCTCCCGGCCGTGCCGACGCGGTCCGGCGCTCCGGGCCCGGCCGCCGGGGCGGCCCGTGGCGTCGGCTCCGGAACCGGGAGCGGGCCGGGCGGCGTCAGGACCACGAGACGGCGGGCGCCCCGCAGGGGGCGGTCGCCGACCGACGTGTACGGTACGCATCCAGCCGCCCGGCCGCGGCCCGACCGCTCGGCGCGCCGCCCCGCAGGGCCCGCTCCGCACTCACACCCACACCCACACCGAGGCAACGCCTCGCCACGACACACAGCAACCACCAGCAAGGGGACCCCATGGGCAAGACCGCACTGATCACCGGAGTCACCGGACAGGACGGCTCGTACCTCGCCGAGCTCCTGCTCTCCAAGGGCTACACGGTGCACGGTCTCGTGCGGCGGTCCTCCAGCTTCAACACGGAGCGGGTCGACCACATCTACCAGGACCCGCAGACGGCCAACCGGTCCTTCGTCCTGCACCACGCCGACCTCTCCGACGGCGTCGCCCTGGTGAATCTGCTCCGTGACATACGCCCCGACGAGGTCTACAACCTCGGCGCGCAGTCCCACGTCCGCGTCTCCTTCGACGCCCCGCTCTACACGGGCGACGTGACCGGCCTCGGCGCGCTGCGGCTGCTGGAGGCCATCCGGGCCAGCGGTGTCGACACGCGCATCTACCAGGCCTCGTCCTCCGAGATGTTCGGGTCCACCCCGCCGCCGCAGAACGAGCAGACCCCGTTCCACCCGCGCAGCCCGTACGGCGCCGCGAAGGTCTTCGCGTACTGGACCACGGTGAACTACCGCGAGGCGTACGACATGTTCGCCGTCAACGGGATCCTCTTCAACCACGAGTCCCCGCGCCGCGGCGAGACCTTCGTGACCCGCAAGATCACCCGCGCGGTCGCCCGCATCAAGGCCGGTCTGCAGGACCACCTCTACCTCGGCAACCTCGACGCGGTGCGCGACTGGGGCTACGCCCCCGAGTACGTGGACGCCATGTGGCGGATGCTCCAGCAGGACGAGCCCACCGACTACGTCGTCGCCACCGGCGTGGCCGCGACCGTCCGCGAGTTCGTCGAGTCGTCCTTCTCGCACGCCGGTCTCGACTGGACCGAGCACGTGCGGTACGACGCCAAGTACGAGCGCCCCAGCGAGGTCGACGCCCTCATCGGCGACGCCTCCAAGGCCCATGACCTGCTCGGCTGGAAGCCGTCGGTCCTGGTGGCCGAATTGGCGCAGATCATGGTCGACGCCGACATCCGCCAGGTCGAGGACCAACTGGCGGGCGTGACGGTCCGTATCGATCGCTGAGGGCTTATATTTCCCCTACGATTTGCCGTGTTCCGGTCATGCAGGCGGTTCTGCGCCAGCATGACCGGGGCAAACGTGCCGTATGTCCCTAGTGCGCCCTCCATGCTGAACCTTTGATTCCAAGTTGGTATGCAATGGGTCAAGGGAGGTGACCAGGCCCTCGCGTGAGCCCTAGTCTGCGCCAGATACATATGGCTGTTCGGATAGTTCCAGCCATCAAACCGGGCGATTGCCCTGGGGGGCTCATGCGTAGATCCAGAGGGCTGACTGCCGCCCTCGTACTGTCACTGGCCGGTGCGGGCACCGGGATAGGCCTGGTGCTGATGCCCCAGGCGTCCGCCATCACGGCGCCGGTGGCATTCACCGCCGACGAGCTGCCGACGTGGCAGCCGGACGGCATCGTCTGGGCGATGGCCCAGGCGGAGGGCACCGTCTTCGCCGGCGGCACCTTCTCCGCCGTCCGCCCGCCCGAGGGCGCGGCGGGCGCCGAGCAGGAGGCCGTGAACTTCGTCGCGCTCGACGCCGCGACGGGCAAGCCGACCTCCTGCAAGCTGGCCTTCACCATCGGCGACGGCACCGCGACGGTGCGCACGCTGGTCGTGTCGAAGGACAAGAAGACCCTCTACGCGGGCGGCTACTTCGGTGCCGTCAACGGCACCCCGGTCTCCAGCGTCGCGGCCATCGACATCGCGAGCTGCACCCCCAAGGCGGCGTTCCACCCGGGCTTCCCCGCCACCGTGCGCGGACTCGCGGTCACGGACGACACCCTTTACGCGGCCGGCGACTTCACCACCGTCGAGGGCCAGACCCGCGAGCGGTTCGCCGCCGTGGACGCCTCCACCGGTGTGCTCAAGCCCTTCGTCGCCAACGTCGACGAGCCGGGCCGGGCGGTCGAGGTCACCCCCGACGGCAAGAACGTGCTGCTCGGCGGCGACTTCTTCACGGTCAACAACTCCAACAGCCACGCGCTGGCCGTTGTGGACGCCGCGTCCGGCGCCGTGAAGAAGACCTACACCAACATCCCGTCGAACTCGGTCGTCAAGGACATCTCCACCGACGACACCGGCTTCTACACGGGCCACGAGGGCTCCGGCGGCGGTGTCTTCGACGGCCGCATCGGCCTGCGCCTGAGCGACTTCACCGAGAAGTGGCGTGACCGCTGCCTCGGCGCCACGCAGTTCGTCCTGCCGTACGAGGGCGTCCTCTACAGCTCCTCGCACGCGCACGACTGCTCCACCGAGCAGGAGTTCCCCGACGGCAAGCGGCACTTCCTGCTGGCGCAGCCGACCAACCACGAAGGCGCCGCCCCCGCGCCCGTGGACGGCTTCGTGCGCGGCCCGGCCAAGCTCGGCTGGCACCCCACGGCCAACGACGGTCTCGGCGAGGGCATCGGCCCGCGCGTGATGGCCGTGGCCGTGAAGAACGACGTGAAGTACATGTGGGTCGGCGGTGAGTTCACCCTCATCAACGGCAAGGCCCAGCAGGGTCTGAGCCGCTTCGCCTCCACCGGCGACGTCGGCGCACCGACCACCCCGGTGGTCAGCGCCTCCAGCGTCAAGCCGGGCGAGGCCCAGGTCCGCTGGCGGACCAGCTACGACGCGGACGACAGCAAGCTGACGTACCGCATCTACCGCAACGGCTCGGCCACCCCGGCCGCCACCGTCACCGCCGGCTCGCTGGAGTGGGAGCGCCCGCAGGCCTCCTGGAACGACACCACGGTCAAGGCGGGCCAGTCGTACACCTACCGGGTGACCGCGACCGACGCCGCCGGCAACACCAGCGCCCTGTCGGCCACCACCTCGGTGACCGTCCCGACCACGGTCCAGTCCTACCCGAACCAGGTCCGCACCGACGGCGCCGACCTGTACTGGCGCTACGACGACGTGGTCAGCCCCTACGTCGCCGACTCCTCGGTGTCCGGCAACCGCAGCGGCATCCAGGTCAACGCCCCCGCCCTGAAGCAGTCCCCCGGCGCGGTCCCCGGCAGCAACGCCATGGGCTTCAACGGCACGAGCCAGAAGGTGCACAGCGACCGCCGTCAGTCGGTCGGCAACACCTTCACCATCGAGACCTGGTTCAAGACCAACACCACGCGCGGCGGCAAGCTGGTCGGCTTCGGCAACAACACCACGCGCAGCAGCGGCTCGAACGACCGCCACATCTACATGACGAACACCGGTCGCCTGGTGTTCGGCGTCTGGAACGGCTCGGCCCGGACGGTCTCCACCGGCCTGTTCGAGACGTACAACGACAACAAGTGGCACCACGTGGTCGGCACCCAGGGCCCCGGCGGCATCACGCTGTACGTCGACGGCCAGAGCAAGGGCTCGCTGAACGCCACCAGCAACACCACCTACGCGGGCTACTGGCACGTCGGCGGTGACAACCTCTCCGGCTGGCCGACCCGTCCGACGAGCAACTTCTTCGCCGGTCAGCTCGACGAGACCGCCGTGTACCCGACGGCGCTCACCCAGGCCCAGGTCAAGAACCACTTCGACCTGGCCAAGGCTCCCACCGACACGGTCTCCACGGTCAAGACGACCGAGGACACCTACATCAACCAGGGCGCCCCGAGCACCGCCTACGGCACCGCCACCTCGCTCGCCGTGCGCGGCAGCGGCTCGCTGTACCAGACGTACATGCGCTTCGACCTGCCGGCCGCACCGGCGGGCCAGGTCCTGAAGTCCGCCTCGCTGCAGTTCAAGACCAGCACCCAGGCGAGCGCCGGCACCGCCGACACCGTCTCCGTGGTCCCGGTCACCGGCACCTGGAGCGGCGCGAGCACGTCGTTCAACACCAAGCCGGCCCTCGGCGCCACCCCGCTCGGCACCATCGCGGGCGTGCCGGACGGCTCGGCCGTGCACAACGTCGAGCTGGACACCGCCGCGGTCACCGCGGTGCTGGGCAGCAGCTACAGCCTGGGCCTGACGAGCAACGGGACCGACCCGCTGTGGCTCTGGGCCTCGGAGTCCACGGCTGCGGAGGGCACTCCGCAGCTGGTCCTCACCTTCGGTGCGAAGTAGCCCCACCGAAGCAACCGCCTGACGGAATGCGGGGCCCGGCTGCGTGGCCGGGCCCCGCATTCCTGCGTACACCCCCTTGAGTACGGGAGCCACCCGATGTACCGACGCTCCGCAGCGGCCGCTGTCCTGCTCGCTGCCGCACTGACGCTGACCGCCTGCAGTTCGGGCGGGGACGACTCCGACGCCCAGGCGAAGGCGAAGCCCCCGGCCTCGTCGGCGGCCCCCGACCCGGCGGACACCCCGGACACGGCGGCGTCGCCCGCCGCCGACGCGAAGCCGACCGGCCCGGTCCTCCCCGACGCCAAGCTCACCCCGAAGACGGGCAGCTTCACGGCGGAGGAGAAGAAGTACCTGAGCGGGCGCGTCCCGGAGAAGATGGACCCGGCGGCCGTCCTGCAGACCGGCCAGGAGGCCTGTCAGCGGGTGGCGCGCACGGCCAAGCGCGACAAGGACGCGGCGACCGGCGCCGTCATCACCGGGGAGATCCCGGGCGCCAAGGACGCCATCACGCACCTGTGCCCGGACCAGAAGCCGATCCTCGCCGCGGCGGAGAAGGGCTTCCCCGAGGGGTCCCGCAAGTCCCCCGCCGCGGGCAGCTACCGGGCGCTGACCCAGGCCACGAACTGCACCTGGGAGGTCAAGGGCAAGGACGGCGCCGTCCTCGCCTCGGGCCCCGAGACCCCGCCCAAGGCCGGTGACAAGATCACGGCCACGATCCCGTCGGGCGCCGCGGAGTTCAACTCCTCCGGCTGCTACGCCTGGATCCCCGCGTAACACCACCGCAGTCGCGAAAACGCCCCCCGGGGCCGGTACTTCCGGACCCGGGGGGCGTTTTCGTGCGCGATACCCGGGTACCCGCGCGGTCACAGTCACCAGACGGAAGGCGGACCCATGGGCATCGGCGGATGCATAGGCCTGATCGTGGTGGGCGCCATCCTCACCTTCGCCAGCGACTGGGAGATGGAGAGCGTCAACCTCGACCTGGTCGGTCTGATCATGATGGCGGTGGGCGGGATCGGCCTCGCCGTCTACACCAGCATCTACAAGCGGCGCCGGACCGCGGGCGCGATCCCGGTGGTGGAGGAACACCGCCGGGACGTCATCTGACCCGGCGGCCCCGCCTCATCGGCGCAGCGCGGCCTCGTACACCGGCAGCAGCGTGTCGAGGACGGCGTCCATGGAGAAGGACCCGTCGGCCAGCTTGCGGGCGGCGAGGGAGGCCTCGCGGCCCGCAAGCGGGTCCAGCAGCTCCAGGACCGCGGCGGCCACACCCGCGGGACCGGGGTCGACCGCGCGGCCCGCACCGGCCGCCGCGACGTCCCGAGCCAGGCCGTTGGAGTGCGTCACCACCGAGGGGACGCCCACCGCGAGGGCCTCCAGGACGGACATCGGGAACGGCTCGTCCACCGAGGGCAGCACGTAGACATGGGCCCGGCGCAGCTCCGCCAGCACCTGCTCGCCGGACAGCGCCCCGGGGACCGTGAACCGGTTCGTCAGGCCCAGCCCCCCGATCCGGGCGCGTACGGCCGCCAGCTCGCCCTCGTCCGGGCCCGCGACCACGAAGTGCGCGTCGGGGTGCGCGGCGAGGACCGCCGGCGCCGCGTCCACGAAGTCCACCGGCCGCTTGCGGGCCTGCAGGCGCGCGGAGTACAGGATGCGCGGCGGCCCCTCCGGCGCGGGCCGCTCCTCCTGCGCCGGGGTCCCGTTGATCAGCCGGACCGTGTTGGCCAGCGGTGCGCCGACCACCGCGTCCAGGCCCTCCCGCTCGTGCGGGGTCAGGTACAGCACCGCGTCCGCGCCGCGCAGCAGCCGGCGTACCGCCACCGCGTCCAGCACCTTCGCCAGGAGCTTCCCGCTCGGGTCCACCATCCCGTGGGTCTGGAGCACCAGCGGCTTGCCCGCGCGCAGCGCCGCCAGCGCCACCGGCAGGGTCACCAGGTCGCGCGCCAGGTGCACGTGCACCACGTCGGCGTCCCGCACCAGGCGCCCGGCCGAGGCCAGCAGCGCCGGCGAGGTCATCCCGCTGAAGCCGAGGGGGAGCAGCCGGCGGGCCGGGAACAGCTTCGCCGGCACGCCCTCCACGGAGGTGGGCCACTCGTCGAAGCCCTCGCCCAGCGCGAGCAGCCGCGCCTCATGGCCGCGTGCCCGCAGCCCCTTCGTCAGATTCAGTGCGACCCGCACCGGACCGCCGAAGGCGTGCGAGGGGGAGTGCAGGGTGACGGCGTGCAGGACTCTCATCGCGGCACTCACTTGGGCTCCTCCACCGGGCGGCGCCGCCCGTCCTGGGTCTGCAGGGTCAGTTCCGGCAGGTCCTTGTGCACGACGGCCCCGGCGCCCGCGACGGCGCACCGGCCGACGGTCACCCCGGCCAGCACGGTCGCCCGTACCGCCACCCAGGCGCCGTCCTCGACGGTGATCGGCGCGTTGCGGTAGCGGAAGTCGGCGGCCCGGTGGTCGTGCGAGCCGGTGCACAGCATCGCCTCCTGCGAGAGGCACACGTGCGAACCGATGGTCACCGGCTCCAGGTTCAGCACCCAGACGCCCTCGCCGATCCAGGCGTGGTCCCCGACGGTGAGCTTCCACGGCCACAGCACGCGGACCCTGTGCCGGATCAGCACCCCCTCGCCGATCTTCGCCCCGAAGGCACGCAGCAGCGCGACCCGCAGCCGGGCCGGACAGAACCAGGCCATGAAGACCGTGTTCATCACGGCGAACCAGAGCGCCTGCGTCAGCAGTCCGCGCCCCTTGTCGTACCCGGCCAGCGTGAAGGAAGGAAGATCACGCAACAGAAGCCCCCATCGTGCTCTCGGCCACGGCCTCCCCGGGCGCGGCCCGCTCAGACTAGACTGCGCGCGGACCAGGCACATCGGGTGGGGGCGGCAGTGACGACGGACATACGCAAGCCCTCCGTGCCGGCCGCCGAGCCGGCCGTCCCGTCCCGCTTCGAGGACGAGAGCATGTGGGGTCGCGAGACCCTTCCACGGACCCTGCTCTCCCGGGCGCTGTCCGTACCGCTCGCACTCGGATTCACCGTCTTCCTGCCGCTGTTCGTCGCCGTCCAGACGGGCGCCGGAGCCCGCGACGCGGCCTTCTGGCTCCAGCTGCTGCTCACCATGTACGCGGGTGCCCGGCTCTCCGCGATGGTGCTCACCAGCCGCCGCAAACTTCTCCAGGGCTCCTTCTGGCTGTTCGTCTACATGGCGATGGGCGTGGCCCCGCTCGCGCAGGCCGTCCTCGGCCAGGTGCCGACGCCGGTCGTCGGCCCGCGTTCGGACCTGACCGTCGCGATCGGGCTGGTGCTGCTCGGCTGCACGGCCTTCGACGTCGGCGTGCTGCTGGCCCGTCACCGGCCGGCCGGGCGTGCGGGCGGCTCCCAGAAGGAGTCGAGGCCCGTCATGGCGCACCGGCGCCGGCTCCAACTCCTGACGGTCCTGTCGTTCCTGTGCAGCGCCGCCTTCATCATGAAGCTGGGCGGCCCGGCGGTCTTCTTCTCCAGCCGTCAGGAGATCATCGCCGGCATCGAGGAGGCGGGCGTCTCCAACGGCGACGGCCAGGCCGGCCAGGCCCTGCTGCGCGGCTTCGGCACCGTGCCGGCCCTGCTCGCGCTGCTCCTGTACACGCGCTGGCTGATCACCTCGAAGTTCGCCCGCCGCAAGGTGTCGATCATCGTCACGTGGTCGGCGCTCGCCGGCCTCAACCTGATCGTCAACAACCCGATCTCGAACCCGCGCTACTGGTTCCTGACGGTCATGTTCGCGCTGCTGTTCACCGTCTTCCCGGTGAGCGCGGCGATGTACCGGGTGGCGCTGTCGATGGCGGTGGTCGTCGCCCTCCTGATCTTCCCGTTCGCGGACCGCTTCCGGTACGACGAGAAGAACTACCGGCCGGTGGAGACCACGTCCTTCCTGGAGCCGATGGCCCTCAAGGACTACGACCAGATCGGCATGTTCGCGAACACCATCACCTTCTCGGAGTCGGGCCCCGGGCACTTCTACGGCCGCCAGCTGGCCGGGTCGATCTTCTTCGCGGTGCCCCGCTCGGTCTGGGAGGGCAAGCCGCGGGACACGGGCGTGATGGTCGGCCAGTGGATGGGCACGGTCAACACCAACCTCTCCTCCCCGATCTGGGCGGAGCTGTGGCTCGACTTCGGGCCGCTGGGGATGGGGGCGGGGCTGCTGGGCATGGGCTACGCCTCGGCCCGCATCGACCGGCGCTATGCGAAACGCGCCACGCGGAGGGCGCCGCCGGGCAGCCTGATCTCGGTGGTCGTCCCGCTGGTCGCGGGCTACTCCTTCATCCTGCTGCGCGGACCGCTGCTGCAGGCGTCGGGACGCGTGGCGATCGCGGCCCTGTGCCTTGCGCTGGTCGCGACCTACCGCACGGACAAGTCCACCACCCTGCGGTAGCGCTCCGCTGGGTTCGGCACGACCCGGACCCCCTCCGCGCCCGGCCGCGGCACCGCTGCTGGGGCTGTATTCCAGCCTCGCCGGCGTGTGAGGCGCGGGTCCGGGCGGAGCCCGGGAAACGGTGAAAGGGCGGGGCGGGGAGAAGGCCCGCGCAGCGGATCAGGCCGCAGGCGCGGTGGCAGGTTCGGTCACGACGGGGACGGCAGCCGGCAGCCGGGCCACCCGGAGCCAGGCGGCCAGAGCCTTGAGCGCCGAGCCGGCCGCCAGGCCCCACGCGGCGCCCGCCACACCCCACACCGCGTAGCCGCCCAGCAGCAGTCCCACGGACAGCAGCGAGAAGACCACCTGGAGGGAGAGCGTGGCCTTCGGGGCGAGGACCCGCAGGGTCAGCAGCGCGCAGGTGCCGAGGCCCATCACGGCGTACTGCGCACCCGTGGCCGGCAGCAGCGCGGCCGCCGCCGCCCAGGTGTCGCCCAGGAGTTCCCGGCCCAGCCGGTCCGGCAGCAGGTACAGGGCGGTCGCCCAACCCGCGCCGACCGCGGCCAGCACCAGGCCCAGCGCCGCCGTGGCCCGTACGGTGGCACGCTTGCCGCCGAGGCGGCCGAGCACCGGCGGCCCGAAGGCGTTCGCCGAGTTGAACAGCACGTTCAGCGGCCCGAAGAGGGTGGTCGCACCCCGCAGCGCACCGACGGCCAGTGGTGTCGCGAAGACGCCGAGGCCCAGTACGGCGAGCTGGCTGGAGCCGTTGCCCACCGCGAACTCGACCACGAACCGCTGCCCCAGGTGACCCCGCCGCAGGTACGGCCGCAGGTCCGCGCGGGAGCCTCGTACGTACGGCCGCAGCAGCCACAGGCCCACCGCCAGCGCGGGCAGTGCGGACAGGCCCCACACCAGCACCAGCCGTCCCGCCGAAGCCCCTTCGGGCTGCACGGCCAGCGCGGCGACCACGCACACCAGCCGCAGCGCGTCCGCGGCCAGTGCCCGCTCGGGGGCGCGCAGCGCGGAGAAGCAGTAGCGCAGCCCGTCCTGGAGGAGCACCAGCGGCAGGACGAGGCCCAGCGCGAGGAAGGCCCGCCCGGTGGCCCCGGGCAGGGCGAGGCCCACCACCGCGAGCAGGACGCCCACGGCGGCCGACGCGGCCCCGGTGAAGCCGGCGGCCGACCGGCAGGCGGCGCCGAGCCCTTCGCCCTTCTGCAGGACGAGGCTCTGGCCGACGTAGGCCATGTTCAGCCCGAGGAGCACGCTGAAGGCCACGTAGACCATCGAGAAGTCGGCGAAGGCGGAGGCCGACGACAGCCGGGCGGCCAGCACCAGCACCAGGATGTTCGTGGCGCTGGAGGCCGCCTGGTCCAGGACCGAGGCGACGGCGGCGAGGCCGCGTCGGCTCACCTGCGGCCCATGCGCACCGTGCGCAGCGCGACGGTGTCGGTGCCGTCACCGGGGATGTGCTGCTCGGGCTCCGCCACCTCGTACGGGATGGGCTGCGGCACGCTGTTCCCCGGCTTCGCGGGCGCCGCCGGGCCGGCGGCGGGCGCCCCGCCCTTGTCGCCCTTGCCCTTGCCGCGCTTCTCGCCGGGCAGCGGCGCGTGCAGCACCGCGCCGAGCACCGTGCCACCGGCGCCGCTGATGAGCTCGCGGATCCGGATGAGGTCGGTGCGGTGGATGGCGCGCGGGTCGGTGACGACCAGGACGCCGTCGACGCGGTCGACGAGGGCGAGGGCGTCGGCGTACGAGAGCACGGGCGGTGCCAGCACGACGACGGTGGAGTTGGGGGCGTCGGCCTCGGAGATCAGCCGGGTGGCGCGCGCGGAGGTCAGCGCGCGCGGGACGTTGCGCGCCCGGTCACCGGGGATCAGGTCGAACGAGCCGGACTCCCCGGCGTCCACGACGAGCTGGCGTCCGTCGGGCCACTCGGAGTCGGCGTGGCGCCCGGGCGCGGGCGCGCCGCTCTGGCCCTGGCTCCAGCGGGGCCGGCCGCCCGCGTCGGTCGGCAGCTGGCTGGCCAGCACCGGGGTGCGCAGGTCGGCCTCGATGAGCAGCACGTCCTTGCCGGTCTCCGCGAAGGAGGCGGCGAGGTTCACGGCCACCGCGGCCGCGGTCTCGCTGCTGCCGCGGGGCGCGACGACGAGGAGTCGGCGCCGGTCGGCGAAGCGGGAGTCGTAGGCGAGGCGGAAGGCCACCGAGCGGTACTCCTCGGCGAGCCGGGGGTCGGCCTCGCCGGCGGCGAGCAGCGGTCCGCCGCCCGTCCGGTCCCGCGGCAGGTAGCCCAGTACGGGCGCGCGCAGGGCCCGGGCCACGTCGCCCTCGGAGCGCGGCGCCGGGTCGAAGACCAGCCGGACCCAGGCGGCCAGCAGGCCGAGTGCGAGGCCGACGGCCGCGCCGAGCGCGAGGGACATCAGGATGCCGGGGCCGTCGGTCGCGGTGGGCGCGGTCGCGGCACTGGTGACCCGGCCCGGGGTCATGTCCAGGGCTTCGAGCTTGGTGATCTTGGTGTTGTAGCCGCCGACCTCGCTCTGCAGGTCGGTCTTGGCGGAGCTGGCCGCGTCGCGTCCGGCGCCGGCGGGCATCCGGGCGATCTCCTTGGACGTCTCGTCGAGCTGCTTGGCGATCGGGTCGCGCTGCTCCTTGTAGCCCTTGACCATCTTGTCGCGGGTGGCGTCGAGGGACTCCTGCCGCTTGAGCAGGTAGGCCTCGGTCATCGCGTTGGCGCGCTTGGCGGCTTCCTTGGGGGAGTCCGCGGTGTAGGTGAAGCGCAGCACCATGGTCTGCGGCGGGTTGGTCACCTGGAGGCCGGCGCGCAGGGCGGCGAAGTCCTTGGCGGACACCCCGAGCTTCTTCGCCGCCTCGTTCGCGATGGAGGAGCTGAGTGCGACCTGGCGCTCGGAGCCGATGTTGATCGCCTTGTCGGGGGCGAGGCTCGGGTTGAACGGGTCGTCGGTGGGCGCGCGCAGCACCACGTCGGCGGTGGCGACGTAGGTGTCGGCGGTGGATATGCCGAGGTAGACGCCGCCCAGCAGGCCGACGGCGATGCCCGCGCCGATCAGCCTGCGGTAGCGCAGGAGCTGCCGGAACTGGTCCCTGAGGAGGTCGGGTTCGTCGTCGGCCGGTGCCGCTGCCGGGCGGTTCGTCTCGATCACGGCCGGGTTCCCCCAAGTGCTTCGTCTATCAGTGCGTCGATGCGGGCCAGGCCCGCTTCACGGCTCAGGTGGGCCGCCACGTGGCGGGGCCCGGCCGCTCCCAGTGCGTCCGCGGCCTCGGGGTCCTCCGCCAGGGCCCGTACGGCCTTCAGCAGGGCCTCGGGGTCCTCCGGCGGTACGAGCACCCCTGCGCCCGAGCGTTCCACCTCCTGGGCGGTCCCGCCCTCCGCTGCCACGGAGGCGACGACGGGCCGGCCGGTCTGGAAGTAGGAGGTGAGCTTCGACGGGACGCTCATGTCCAGCACGGCGGCGTGCTGTGTGACCGCGAGAACGTCCGCCGCCGCGAGGATATCCGGGAACTCGCCGTCAGCGGCAGGGGGGATGATGTCCAGATTCGGCACGTCCGCGGAGAGGTCCGCGAGCGCGGAGCGCTGACTGCCGTCGCCCATCAGGACGAAACGGACCTTCGGGTCCAGCCGGGCGGCGCCCACGAGGACTTCGAGCCCCTGCTTGAGGCCCATGTTCCCGGAGTGCAGGACGACGGTCTCGCCGGGGCTCCACCCCAGGTGACGGCGGGTCTCGCCGCGCGGCTTGGTGGGCTTGGGCACGTGGGACCAGTTGGGAACGAGGCGGATCCGGCCGGGGTCCACGCCCATGCCGACGACCCGCTCCACGAAGGTCTCGTGGATGACGCCGACGAGGGTGGCCCGCTTGAGGGCGTACGCCTCGGCGCGGCCTGCGATCGCGGCCGCCTTGTCGCCGCCGCTGATCCCGCTCTGCGCCGCGGCGGCGCCCATCAGGTCCTGGACGACCGGGACGTAGGGGACCTTCCAGCGCGCCGCGAGCCGGGCGGCGAGCACTCCGCCGGCCAGGCTGGGCATCTGGGCGAGTACCGCGTCCGGCTTGGGCATCCGCGGCGGGGCCACGGCGCCGTGCAGCAGAATCGATCCTTCGAACAGGGCCCGCTTCACGGCGGTCTGGCGGGGCGGCACAGTGTGCGCGCGCCGGTGCACGGTGACTCCCGCGCGCTGTTCCGTGCGCTGGAGCGCCCCCTTGTACTCCGGCTCGAGCGACCACGCGGGGTAGTGCGGCATGCCGGCGAGGACGTGCGTCTCGTGGCCGAGATCCGCCCAGTGCTCCGCGATCTGCGTCGCGTACGGGCCGATGCCCGCGTGCTCCGGAGCGTAATTGGTGGAAACCAGCAGCATGCGCCGCTGACCGGATCTGGACACCGTGCGTCCCCTCTTCCCCTGGATGATGCGCACGTCACCCTATTCGTTCACCCGCGTGCTGCGGAACGTGCACGCTATTGTCTGCTAATCCGCTGCACCGGGGGGTGTGGCCGCTGGGGATGAAGAGATGACGGAGCGGTACATGTCCGACATTGGAGCGCCTGCGCGCCGACCGTATCGAGTCGGTTACGCGCCGGGTGCCTACGATCTATTCCATATCGGACATCTGAACATCCTTCGGCATGCCCGGAGTCAGTGCGACTACCTGGTCGCCGGGGTGGTCTCCGACGAGATGGCCGAACTCGCCAAGGGCCGCCGCCCGATGATCCCGCTCGTCGAGCGCCTGGAGATCGTGCGCAGCGTCAAGTACGTCGACGCCGCCTTCGTCGAGACGGTCCCGGACAAGGTGGAGACCTGGAAGCAGGTCCGCTTCGACGTGATCTTCAAGGGTGACGACTGGCGGGGCACTTCCAAGGGCGACAAGCTGGAGAAGGACTTCGCCGCCCACGGCGTCGACGTCGTCTACTTCCCCTACACCGTCCACACCTCCAGCACCCAGCTGCGCCGGGCGCTGGACGCGCTCGCGGAACCGGCCGCCGCGCCGGGGCAGGTCACCGGCGAACGGCGCTGAGCTCCCGGAACCACTTGGCGAGGAAGGCCAGCAGGAACAGCGCGGCGACCGCGCCCAGTCCGGCGTACGCCCACGCGAACAGCTCTCCGCCGCCGAGCAGCAGGAACACCAGGCAGAACACCCCGTAGTCCACGGGCAGCAGCGCCACCGCGCGCAGGGTCGACGGCGCGGCGGCGGGGCTTCCCGGCGCCGGCCTCGGCTTCAGCTTCTCGGTCAGCAGTCCGCCGAAGAAGGTGACGACGGCGGCGAACTGGAAGCCGAGCGGCACCAGCAGCCAGCCGTCGGCCGTCGTTCCGTACTGCTCGGGGAACCGGTAGAACGCGATCAGCACGCACGAGTGCAGCGCCGTGAGCTTCGCGGCGTCCACGACGTGGTCCAGCCACTCGCCGGCCGCGCTGCCGCCGCCGCGCAGCCGGGCCAGCTGCCCGTCGGCCGAGTCGAAGGCGAAGCCGACCGCGAGCGCGGCCCATACGGCGATCCCCAGCGCCCAGGAGGGCCCGGTCAGCGCGACCGCGGCCACCGCGGCGAAGCTGAAGGCGGCGCTGATCAGCGTCACCTGGTTCGGGGTGAGCCCGAGCGCGTACGAACCGGCGGCCAGGTAGCGCCCGGTGGGCCGGTTGACGAACCGCGAGTAGAGCGACACGCCCTTCGCGGACTTCTGCGCCCCGCGCAGTTCCCCCAGCGCGGTACCGACTCTGCCCATGCAGGGGCTCCCCTCAGCGACGATGTCGAACACATCATCGCAGCACAGATGAGCGGGTCGGTTCCGGATGTCTGCGGACGTCCGGAAGAAGCAGTACGGACAGGTTCGCGCCGGCGCTGAGGGCGGCCGCGACCAGCAGGGGAGCCGTGGACCCGACGGCGGCGGCCAGCGGGGCGGCCACCGCCAGCCCCAACGGGCGCGCGGCGAACGAGATGAGGGTGTCGAAGGATCCGACCCGGCCCAGGGTCTCCAGCGGGATGCGGCGCTGCATCTCCGTCTCCCACAGCGGGCTCAGCACCCCCAGCCCGAACATGGCGCAGCAGAACGCGGCCGCCGTCACCGGGAGCGGCAGGCGCAGTGCGAAGGCGGTGAGCGGCAGCGCCTGGGCGGCGGCCCCGAAAGCCACGCCGAACAGCGGCCGGCGCAGCGGCAGCCGCCCGGCCGTCCACACGCCGGCGAGCATGCCGACCGTGCCGACCTGGGCGATCACCACCCAGGAGCCCTCGCCGCCCAGGCTCTCCATGGCGATTGCCGGGCCGAGGGTCAGGAGCAGCCCGGCCGCCAGGTGCCAGACCCCGTGCGCCAGCACGTTGGTGCGGAACCACGGGTGGCGCCGGGTCTCGGCCCAGCCCGCGCGCAGTTCGGCGCCGAAGGCGGCGCGCGGCGCGGTACGCGGGGCCGGGGTGGTGCGCAGGCCGCCGAGGGTGAGCGCGGAGAGGGCGAAGAGCGCCGCGGTGAGCAGCGAGGCCCAGCCGCCGCCGACGGTCAGCGCCAGCGAGCCGGCGGCCGCCGGAGCCGCGACGTTCGCGAGCCCGGTGGCCACCCCGAGCCGGGTGTTGACGCGCAGCCGCCCGTCCTCGGGAACCGCGGCCGCGACGAGCGTGCGTACGGCGGGCGTACCGAAGGCCACCGCGGCCCCGGTCACGGCGGCGAGCACGGCCAGCTGCGGGATCCGGCCGTCGAGCCCGGTCAGGAGCAGGACGCCGGTGGCCAGTTGGGCGGCCGCCCGGACGAGGTCGGCGACGAGCACCACCCGCCGGGCGGGGAACCGGTCGGCGGCAACCCCGGCGACGGGCAGCAGGAGCAGCATGGGCAGCAGCTCACTGGCGAGTACGAGGCCCAGGTCGCCGGAGGAGCCGGCCCGCAGGAGGGCCAGCGTGAGGGTGGTGGGGACGAGCGCGGAGGCGAAGGCGGCGAAGGTGCGGCCGACGAGCAGCCGCCGTATCGGCGTGATCATGCACGGACATTATTTCGCCAGCGAATCATTCGTCAACGAAATATTGGCCCGGAGTTCGGCGGGGGACGGGACATAATGCGGGCATGGGCAGAGAGGCGGCCGAGGGCCGGGCGCAGCGCGCGGCAGGACGGGCCGCCGCAGCGGAGGCGGGATCCGGGGCCGTGCCGGCCCACCGGGCGGGAACGGCCTCCCCCCTGGGCCCGGACGGCCCGCACGGACCGGCGGTCGTGCCCGAGGACGCCCGGCCGTCGCAAACGGAGCCCGCCGAGGACTCCGTTGACCGGCACATCGCCCGGTGGACCGGCAAAGTGCCCTTCGACGTGCCCACCGAAGCCGTCATCACCCGCATCCAGCTCCTCGCCAAGCACGTCTCGCACGGCAAGGAGCGGGCGCTCGCCGAGACCGGGCTGCAGGCCTTCGAGTTCGAGACGATGCACCGGCTCGCCTCCCGCGGCACACCCTGGCGGGCTCCCTCCGCCGAGCTCGCCGCCGAACTCCTCCTCTCCCCGGCCGGGATGACCGGCCGCCTCGACTCCCTGGAGAAGTCCGGCCTCGTCCGGCGGCTGCGCGCCGCGGCCGACCGCCGCCGGGTCGACGTCGAGCTCACCGAGGAGGGGCGCCGGCGGTGGACCGAGGCCATGCGCTGGCGCGGCATCGCCGAGGCCGAGATGATCGAGCCCCTCGACGACGCCGAACGCGCCGCGCTCGCCGCCCTCCTCAAGCGGATGCTCCTGTCGGTCGAGACCCGCTGACCTTCAGCAGGAGCACCGACCGGGCCGGCACGGTCAGGCTCTCCCCGGCGCGGTGCAGGGTGCCGGGGACGGCGCCCTGCTCCTCCAGGGAGGTGTCCAGGACCAGCTCGTACTCCTCGGCCCACGGCGCCCCCGGCAGCACCCACGCCGCCGGCCGGTCACCGGTGTGGAGCAGGACGAGGAAGCTGTCGTCCGTCACCTGCCGGCCCCGCTCGTCACGGCCCGGGATGTCCCGCCCCGACAGGTACATCCCCAGCGCGGCCGCCGGCGCGTACCAGTCCCGCTCCGTCATCTCCACGCCCGCCGGCGTGAACCAGGCCAGGTCCCGCAGCCCGTCCGCACCCTGCGGCCGACCCGAGAAGAACGCCCGCCGCCGCAGCACCGGATGGGCGTGGCGCAGCGAGATCAGCCGGGCCGCCAGGGCGAACAGCGACTGCCACGCCGGGTCCTCCAGCAGCGACCAGTCCACCCACCCCGTCTCGTTGTCCTGGCAGTACGCGTTGTTGTTGCCGCCCTGGGTGCGCCCGAACTCGTCGCCCGCCACCAGCATCGGCACCCCGGTCGACAGCAGCAGGGTGGTCAGCAGGTTGCGCAGCTGGCGGCGGCGGAGCACACCGATGCGGGCGTCGTCCGTCTCGCCCTCCGCCCCGCAGTTCCACGACCGGTTGTCGTTGGTGCCGTCCCGCCCGGCCTCCCCGTTCGCGTCGTTGTGCTTGCGCTCGTAGGACACCAGGTCCCGCAGGGTGAAACCGTCGTGCGCGGTCACGAAGTTCACCGAGGCGTACGGCCGCCGCCCGCCCCACGCGTACAGGTCGCTCGACCCCGACAGCCGGTAGCCGAGGTCCCGTACGTCGGGCAGCGCGCCCCGCCAGAAGTCCCGTACGGCATCCCGGTAGCGGTCGTTCCACTCCGTCCACAGCGGCGGGAACGCCCCCACCTGGTAGCCGCCCGACCCCACGTCCCACGGCTCGGCGATCAGCTTCACCCGCCGCAGCACCGGATCCTGGGCGATCACCGCCAGGAACGGGGACAGCATGTCCACGTCGTGCATCGAACGGGCCAGCGCCGCAGCCAGATCGAAGCGGAAGCCGTCCACCCCCATCTCCGTGACCCAGTAGCGCAGCGAGTCCGTGATGAGCCGCAGCACGTGCGGACGCCCGGCGTGCAGGGTGTTGCCGCAGCCCGTGTAGTCGGCGTACCGGCGCTGGTCGGACTGGAGCCGGTAGTAGCCCCGGTTGTCGAACCCGCGCAGCGACAGCGTGGGTCCCAGCTCGCCGGCCTCCGCCGTGTGGTTGTAGACCACGTCGAGGATGACCTCGATCCCGGCCGCGTGCAGCGCCCGGACCATCCGCTTGAACTCCCCGACCTGCTGCCCGGCCGTACCGCTCGACGAGTACCCCGCGTGCGGGGCGAAGTAGCCGACCGAGTTGTAGCCCCAGTAGTTGCGCAGCCCCCTGCGCAGCAGGTGGTCCTCGTGGGCGAACTGGTGCACCGGCAGCAGCTCGACCGCCGTCACGCCCAGCTTCACCAGGTGCTCGACCGCCGCCGGATGGGCGAGACCCGCGTAGGTGCCGCGCAGCTCCTCGGGAACACCCGGATGGCGCATCGTGAAGCCGCGCACGTGCAGCTCGTAGATCACCGAATCGGCCCAGGGCGTCTTCGGCCGGACGTCGTCCGCCCAGTCGTCGTCGTCGTGCACGACCACGCCCTTGGGGACGAACGGCGCGGAGTCCCGGTCGTCGCGCACGGTGTCCGCGATGTACTGCTGCGGCCAGTCCCGGACGTGCCCGTACACCTCCGGCGGCAGGGCGCCGTAGTCATTCCCCTCCGCCCCGTCCACGGCCCGTGCGTACGGGTCCAGGAGCAGCTTCGCCGGATTGAACCGGGCGCCCGTCCAGGGATCCCAGCGGCCGTGCACCCGAAAGCCGTACCGCTGTCCCGGGCGCACGCCCGGCACGAAACCGTGCCAGATCTCGTGCGTGAGCTCCGTCAGCACGCAGCGGGTCTCGGCCCCGCCCTCGTCGAAGAGGCACACCTCCACCGCCTCCGCGCCCTGCGCCCACACAGCGAAGTTGGTGCCCGCGGTCCCGTCCGGACCGTGGTGGAAGCGGGCCCCCAGGGGATGCGAGGACCCCGGCCACACCGCCGGGGCCGGGCGTGCCTGTGCCCGTGGAACCTGCCCCCTGACCTGGCCGTTGGTCCGGCCGTCCGGCCGTCCGTTCGACTGATGGCCCAGTGGGCCGCCCGATGGGCCGTCGATGTGCGGTACGGGCGCGGCCTGTCCGCTCCGTACCGCTCCGACGGCGTTGCTGACGGCTTCCACCGCCTCCTGCTCGGCTGCGCTCGACACTGCCCGCCTCCACGGCTCTTCGGTACCGGCGGGGGGAGGGGAGTATGTGGCCCCGGCGTCCCGGCCCGGGCCCGCCCCCGTCTGGTCCTTCCCACTGTTCTGCCCGGACTGTTCTGCCCGGAACGTGGCCCGCGCTCACGTTTCCCCCGGAGGGCCCGGTCGTTGGAGGGAACGTGACACTTCTGACGAGGCGGGCAGGGGCGGGCTTGGCCGCCGTGGCGGTGTGGGCGGGCCTGCTGGGCGGGGCGGCAGGCTGCACCCAGGACGGCAAATCGCCCGTCGAGATCCAGCTCCCCGGCAGAGTCCGCTCGCCGGACGAAGCCATCCGCATCACCCCCGCCGACAATGCCAAGGGCGTGCCGGCCGACGGGCGGCTGACGGTCACCGTCCCCGAGGGGCGGCTGGAGCGGGTCAAGGTGACCAAGGTGGAGGACGCGCAGCAGGAGGAGGTCCCCGGCGCCATCGCCGCCGACGGGCTCAGCTGGAGCCCCACCCCGCAGGCCGGGCGGCTCGCCCTCGCCGCCAAGTACACGGTGGACGCCGTCGCCCTCGACGGGCACAACCGCCGCCAGGCCCGCCGCACCACCTTCACCACCTACGTCCCCGAGGAACGGTTCATCGGCTACTTCAAGCCGGAGCACCGCTCCACCGTCGGCACCGGCATGATCGTCTCCTTCAAGTTCAGCCGAGCCATCGAACAGCGCGCCGAGGTGGAGCGCGCCATCCGGGTCACCTCCGACCCGGCCGTGGAGGTCGTCGGCCACTGGTTCGGCAAGGAACGCCTCGACTTCCGGCCCAAGCAGTACTGGAAGCCCGGGACCAAGGTCACCGTCCAGATGGCCCTGCGCGACGTCGAGGGCGCCCCCGGCTCGTACGGGATCCAGTCCAAGACGATCACCTTCACCGTCGGGCGCTCCCAGATCTCCACCGTGGACGCGGCCGCCCACACCATGGAGGTCCGCCGGGACGGGGAGCTGCTGTCGACCGTGCCGATCAGCGCCGGAGCGCCCAAGACCACCACCTACAACGGCAAGATGGTGGTGATGGAGCTCTTCGACGTCACCCGGATGAACGGCCAGACCGTCGGGTTCGGCGGCGAGTACGACATCCCCGACGTCCCGCACGCCATGCGGCTGACCAACTCCGGGACCTTCCTGCACGGGAACTACTGGTCCAGCCCCGACACCTTCGGCAGCACCAACGTCAGCCACGGCTGCGTGGGCCTGCGCGACGACAAGGGCGGCGGCTCCGACACCCCGGCGGGGTGGTTCTTCGACCGGACCCTGATCGGGGACGTGGTCGAGGTCGTCAACTCGCAGGACAAGACGGTCGCCGCCGACAACGGGCTGGGCGGCTGGAACATGTCCTGGGCGGACTGGGTGGCCGGCTCCGCCGTCGCCTGAACGGCGCACGACCCCCCGCAAGAGTGACTCGTGTGATCGGAATGCCGTAGCCGAGAGTGTCCGCGCCCCGCCCCGCCGACCCCTGCCCCCAGCCTGTCAGGGCACCTCAGGGCAGCACGGAACGGACGGAGCGTCATGTCAGCAAGGAAGTGGACCCTCGGGCTCGCGGTCGGCGCCGTGCTGGCCGCCGCGGCCCCCACGGCCGTCGCCGCCGGACCCGGCGCCGACCGGCCGGTGGCGGCCGCCCGGGCGCCGTTGCCCGACGGGCTGGGTCCGTGCGTCCCGGGCCGCTGCCCGGACCCGTACCCGCCGATCAACAGCGACGGCGTCCTGCGCGGCCGCGACAACGGCATCAACATCTTCGCCGGCGGCGACTTCCGGGTCCGGGGACGGGCCTCCGAGGCCGAGGGCCGCCTCGTCGTCCTCGGCGGCTTCGACCAGGACAAGCTGGCGGGCGGCGACAGCCGCTACAACGTCGGGATCGTCGGTGCCGGATCGCTCGTCCCGCCGCCCGACGGGGCCGACTTCCTCACCACCGGCGCAGGCGTCACCGTCGCCCAGGGCGAACGCCTCCTCGCCGACGGCGGGGTGATCCGCCATGCGGGCGCCGTCACCGGGGTCGTCTCCGGCCGCCTGGTCCCGGACCCCGCCGCCGTCGCCCCGTACGCCGGACTGCGCGACCGGCTCAGCGCCGCCAGCCAGTGCTACGCCCGGGTCGGCGGGCAGCCGCGCCCGGCCACCGGCACCGTCGTCAACAGCGGATTCGAGACCGTGTTCACCGGCGACGGCACCTCCGCGCTCCAGGTCTTCAACGTCGACGCGAACCTCGTCGGCAACGGGGGCGGCCAGCAGGGCATCCGGTTCGCCCGCATCCCGGCCACGGCCACCGTCCTGGTGAACGTGCTGGGTGCCGCCCGCACGATCAACACCTACAGCGGCGGCATCGCGGACACCGACCCCCTGAACGCCTACCGCGACCGCCTGCTGTGGAACTTCCCCGACGCCACCACCGTGCGGCTGACCGGCGGCGGCCAGTTCCAGGGCAGCTTCCTGATGGGGCAGCAGCGCTCCGAGACCACGATCACCCTGCCCGGCATCAACGGCCGCTTCTTCACCACCGGCTCCGTCACCCACGGCAGCGACACCGGCGGGGGCGGCGGCCAGGAGTTCCACGCCTACCCCTTCGACGGAGACCTGCCCGACTGCGGCGGCCCGGCCCCGGTGACCGGCTCGGTCTCCGTCCTCAAGCGGGACGCCGAGACGGGCGCGGCGCTGGCGGGGGCACAGTTCGAGCTGTGGCGGGAGACCAACGGCGCGGCGGGCCTGCAGCCCGCCGGCCCGGGCGCCGACACCCTCGTCACCGGGTGCACCACGCCGGCGAGCGGCCTGTGCCGGGAGACCACGACGCCCGGCACGTACTACTGGCGCGAGACCCAGGCGCCCCCCGGGTACGAGGTGCCGGCCCAGCCGGTCCACGAGCTGACCCTGACGGCCGAGAACGCGCAGGCGGGCGTCCGGTACGAGGCGGACAACCGGCGCAGCCCGGAACCGCCGGACGGCGCCCGGGTGGTGCTGCGCAAGACGGACCGGGCGACGGGCCTGCCGCTGCCCGGCGCGCGGTTCGAGCTGTGGCGGGAGACCAACGGCAGCGCCGGGCTCCAGCCCGTCACCCCGGGCGGTGACACCCGGCTGGACGGCGCCTGCGTGACCGACGCCGAGGGCACCTGCACGGTGGAGCTGCCGGTCGGCCGCACGTACTACTGGCGGGAGACGGCGGTCCCGGCCGGATACGAACCGCCGGCGGACCCGGTCACGCGCTTCGACCTGACCGAGGGCGACGTGGCGGACGGCATCGTCGTCGCCGTCCCGAACACGAGGAACGAGCGGTACGAGGGCTCCATCCGGGTCCTGAAGCAGGACGCCAAGACCGGGCGGCCGCTGCGCGGCGCGGTGTTCGAGGTGTGGCAGGAGACCAACGGCACCGCCGGCCTCCAGACCCGCGGCATCAACGCCGACCGCCGGGCGGCGGACGGCTGTGCCACGGACCGCGGTGGGGCCTGCGACTTCGGCCGGCTCCCCGAGGGCTGGTACTACCTCGTCGAGACGGCCGTGCCCGAGGGCTACGCCCTGCCCGCGGACCGCGTGACCGGGCCGCTGAGGCTGGACGGCGCCACCCCGGACCGGCGGCTCGTGGTCACGCTCCAGAACCGGCGCGACGGCCACGGCAAGGGCAAGGGCGACCACGGCAAGGGCAAGGGCGAGCACCACAAGCACCCGAAGCACCCGAAGGACGCCAAGCACCCGAAGGACGCCAAGCACCCGAAGGACGCCAAGGGCCCCCGGGCCTGATCCCGGCCCGTACGACGGACGGAGCGACATGACAGCCAGGACGATGAGGGCATGGCCCATCGGTCTCACCGCCGCGGTGGTGCTCGCCGCGGCGGCCCCGGCCCGTGCCGCTCCGCCCGAGGCACCGCCCGGAACCGCCCGGGCGGTGCTGCGCAGCACCGACGCGGACACCGGAACACCCCTGTCCGGGGCCCGGTTCGAGCTGTGGCGCGAGGCCAACGACCGGGCCGGCCTCCAGAGCAGCGGTCAGGACGCCGACGAGCGGCACGACGCCGTCTGCGTGACCGACGCGAAGGGCGTCTGCTCGGTGGAGCTGCCGACCGGCGAGACGTACTACGCGGTGCAGGTCGAGGTCCCCGCCGGCTACGACCGGCCCGACGAACCGTTCGCCGGCTTCGACCTGGGCGAGGGCGCCGCCCGGGAGGGGATCATCGTCAACGTCCCCGGCCGCCGGCGGGACGCGGCGTACGGCGGCGGGATCCGGGTCCGCAAGAGGGACGGGAAGACCGGTGCGCCGTTGCACGGCGCGGTGTTCCAGATCTGGAAGGAGACCAACGGCACCACCGGCCTGCAGACCGCGGGCGTGGACGCCGACCATCGTGCGAGGCCCGGCTGCGCCACCGACACCGACGGTACGTGCGACTTCGAGGGGCTCGCCGACGGGGCGTACTTCCTGGTCGAGAAGGACGTCCCCGAGGGCTACGTGCTGCCGAAGAACCCGGTGGCGGGCCCCTGGCGGCTGGACGGCGCATCCGGCCGCAGACTCGTCGTCACGGTCTACAACAAGCGTGCCGAGCAGATCCCCACCGTGGGCGGGAACGACGGCCGCCGGGCCCGGACCGTACGCGCCGGTGCGCCGCTGGAGTGACCTCCTCACCCCGGCGGCGCAGCAGCGCGAGCCGTACCGCGGCCCGACGGGTTGGCTGGTCCGTGACCGTCGCGTTCACGGACCGGAGGAGGCCCGGATGGCCGTACGTCAGGGGATCGGCCGGGTGGCGCGGATGACCGTGTTCGGCGCCCTGCTCGCACTGGCGGTCCCGCTCCCGTCCCCGGCGGTGGCCGCCCCGGCAGAACCGGAGAACGCGTGCGTGGCGGGCACCGGCCCCTACCAGCGGGAGCTGGAGGACCACCTGGGCCGGCCGGTCGACGGGGTGCAGTCCACCGCGGACTGCCACGCCGTCCGCGCCTTCCAACGCACGAACGGCGTCAGCCCCGCCGACGGCTACCCGGGCGTCGCCACCTACCGCACGATGCTCGTCGTCACGGCCCGTCCCGACCCCAACGCCGCGGGCGAGTGCCCCGAACGCGAACATCGCGTCACGTGTGTGGACCTGGAGCGCCAGCTGCTGTGGGTGCAGAGAGGGGCCAGGATCGTCTTCCCGCCCGTGCCCATCCGCACCGGGCGCGACTACCAGGAGACCCGGACCGGCTGGCACGATGTGTACTGGCGCAGCAAGGACCACGTCTCCACGCTCTACGGCACGCCCATGCCGCACGCCCAGTTCTTCGACGGGGGCCAGGCCCTGCACGGATCCCCCGGATCCCTTTACACAACGGGTGGTTCCGCAGGCTGCGTCAACCTCACCGAACCGGACGCGAAACGCCTCTGGGACCTGCTCGCCGAGGGCGACGCCGTCTACGTCTGGGGCACCAAGCCGGGCACCGAGGACTGACCCCGCAAGCCGTCCCCGCCGTTTCGCGGCACTTGGGACGGAACGGTGACAAGACCGTGGCTCATCGTGATCCTCCCGTGTGATTTCCTGTCGACATGCGCGCGACAGTCCGCGCGCGGGGGACATGGGGAGAACACGAGTGAACCTGCAGCCGATACGCGGCCGCGCCCGGACGGGCCTGCCGGCCCTGCTGCTGGGAGCGGCCCTGCTGTTCACCACCGCCTGCAGTGGCGGTGGCGGCGGCAACAGCAACGGCAGCGGCGGCGACAACGCCGGGGGTGGCGGCAAGACCGGTACCGAGGCTTCGAAGGCCGTCGTGAGCGTCAAGCCCGACGACGGGGCCAAGGAGGTCGCCACGAGCGGCGTCCTGAAGATCACGAGCACCGGCGGCAAGCTCAGCACGGTGACCGTCGCCGACACCAAGGGCAACGCGGTCGAGGGCAAGCTCTCCGACGACGGCGCGAGCTGGGAGCCGGCCCGCCACCTGGCCTCGGCCACCGAGTACAAGGTGCACGCGGTCGCCAAGGACGAGGCCGGCCGGGAGTCCGCCAAGGACACCACCTTCACGACCCTGACCCCGACCAACACCTTCGTGGGCCACTACACGCCCGAGGACGGCTCGACCGTCGGCGTGGGCATGCCCGTCTCGATCAACTTCACCCGTGGGATCACCAACCCCGAGGCCGTCGAGAAGGCCATCACCGTGACGGCCGAGCCGGCCGTGCCGATCGAGGGCCACTGGTTCGGCAACGACCGCCTCGACTTCCGCCCCGAGAACTACTGGGCCGCGGGCACCAAGGTCACCGTCAAGCTCGCCCTCGACGGCGTCGAGGGCCGCCCGGGGGTCTACGGCAAGCAGACCCGCACGGTCACCTTCACCATCGGCCGTTCCCAGGTCTCGACGGTCGACGCGGCCGCGCACACGATGCAGGTCGTCCGTGACGGCCAGGTCCTCAAGGACGTCCCGATCACCGCGGGCGCCCCGTCGACCACGACCTACAACGGCCAGATGGTCATCAGCGAGAAGTACAAGGTCACGCGGATGAACGGCGCGACCGTCGGCTTCGGCGGCGAGTACGACATCTCCGACGTCCCGCACGCCATGCGCCTGTCGCAGTCGGGCACGTTCGTGCACGGCAACTACTGGGCCTCCGCGGGCACCTTCGGCTCGGCGAACGTCAGCCACGGCTGCATCGGCCTCAAGGACGTCCGCGGCGCGGGCGACTCCAAGCAGCCCGCGGCCTGGTTCTTCGACGAGTCGCTGATCGGTGACGTGGTCGTCGTGAAGAACTCCAAGGACAAGCAGATCGCCCCGGACAACGGCCTCAACGGCTGGAACATGCCGTGGGCGGAGTGGATCAAGTAGCCGTTCCGCGTACGCCGCGCACGCGATCCGGGTGGCCCGGTGCTGTGACCCACAGCACCGGGCCACTTCACGTTAACCGACGCTAACCTGGCCCGTATGACCATCTCTCTCGAAGTCTCCGAAGGCGTCGGCACCATCCGCCTGGACCGGCCGCCCATGAACGCCCTGGACATCGCCACCCAGGACCGGCTGCGCGAGCTCGCGGTGGAGGCGACCGACCGGGCCGACGTCCGCGCGGTCGTCATCTACGGCGGCGAGAAGGTGTTCGCGGCGGGCGCGGACATCAAGGAGATGCAGACGATGGACCATGCGGCGATGGTCGTCCGGTCCCGTGCGCTGCAGGACGCCTTCACCGCCGTCGCCCGCATCCCCAAGCCCGTCGTCGCGGCGATCACCGGCTATGCGCTGGGCGGCGGTTGCGAGCTCGCGCTGTGCGCCGACTACCGGATCGCCGCCGACAACGCGAAGCTCGGCCAGCCCGAGATCCTCCTCGGCCTGATCCCGGGCGCGGGCGGCACCCAGCGGCTGTCCCGGCTGGTCGGCCCCTCCAGGGCCAAGGACCTGATCTTCACGGGCCGCATGGTCAAGGCCGACGAGGCGTTCACCCTGGGTCTGGTCGACCGCGTGGTGCCCGCCGACGAGGTGTACGAGCAGGCGCACGCCTGGGCGGCCAAGCTCGCGCAGGGGCCGGCGATCGCGCTGCGCGCCGCGAAGGAGTGCGTGGACGCGGGCCTGGAGGCCGACATCGACACCGGGCTCACCATCGAACGCAACTGGTTCGCGGGCCTGTTCGCCACCGAGGACCGCGAGCGCGGCATGCGCAGCTTCGTCGAAGAGGGCCCGGGCAAGGCGAAGTTCGTCTGATCCCGGCCGGGCGGTCCTCCCTGTGGGTGGATTAGCCAGGCCTTAAGGCAGGCTTAAGCAGAATCGGTGATCAACTCGCTGTGATCACTTCCGTGCGGTGCGTCACGCCAGGTCAGGGCCGGTTTTCGGGCCGCCTCGTTGCCTCCCGCATATGACAGGGCACCCCCTTGGATTTGTTGAATCCGGGGGGTGTTTTCCTGTGGAACGGCCCGGGGCGGCAGGCGGGCCGTCCATGATGGGTGCATGGCGGGCCTGGAGGGTGTGGAACAGCCGCAGCAGCGCGGCGGTGCTTCGGCGGTACGGCTCACGGCGGCCGTCGAGGAGGAACAGGGCCTCAAGGCGCTGGAGTTGTACGGCAACCCGGCCGAGGCGGAAGTGACCCTGCCGTCCATGCCGGAGTCGGCCAGTACCGCCCGCCGGCTCACCCAGTGCGTGGTGATCCGCCTCTGGGGCCTCTCTCCGCAGATCTCCGAGCACGCCGTCCTGCTGGTCTCGGAACTCGTCGGCAACGCGGTCCGCCACACCGGAGCCCGCTCCTTCGGCTTACGCATGCTGCGGCGCCGCGGCTGGATCCGGGTGGAGGTGCGCGATCCCTCGCGCGGGCTGCCCTGCCTGATGCCGGTCCACGAACTGGACACCACCGGCCGCGGCCTCTTCCTCGTCGACAAGCTGTCCGACCGCTGGGGTGCCGACCTGCTGCCGCGCGGCAAGATCACCTGGTTCGAGATGCGGGTCGCCGACCGCCAGAACGCCTGAAGCCCCCGGCTCGCCGCGTGGGGCGCTGTGGGGGCTTCATGGGTGCGCCGAGGATCGAAGGGGGTGTGATCCTCGGCGTGGTGACTTCGCTCGGGTCAATGGGAAGTCGTGGTTTCGACTATGACAGACGAGGGCTCGAACGCCAAAAGTCCCTACTTGGACATAAGTGTGCAAATCATAAGACTTTCTAGCTAAATCCTAGGCGAGGTGAGCCACGGGCCTCGCATTCGATGAATAACTATCGACTGCTCTGAGTAAATCGTTGATCACGCGGCGGATGGGCCGCCCGATCCGCCCCTTCGGTGAACGTCCCGAAATGGGTCAATCATTACCTTCCGGGCTATCCACCTCTTAAATGGGCAGGTGCTCTCACATCCAGGCCGCCGCGCGGCCCTGCGTGCGGCTCTGCGTGCGGCCGGTCTCGGTGTGGCCGGCGCCGCGGCGGCCGGCATCACCACCGGCTGCGGCCCCGGCCGTCCGGCCGCCGGGCCCTCCTCCCCGCCCCCCGGCCCGGCCCGTCCGGCCAAGCCCGCGCGGGCTGCGGCCCCCGCCGCCCCGCGCCGGTTCGCCGGGCAGCCCGTGGAGATCGGCCACGGTCCGCGCGACGGCGGCCGGGTCGCCCTCACCTTCCACGGCAACGGGGAGCCCGCCCTCGCGCGCGCGGCGCTGGCCGAGGCGGAGAAGGGGGGCGCGCGGGTCACCGTACTGGCGATCGGCTCCTGGCTCGACGCCCACCCGGACATGGCCCGCCGGATCCTCGACGGCGGTCACGAGCTCGGCAACCACACCCAGCGCCACCTCGCCATCAACGACATGGCCGAGGCGGAGGCCTACGCCGAGATCACCGGCTGCGCCCAGCGCCTCAAGCGGCTCACCGGCTCCATCGGCACCTGGTTCCGGCCCTCCCAGACGCAGTACGCGACCCCGCTCGTCCAGAAGCTGGCCCAGCGGGCGGGCTACCCGCACGTCCTCTCGTACGACGTCGACTCCCTCGACTTCACCTCGCCCGGCGCCGCGGCCGTCATCCGCAACGTCACCGGGACGATCCGGCCCGGATCCGTGGTGAGCCTGCACTTCGGCTACGCGGACACGGTCGACGCGATGCCTCCCCTCCTCGAAGAACTCGCGCGCCGCAAACTGCGCGCGGTGACCACCACGGAGCTGCTGACGCCATGAAGACCACCCGCCTTCCCCGGAATGCCGGCGTGCTGCTGGCCGGTCTGGTCCTCGCCGCCCTGGCCGGCTGCGGATCAGCAGGAAAGGGGCCCGCCGAGGCGCTCGGCACCAAGGGCCCGGCCAAGCCCGTCAAGGCCGTGCCGGCCGCCCCGCCCGGGCTGCCCGGCATGCCGCCCCTGCTGGATCCGAACGACGTCTACGCGGCGGACCGGCCGGGCAAACTCTCCCCCGTGGTCAAGGACTTCCCGTCCCGCGTCTACGTGCCGAACACCAACTCCAACACCGTGTCCGTCATCGACCCGGAGACCTACCGGGTCATCGACACCATCCCGGTCGGGGTCCAGCCCCAGCACGTCGTCCCCTCCTGGGACCTGAAGACCCTGTGGGTCAACAACAACCGGGGCCACACGCTCACCCCGATCAACCCCGCGACCGGCGAGGCCGGAAAGCCCGTCGAGGTGCACGACCCGTACAACCTGTACTTCACGCCCAACGGCAAGTACGCGATCGTCATGGCCTCGATGGACAAGGAGCTGGTCTTCCGCGACCCGCACACCATGGACCGCGTGAAGACCGTCCCGGTGACCTGCTACGGCGTCAACCACGCCGACTTCTCCGCCGACGGCCGCTACTTCATCGTGAGCTGCGAGTTCTCCGGCGAACTCCTCAAGGTCGACACCGAGCGGATGGAGGTCGTCGGCCAGCAGAAGCTGCCGTTCGAGGGCGCGATGCCGCAGGACGTCAAGGTCTCCCCGGACGGCAAGACCTTCTACGTCGCGGACATGATGGCGCACGGCATGTGGGTGCTCAGCGGCGACACCTTCGAGACCCCGAAGCTGCTGCCCACCGGCAAGGGCTGCCACGGCCTCTACGTGAGCCGCGACTCCAAGGAGATGTACGTCTCCAACCGAGGCGAGGGCACCATCTCCGTCTACGACTTCCCGCAGAAGAAGCTCACCAAGAAGTGGACGCTGCCCGACGGCGGCAGCCCCGACATGGGCGGCGTCTCCGCCGACGGCAAGGTGCTGTGGCTGTCCGGCCGCTACAACTCCGAGGTGTACGCGGTCGACACCGTGACCGGCAAGCAGCTCGCCCGGATCCCGGTGGGCGGCGGCCCCCACGGCCTCGCCGTCTACCCGCAGCCAGGCCGCTACTCGCTCGGCCACACCGGCATCTTCCGCTAGGTCGCGCCTCGTGGATCTCGCCGGGCCCGCTGCGCCCCCGGGGCCGGGACCCGGGGGGTCCGGCCGCCCCGCGTGCCGCTACCCTGGGCCGGTCAACAAGCACCAAGAAGGGGTGGACCCAGTGGCGGACATCGAGAGCGCACGGGCTACGTTCGACAGGTTCGACGTGAACGGTGACGGCTTCATCACGGCCGACGAGTACAGCGCCGCGATGCGCTCGATGGGCGACGCCCACGTGACCCCGGCCGTCGCGGACTCCGTCGTCGCCTCCAAGGACGCCAACGGCGACAAGCTGCTGAGCTTCGACGAGTTCTGGGCCTCCCTGAACAAGTAGTCCCTTCGGCTCCGCCCCCGCCCCGGTCCGCCCGGGCGGGGGCGGAGCCGTGCGGCAGCGGCACGCGCCGAGGGCTCCGGGCCCCCACGGGGCCTCAGGCCTGCGGGCCGGACATGTCGCCGACCTCGGCGAGGGCCTCCTCCAGCCAGGTCAGCCAGAACGTCTCCAGGGCGATCCCGCCGTGCAGGACGAGCCGGCGCAGCCGGTCCTCCACGGCGTCGCGCCCCGGCGGGAAGTCCTTCTCCTCGATGGCCTCGTACTGCGCCAGCTGGCGCCGGTGCAGCTCCAGATGGCGCCGCAGCTCGGGGCCGAGGCCCTGCGGCCCCACCACGCCCGCCGCCCGGATCCGCAGCAGCAGCGGATCGCGCATCGGCTTGGGGTCCTGGCTCTCCGCGACCCACCGGGCCAGCTCCGTGCCGCCCGCGGGCAGCACCTCGTACTCCTTCTTCTGGCCCCGCACGGGCACCTCGCTGGGCAGCGCCCGGATCAGCCCGGCCTCCTCCAGCCGCCCGAGCTCGCGGTAGATCTGCTGGTGCGTCGCCGACCAGAAGTACCCGATGGACTTGTCGAACCGCCGGGTCAGCTCCAGCCCGGACGAGGGCTTCTCGAGCAGGGCGGTGAGGATGGCGTGCGGCAGGGACATGCCGCCATCCTAGGTACGCGGCGGGCCGGCCACCGCGCTCACCTCCGCGCGGCCGCCCCCGTACGGGCCAGGCCCGGTGGCGGCCGCCCCGCACGCTGCGCACGCTGGGTTGCGTGGCTGCCGACGAGAACACCGCGAACCGTGCGCACTACGCCGACCTCACCGCCCTCTACGTGAACTGCACGCTCAAGCGCTCGCCCGAGACCGGCAACACCGAGGGCCTGATCGACAGGAGCCGGGCGGTCATGGAGTCCGCGGGCGCCCGCACCTCGCTCATCCGCGCCGTCGACCACGACCTCGCGACGGGCGTCCGGCCGGACATGACCGACCACGGCTGGGAGAGCGACCAGCACCTCGGCTACGCGATCCCGCCGCAGGCCGACGCGGGCTGGATCGGCGAGGCCGGCCCGGGCCCCTCCTACCTCGACCC
Source organism: Streptomyces erythrochromogenes (assembly GCF_036170895.1). Classification (NCBI taxonomy): domain Bacteria; kingdom Bacillati; phylum Actinomycetota; class Actinomycetes; order Kitasatosporales; family Streptomycetaceae; genus Streptomyces; species Streptomyces erythrochromogenes. The sequence continues at coordinate 2,806,754 of NZ_CP108036.1, read as the reverse complement.
CGGCTCGGGCGGCCCCGAGAACGACTTCACCAACCGCAACACCGCCATCATGTCCTGGAACCTCATGCACCTGGCCGCCCTGCTCAAGCGCTCCGGCGGCATCCCGGCGCACGGCAACCAGCGCTCCCTGTGGGACGCCGGCTGCCGCTTCGACTTCCCCAACCCCGAGCACCGGTGAAGGCGGGAGGAAGCGCGTGGAGCAACTGCTGAGGGTCCAGAACTTCAACGTCTCGCAGGACGGGTTCGGAGCCGGCGAGCACCAGAGCCTGGAGCGGCCGTTCGGCGACGCCGACCCCGGGGCCCTGTTCGCGTGGGCCGGGGCCACGGCCAGCTGGCCCCACCGCACCGACCCCGGCGGGAGCCGGGGCCTGGACGACTACTTCACCCGGGACTTCGCGTACAACATCGGCGCCGAGATCATGGGCCGCAACAAGTTCGGGCCCCAGCGCGGCCCCTGGGCCGACCACGAATGGCGGGGCTGGTGGGGCGAGGAGCCCCCGTTCCACACCCCGGTGTTCGTCATGACCCACCACACGCGCCCCTCGTTCACGCTCTCCGACACCACCTTCCACTTCGTCGACGACGACCCGGCCGCGGTCCTCGCCGCGGCCCGCGAAGCGGCGCGGGGCAGGGACGTACGGCTCGGCGGCGGGGCGACCACGATCCGCGAGTTCCTCGACGCCGACCTCGTCGACACCCTGCACGTGGCGGTCTCGCCCGTGGAGATCGGCTCCGGGGCCAGGCTGTGGGAGTCGCCGGAGGAACTGCTCGACCGGTTCCACCGGGACGTCGTGCCCAGCCCGGGCGGCGGCGTCACGCACCACCTGTTCTGGCGCAGATGACACGGGCCGGCCCGGGGCGTGCGACGCCCCGGGCCGGCCGTGCGGACTGCGTACTGCGGCCGAGGGTTCAGTGCGCGATGTCCACGATGAACCGCTCGGGCGAGTGCAGGCTGTAGGCCCGGTAGTAGGGGAGGGTGTCGAAGGCGGCGCCGAAGGTCACGTACCCCTCGTAGTCGCCGGTCATGGCGAGGCCCTTGAGCTTGCTGAGGTAGATCTTCTGGAGCTTGGGGCCGTGGTAGACGCTCTCGCCCGCGTCGTTGTGCGCGGCGGCGGGGTTGAGGCGGATCTCCAGGAAGTACTTCCCGGCCAGCGGCACGGGCTGCCCGGAACCGTCGTACCTGAGCTGTGCGACGGGTGTGACGGTCACCGTGGGGGCGTACCCCTGCAGGTCGATGACGATCCGGTCGAACGTGGCGTGCCCGCCCCAGCGGGCGTTCACGACGAGCGGGGTCTGGACCTGGGTGCCGGCGGCGGCCGGGGTGAGGGAGGAGGCCGAGGCAGGCGCGGCGAAGGACAGGCAGGCGGCGAGCACGGCGCCGACCGCCAGGGCCACGAACTGCCGGAGACGGGCGTGGATCATGACGTCCCCTCGATTCTCAAGAGACGGGGACTGGTGGCACGACTAAGGACGCCGTGCCGGATCCGGCGGTTCCGGGTCCGTCGGGCGCCGTACGGGACGGCGCAGGGCCCGGCGCGTGCACGCGCCGGGCCCTGCGGTCATCGGGACGGGGTCAGCACTCGATGACGTTGACCGCGAGGCCGCCGCGGGCGGTCTCCTTGTACTTGACCTTCATGTCGGCGCCGGTCTCCTTCATGGTCTTGATGACCTTGTCCAGGGAGACCTTGTGGCTGCCGTCGCCGCGCATGGCCATCTTCGCGGCCGTGACGGCCTTGACCGCCGCCATGCCGTTGCGCTCGATGCAGGGGATCTGGACGAGGCCGCCGACCGGGTCGCAGGTCAGGCCCAGGTTGTGCTCCATGCCGATCTCGGCCGCGTTCTCGACCTGTTCCGGGGTGCCGCCGAGCACCTCGGCGAGGGCGCCGGCCGCCATCGAGCAGGCCGAGCCCACCTCGCCCTGGCAGCCGACCTCGGCGCCGGAGATCGAGGCGTTCTCCTTGAAGAGCATGCCGATCGCGCCCGCCGCGAGCAGGAAGCGGACCACGCCGTCCTCGTCCGCGCCCGGGACGAAGTTCATGTAGTAGTGCAGGACGGCCGGCAGGACGCCCGCCGCGCCGTTGGTGGGCGCGGTGACGACACGGCCGCCGGCCGCGTTCTCCTCGTTGACCGCCATCGCGTAGATCGTCGCCCACTCGCTGCGGTGCAGCATCGGGTCGCCCTCGGTGCGCAGCTGGCGCGCCGTGGCGGCGGCCCGGCGCTTGACCCGCAGGCCGCCCGGGAGGATGCCCTCGCGGGACATGCCGCGCGAGACGCAGGACTGCATGACGCGCCAGATCTCCAGGAGGCCCTCGCGGATCTCCTCCTCCGTGCGCCAGGCCTTCTCGTTCTCCAGCATCAGGGAGGAGATCGACAGGCCGGTCTCGTTCGCCAGGCGCAGCATCTCGTCACCGGAGCGGAAGGGGTACTTCAGCACGGTGTCGTCGAGCTTGATCCGGTCCTCGCCGACCGCGTCCTCGTCCACGACGAAACCGCCGCCGACCGAGTAGTAGGTCTTCTCCAGGAGCGGGGTGCCGGCCTCGTCGTACGCGAAGAGCGTCATGCCGTTCGCGTGGTACGGCAGGGAGCGCCGACGGTGCAGGATCAGCTGGTTCGGCTCGTCGAAGGCGATCTCGTGGCCATCGCCTATCTCCGCGCCCAGCAGCCGCAGCCGGCCGCTCTTGCGGATGCGCTCCACCTCGTCGTCCGCCGTCTCCACGTTCACGGTGCGGGGGGAGTGGCCTTCCAGGCCCAGCAGCACGGCCTTGGGCGTGCCGTGGCCGTGGCCGGTCGCGCCGAGGGAGCCGAAGAGCTCTGCGCGCACGGAGGCCGTCTGGGCGAGCACCCCGTCCTTCTTCAGCCGCGTCACGAACATGCGCGCGGCGCGCATCGGACCGACCGTGTGGGAGGAGGAGGGACCGATGCCGATGGAGAAGAGATCGAAGACGGAGATGGCCACGGTGGCGGACTCCCTTGTCTGCTCGTGGGGTGGGAGGGGGCAGGAGAGGTGGATTGTTCAGATTTTGTCCGACAGACGAGCTTAACGCGGCGAGGTGAACGTCCTGGCTGCCGGTCGAGGTGGGAAGGATTACGTGGACAGGTCGGACAGGTGTCCACCCGCGCCACGGGGGCCGCGATACCGGGTCCTCGGGCCGCCGGGCGCCGTGGCGGACGCCGGCGGGCATGGGAAGGGCCCGGCCCGTGCACAGACGAGGCCGGGCCCTTCCGCGCCGTCGTTAGAGCGACGGGTACAGCGGGAACTTCGCGGCGAGCGCCGAGACGCGCGCCTTGAGGCCCTCGGCGTCGTACGTCGGCTTCAGCGCCTGCGCGATGATCTCGGCGACCTCGGTGAAGGCCTCGGCGTCGAAACCGCGGGTGGCCAGGGCCGGCGTACCGATCCGCAGACCCGAGGTGACCATCGGCGGCCGCGGGTCGTTCGGGATGGCGTTGCGGTTGACCGTGATGCCGACCTCGTGGAGGCGGTCCTCGGCCTGCTGGCCGTCCAGCTCGGAGTTGCGCAGGTCGACCAGGACCAGGTGCACGTCGGTGCCGCCGGTCAGGACGTCCACGCCCACGGCCTTGACGTCGTCCTGGACCAGACGGGCGGCGAGGATCTTCGCGCCCTCCAGGGTGCGCTCCTGGCGCTCCTTGAACTCGGGCGAGGCCGCGACCTTGAAGGAGACCGCCTTGGCCGCGATCACGTGCTCCAGCGGACCGCCCTGCTGACCCGGGAAGACCGCGGAGTTGATCTTCTTGGCCAGCTCCTGCGTCGACAGGATGACACCGCCGCGCGGACCGCCGAGGGTCTTGTGCGTGGTGGTGGTCACGACGTGGGCGTGCGGCACCGGGTTCGGGTGCAGGCCCGCGGCGACCAGGCCGGCGAAGTGCGCCATGTCGACCATCAGGTACGCGCCGACCTCGTCCGCGATGCGGCGGAAGGCGGCGAAGTCCAGCTGGCGCGGGTAGGCGGACCAGCCGGCGACGATCAGCTGCGGCTTGGACTCCTTGGCGAGGCGCTCGACCTCGGCCATGTCCACCTCGCCGGACTCGTCCACGTGGTACGGGACCACGTTGTAGAGCTTGCCGGAGAAGTTGATCTTCATGCCGTGGGTCAGGTGACCGCCGTGGGCCAGGTTCAGGCCCATGATCGTGTCGCCCGGCTTGAGCAGCGCGAACATCGCGGCGGCGTTCGCCTGCGCACCGGAGTGCGGCTGGACGTTCGCGGCCTCGGCGCCGAACAGCGCCTTGATGCGGTCGATCGCGATCTGCTCGACCACGTCGACGTGCTCGCAGCCGCCGTAGTAGCGGCGGCCCGGGTAGCCCTCGGCGTACTTGTTGGTGAGGACCGAGCCCTGGGCCTCCATGACGGCGACCGGAGCGAAGTTCTCCGACGCGATCATCTCCAGGGTGGACTGCTGGCGCACGAGCTCCGCGTCGACGGCGGCGGCGACGTCGGGGTCGAGCTCGTGGAGAGGGGTGTTCAGTACGGACATCAGGATCCCCTGGGGTCAGTTACCGGCGGTGAGCTTGGTGTACTCCTCGAAGGAGAGCGCGTCCTTGGGCTCCTCGGAGAGGCGGACCTTGAACAGCCAGCCGCCCTCGAACGGGGCGGTGTTCACGAGCGCCGGGTCGTCGACGACGTCCTGGTTGGCCTCGACGATCTCGCCGGAGACCGGGGAGTACAGGTCGCTGACCGACTTGGTCGACTCCAGCTCGCCACAGGTCTCGCCCTCGGTCACGGTCTCGCCGACCTCGGGGAGCTGGGCGTAGACGACGTCACCGAGCGCGTTGGCCGCGAACTCCGTGATGCCGACCGTCGCGACGCCGTCCACGACGTCCGACAGCCACTCGTGCTCCTTGGTGTAACGCAGCTTCTCGGGGTTGCTCATGACCTGATTCTCCTGGATGCGGGGGAGTGGATACGAACTGCGGTCTTGGGTACTGAGACGGCGCCGTACGGGTACCCGTACGGCGGACGTCGTGCGCGGAGGGCTACTTCTGCCGCTTGTAGAACGGCAGCGCGACGACCTCGTACGGCTCATGCGTACCGCGAATGTCGACGCCGACGCCGGAGGCGCCGGGCGCGGCGTGCTCCGCGTCCACGTACGCCATCGCGATCGGCTTGCCCAGCGTCGGGGACGGGGCGCCCGAGGTGACCTCGCCGATCACCTCTCCGCCGAACGTGACGGGGAAGCCGGCGCGCGGGACGCGGCGGCCCTCGGCGATCAGTCCGACCAGCTTGCGCGGCGCCTTGGTCGCGGCCTTCTCGGCGGCGGCCTCCAGGGCGGCGCGGCCGACGAAGTCCCCCTCCTTCTCGAACTTCACGACCCGGCCCAGACCCGCGTCGAACGGGGTCAGGGAGGTGGTCAGCTCGTGCCCGTACAGCGGCATGCCCGCTTCCAGGCGCAGGGTGTCGCGGCAGGACAGGCCGGCCGGGACCAGGCCGACGCCCTCGCCGGCCTTGGTGAGCGCCTGCCACAGCTCCACGGCGTGCTCGGGGGAGACGAACAGCTCGAAGCCGTCCTCGCCCGTGTAGCCCGTACGCGCGATCAGCGCGGGCACGCCCGCGACGGTGCCCGGCAGGCCCGCGTAGTACTTCAGGCCGTCCAGGTCGGCGTCGGTGAGCGACGCGAGGATGCCGGGGGACTCCGGGCCCTGCACTGCGAGCAGCGCGTACGCGTCGCGGTCGTCGCGGACCTCGGTGTCGAAGCCGGCGGCACGCTCGGTCAGGGCGTCGAGGACGACCTGGGCGTTGGAGGCGTTGGCGACGACCATGTACTCGGTCTCGCCGAGGCGGTAGACGATCAGGTCGTCGACGATCCCGCCGTCCTCCTGGCAGATGTGCGTGTAGCGGGCACGGCCGACACCGACGGTGGAGATGTTGCCGACCAGCGCGTAGTCCAGGGCCTTGACGGCCTCCGGGCCGGTCAGCGTGATCTCGCCCATGTGCGAGAGGTCGAAGAGGCCGGCCTTGGTGCGTACGGCGTTGTGCTCGTCGCGCTCGCTGGCGTACCGCAGCGGCATGTCCCAGCCCGCGAAATCGGTCATGGTCGCACCGAGCGAGCGGTGCAGCGCATCGAGGGCGGTCAGGCGGGGGGCAGTGCTCATGGGTGTGGCTCCCGGGTCCCAGGGCATCGACATGACATGACGAGGACGTTCCTCCCCATCTGTCATCGGAACCTGAGAGGTTCGCCGAGAGTTCCGCCGATCGTCCGATCGCCGGTCTCACCGACTTGCACCTTGGGTGGAGCTGCCGCGCAGCTCGCTTTTCAGATCTGCCTCATCCACGCGGTACGGGGCCTGAGAGATTCAAGGGAGGTTCTTGCTCCTTCGGCGCCCGCGCACGGCCTTGCGGCGTGCCGGGACTCTCCCGCGCGGATTCAAGCGGCCGGTATGCAGTTGGTCCAGATGGCGCACATCATTGCACGCCATGCCCGAGATCGGGGGTCGGGGTCCGAAAGTTCGTACGCCCATCCGAGCGGGCAGAACGGAACCGGACATGCCGATTACCGTCTCTTTACACTCAGTGGGCAAGGGTCCCGGTGACCCGATTCGGGGGAGGCGAACACTGTGCGGAGATTCGGAGTGGTGACGACGACGGGAACCGTGGACGCGGTGCCGGTGCAGCGGCGCGGCCCGCGCGAGCGCAGGAGGGCGGCGGACGGCGGCCTCGGCCTCGTACGCGACCTGCGCGGCCCCGCGCTGCGCGGACCCCGGCGGCTCGGCTTCGCCGAGGGCGACATCGTCGTCGTCTCCGGCCTGCCCGGCGGCGGCAAGACCACGCTGATCAAGCGGGCCGCGCCCGAGGGCGGGGCCGTCGACTCCCAGGACACCCGCGAGCGCTGGGAGCGCCGGATGCCGGCCCGCCTGCCGTACGCGGTGTACCGCCCGCTGGTGCGCGCCGCGCACTACTGGGGGCTGTACCGGATCCTGCGCTCCGGCGCCTCCGTGGTCGTCCACGACTGCGGCACCCAGAGCTGGGTGCGCGGCCTGCTCGCCGCGGCCGCGCGCCGCCGGGGCCGGGATCTGCACCTTCTCCTCCTGGACAGCAGCCCCGAGGAGGCCCTCTCCGGCCAGGCCGCCCGGGGTCGCGGGGTGTCCGCCTACGCCTTCGCCCGCCACCGCGGCGCCGTGGGCCGCCTGCTGCGCGACGCCGAGGCGGGCCGTCCGCCGGCCGGCTGCGCCTCGGCGACCCTCCTGGACCGCCGTTCGGCCGCCGCCGTGACGGGGATCGGCTTCCACGGCTGAGCGCCGGACCGGCCGCACCCGGATCCCCGGCGGCGGCGCCCGCCCGGCGGCCGGTACCCTGCGGGGCGACACGCGCGGAACCACGCGCGCGGGACCAGACAGGGGCAGGGGCAGATGCAGGGCAGCGGCTGGCCGGGGAATGAGCTGGAGCAGGTGCTCGGGGCGGCGCTCGGGCAGCCGGACGCCGGAGGCCGGATCCTGGAGGTGCTCGGGCGCAGCCAGGTGTGGGTGCCCCTGCCGGGCGGCGGCGGCCCCGGCACGGCCGGCCTGGACCTGCCGACCATGGACATCGGCGGGGCGGCGTACGTGCCCGTCTACAGCTCCGAGGCCCAGTTCCTCGCCTGCGTCGGCCCCGGCATGGACTTCGCGGTGGCTCCGGCGGTCGAGTTCGCCCGGGGGCTTCCCCCGCAGCTCGGCATCGCGGTCAATCCGGAGGGCGCCGTCGGCGTACCGCTGCCCCCGCCCGCCGTCGCGGAGCTCTGCCGCACCGGGCGCAGCCCGCTCGACGGACACGCCACCGGCGGCCGCGTACGGCTCTTCGAGCCCGACTGGCAGGAGGACCCGGTGGACTTCCTGGCCGCCGCCGCCGAGGAGTTCCGCGCCACGGGCGTCGTCGCCGCGGCGCACCGCTGCCTCGCCAGCGTCGAGGGAGGGGCCCCGGAACTGTTCATCGGTGTCCGCCTGGTGGGATGGGAGCCGCAGATGAGGGAGGCTCCGATGGAGGCGCTCGGACGGGCCCTGACCCGTGTCCCGGCGCCGTGGCCGGTGCAGTTGATCCTCCTGGACGCGGCCCAGGACCCGGTCACGGACTGGATTCGTGAGCGCGTACGCCCCTTCTACCTCGCGTAGGGCCGCTTAAGCTGGTTACATCTCCTGGCCGCACGCATGAGCGCTGGCCCGGGTAAGGCACGCGTGGAGCGACGGGCGGACGAAGAGGGGTACCGGGTGAGTGCGTCAGGCACGGCCGCGGCCGGGCAGGTCGAGCACATGATGCGCCAGGTGACCCCCGGGCGCTACGAGAGCTACGAGTCACTGCTGCACGCCCTGTCCGAGGGCCGGCTGTGGATGTTGCTGTGGCAGGGGCAGCCGGGGTCCCCGGACGCCCAGTACGGCGGGATGGAGGTCGAGGGGCTCGGCTACGCGCCCTGCGTCACCTCCCCCCAGGAGCTGGCCGCGAGCGGCTGGAACCGCGGCTACGAGGTCGTCACCGGGCGGGACATCGCCCGCGCCCTCTACCCGGACCGCTGGGGCCTGTGGCTCAACCCGCACGCCCAGGGCGGCGGCCTCGGCGTCCCGTGGGCGGACCTGCGCCGCATCGCGACCGGCCTGGACCGGATGCCGGCGGGCCCGCTGCGGCTTTCCGAGCCCAGCATCGAGCTCCCGCAGTTCTACGGGCTGCTGACCCAGCACGCGCACCGCACGCCGGCCGTGCGGTCGCTGCGCCGCGCCTGGGTGCAGCCGGCGCTCGGGTCGCCGTACCTCGCGGTCGGGCTCGACCTGTACGACGCCTCCGCGCCCGCGCTGGAGTCCGTACGGGAGATGATGCGCCAGTCGGTCGGGGCGGTCCCCGAGGGCGTCCCGGTGTGCACCGTCGCGCTGGCGGACGAGCACGATCCCGTGGCGATGTGGCTGCGGGCGCAGACGCGCCCCTTCTACGACCGCGAGGGCCAGGCGCCGGCGTACTGATCCGGCCGGCAGGGGGTCCCGCAGCCTGCGGCGACCTCCGGCGCGCCATCCTGCACGACATCCGCATATTGGGACATCCGTCTCGAAGGCCGCACCGGTCCCACCGGTGCGGCCTTCGGCATATCCGCTGAATAGGCCCAAGATCCATGCCGGAAAGGGCAGTTGGGTCGGATGTCCGTTCCGCGCCGAACGTGCGGTGTTTCACCGCTCAACAGGTCTGGCGGTTCGGATAACGGAAGGTGTAGGCGCAGATCACGGTTGCGCATCACATCCCCGGGGGGTCTGGCGGGTGATTGAGAGGGCGTTGAAGACTCCCCCCACCGAAGGCCGGTCCATCTCACAAACACCAGCTCTTCACGTGCACTTCCGGCACATTTCTCGCCAATCGCACCACCAGCGACGCCGATTGAACCAAGCCGCCACAGCGGCGGGCATGGGCCGGCCACCGTCGGCCGAGAGGGGTCCCCACCACGATGACGGCACCACTGCACGACACCAGCGCGGCCGAGCCCGCGGCCGTGGCCGCCCCCGACGTTCCGCAGAAGGCGATCGAGGGGCGCTCGCCGTGGCAGATCGCCTGGCTGCGCCTCAAGCGAGACAAGGTCGCGCTGGCCGGCGGTGTCATCGTGCTCCTGCTGATCCTCGTCGCGATCTTCGCGCCGCTGATCGTCAAGGCCTTCGGACACCCGCCGGAGGAGCTGCACGAGGACCTGCTCGACCCGCTGCTGGGCCTCCCGCTCGGCGACTGGGGCGGCATGAGCGGCGACTTCCTGCTCGGCGTCGAGCCGGTCAACGGACGCGACGTCTTCAGCCGCATCGTCTACGGCGCCCGGATCTCGCTGCTGGTGGCCTTCCTGTCCGCCTTCGTGGCGGTCTCGCTGGGCACCTTCTTCGGCATCGTCGCCGGCTACTTCGGCGGCTGGGTCGACGCCGCCATCAGCCGGGTCATGGACCTGCTGCTGGCCTTCCCGCAGCTGCTCTTCATCATCGCGCTGATCTCGGTCATCCCCAACAAGCTCTGGGGCTTCGAGGGTTCGGGCCTGCGCATCGCGGTCCTGGTGCTGGTGATCGGCTTCTTCGGCTGGCCGTACATCGGCCGCATCGTCCGGGGCCAGACCCTCTCGCTGCGCGAGCGCGAGTACGTCGAGGCGGCACGCAGCCTCGGCGCGGGCCGCTTCTACATCCTCTTCCGCGAACTGCTCCCGAACCTGGTGGCGCCCATCACGGTCTACGCGACGCTGATGATCCCCACCAACGTGCTGACCGAGGCGGCGCTGAGCTTCCTCGGAGTCGGCGTCAAGCCGCCCACGCCGTCCTGGGGGGAAACCCTCGCCACGGCCGTGCGGACCTACGAGGACGATCCGCTCTTCATGATCTTCCCCGGCGTAGCGATCTTCATCACCGTGCTGGCCTTCAACCTCTTCGGCGACGGCGTCCGCGACGCCCTCGACCCGAAGGGCTCCCGCTAGCCACCGCAGGGCAAACCAGGAACCGGCCTCGTGCCGTACGTACACCGGAACTACAACGGAGGGTTGCGAGCATCGTGACTACCCATCGCACGTCGAAGCGCAGACTTGCCGCCGGCACGGCCGTCGTGCTCGCGGCCATGCTCACCGCGACCGCCTGTGGCGGCGGGGCCGACAAGAAGGACGACAAGGCCGCCGGCTCCGGCAGCGGCTTCAACGCGGGCATCGAGAAGGTCGCCAACGCGTCGGACAAGAAGGGCGGCGAGCTGAAGTTCGTCGGCACCCAGGACGCCGACTCGTGGGACCCGCAGCGCGGCTACTACGGCTTCATGTGGGACTTCTCCCGCTACTACACGCGCCAGCTGATCAGCTTCAAGCCCGGCCCCGGCAAGGAGAGCACCGAGCTCGTCCCGGACCTCGCCACCGCCAAGGCCGAGATCAGCGACGGCGGCAAGACCTACAAGTACACCCTCAAGGACAACGTGACCTGGGAGGACGGCTCGCCCGTCACCGCCCAGGACATCAAGTACGGCATCGAGCGCACCTGGGCGCAGGACGTCATCTCCGGCGGTCCGGTCTACCTCCAGCAGGTCCTCGACCCGAAGGCCGAGTACCCCGGCCCGTACAAGGACACCGCTCCGGACAAGCTCGGCCTGAAGGCGATCGAGACCCCGGACGCGAAGACCATCATCTTCAAGCTCCCGACGCCCAACGGCGACTTCGAGCAGATGCTGGCGATGCCCGCGGCGAGCCCGGTCAAGCAGGACAAGGACACGGCCGCCAAGTACGGCCTCAAGCCCTTCTCGAACGGCCCGTACAAGATCGACTCGTACGAGCCGAACAAGAGCATGAAGCTCTCGCGCAACGAGAACTACAAGCCCGAGTCGGACACCATCCGCAAGGCGCTCCCGGACTCCATCTCGGTCACGTTCATGGCGAACGCGGACGACATGGACAAGCGCCTGATGAACGGCGAGTTCGACCTCGACATCAACGCCACCGGCATCGGCCAGGCGGCCCGCGCCACGGCGCTGAAGGACCACAAGGGCAACCTCGACAACGGCCAGACCGGCTTCATCCGGTACGCGGTCATGCCGCAGACCGTCGCGCCGTTCGACAACATCGAGTGCCGCAAGGCCGTCATCCACGCGGCCGACAAGAAGTCCCTGCAGACCGCCCGCGGCGGCCCGCAGGCCGGTGGCGACATCGCCCCCAACATGCTCCCGCTGGGCATCAAGGGCTCGGACGCCAAGTACGACCCGTACGAGGTCCTGAAGAACGACGGCAAGCCGAACCTCGAGAAGGCCAAGGAGGCCCTCAAGGCCTGTGGCAAGGAGAGCGGCTTCAAGACCACCATCGCCGTCCGCAACAACAAGCCGGTCGAGGTCGCCACGGCCGTCTCGCTCCAGAACGCCCTGAAGCAGGTCGGCATCGAGGCCGACGTCGACCAGTTCGACGGCGCCCAGACCTCCGGCATCATCGGTTCGCCGAAGGTCGTCAAGGAGAAGGGCTACGGCATCATCATCATGGGCTGGGGCGCCGACTTCCCGACCGGACAGGGCTTCTCGCAGCCGCTGGTCGACGGCCGCTTCATCCTGCAGAGCGGCAACAACAACTTCTCCGAGCTGAACGACCCGGCGATCAACACCCTGTTCGACCAGGCCATCGCGGAGACCGACCCGGCCAAGGCCGGCGACATCTACAAGCAGATGAACCAGAAGGTCTCCGAGGCCGCGGTCTACCTGCCCTTCGTCTACGACAAGACGATCACCTGGCGCAGCACCCGGCTGACGAACGCCTACACCACCGACGCCTACAACGGTCGCTACGACTACGCGTCCCTCGGTGTCGTGAAGTAACGGTCCATCAGTCCAGTTCCAGTGTTCCAGTGCCACACCCGCTAGGCACGAAGGGCAGGTGATGGCCGCGGTTACGGCTTGGGGGCGCCCTCCAGAAGAGGGCGCCCCCGGGCCGCAGCCAGGCCGAGCGCAGTGCTTGCATACCTCATCCGACGGATCTTCGCCGTCCTCGTCATGCTGCTGGTCATCACGCTGGTGACCTTCGGAATCTTCTTCCTGTTCCCGAAGCTGATCGGGACGGACCCTGCCCTGTACTTCGTGGGCAAGCAGTCCGACCCCGCCGCCATCGAAGGCATCCGGCAGAAGATGGGTCTCGACGACCCGATCCTCGTCCAGTTCGGCAAGTTCGTCGTCGGGCTGGTGGCGGGTCGCACGTACGCCAACGGCTCCGACGTCACGCAATGCGCCGCGCCCTGCTTCGGATACTCCTTCAAGACCGAGCAGGAGGTCTGGCCGCTGCTGCTGGACTGGCTGCCGGTCACCCTCTCCCTCGCCATGGGCGCCGTCGTCCTCTGGGTCGCCGGCGGCGTCGCCACCGGCGTCGTCTCCGCCCTCAAGCGCGGCAGCGTCCTGGACCGCTCGGCCATGGGCGTCGCCCTCGCCGGCGTCTCCCTCCCCATCTACTTCACGGGCATGCTCGTCATCGCCCTCTTCTCCGACCAGCTCGGCTGGTTCGGACGACCGGAGGCGACCTTCGCCGAGGATCCGGCCAAGTGGTTCAACGGCATGATCCTGCCGTGGGTCTCGCTCGCCTTCCTCTACGCGGCGATGTACGCGCGGCTCACCCGCGCGACCATGCTCGAAGTCCTCAACGAGGACTACATCCGCACCGCCCGCGCCAAGGGCCTGACGGAACCCGTCGTCATCGGCAAGCACGCCATGCGCTCGACGATGACGCCGATCCTGACCGTCCTGGGCCTCGACCTCGGCGCCCTGATGGGCGGCGCGGTCCTGACCGAGTACACGTTCTCGCTGCACGGCCTGGGCTACAGCGCGGTGCGCGCCATCAGCGAGCACGACCTCCCCGTCATCCTGGGCATCACCCTGATCTCCGCGTTCTTCGTCGTCGCCGCGAACCTCATCGTTGACCTCCTGTACGCGGTGATCGACCCCCGAGTGAGGCTGTCATGACCGACCCGACGACCAAGACCGGAGAGACCGGAGCGCTCAACCAGCCCTACGACGGGTCGCGGCCCCCCACCGCCTTCCTCGAGGTCCGCGACCTCAAGGTGCACTTCCCGACCGAGGACGGCCTGGTCAAGTCGGTCGACGGCCTCTCCTTCTCCCTGGAGAAGGGCAAGACCCTCGGCATCGTGGGCGAGTCCGGCTCCGGCAAGTCGGTCACCTCGCTGGGCATCATGGGCCTGCACCGCGTGGGCCAGTACGGCCGCCAGCGGGCCCGGATCTCCGGCGAGATCTGGCTCGACGGCAAGGAGCTGCTCTCCGCCGACGAGGACGAGGTGCGCAGGCTGCGCGGCCGGGAGATCGCGATGATCTTCCAGGACCCGCTGTCCGCGATGCACCCGTACTTCACCGTCGGCAAGCAGATCTCCGAGGCGTACCGGGTCCACCACAAGGTCGACAAGAAGGCCGCCCGCAAGCGGGCCGTCGAGCTCCTCGACCGCGTCGGCATCCCCGAGCCGCACAAGCGGTTCGACAGCTACCCGCACGAGTTCTCCGGCGGCATGCGCCAGCGCGCGATGATCGCGATGGCGCTCGTCAACAACCCCGAACTGCTCATCGCGGACGAGCCGACGACCGCCCTGGACGTCACCGTCCAGGCCCAGATCCTCGACCTGATCCGGGACCTCCAGAAGGAGTTCGGCTCCGCGGTCATCATGATCACGCACGACCTCGGCGTGGTCGCCGAGATGGCCGACGAACTCCTCGTGATGTACGGCGGCCGCTGCGTCGAGCGGGGCACCGCCGAGAAGGTCTTCTACGAGCCCCGGCACCCCTACACCTGGGGCCTGCTGGGCTCGATGCCGCGCATCGACCGCGAACAGACCGAGCGCCTCATCCCGGTCAAGGGCTCGCCGCCCAGCCTCATCAACATCCCGAGCGGCTGTGCCTTCAACCCGCGCTGCCCGTACGCCGACGTGCCCAAGGGCAACGTCACCCGCACCCTGCGCCCCGAGCTCACGGCGCAGGACGACACCGGGCAGGACGGCACCCGCCACTGGTCCGCCTGCCACATGTCGCAGGACGAGCGGACCCGGATCTGGACCGAAGAGATTGCGCCGAAGCTGTGACCGACACCAACAAGACGGATCCGGCCGTCACCCTTCCGGCGCAGGCCACGGACTCTCCCGAGCCGCTGCTCAAGGTCACCGGCCTGACCAAGCACTTCCCCATCACCAAGGGGCTGCTGCGCAGGCAGGCCGGCGCGGTCAAGGCCGTCGACGGCCTCGACTTCGACGTCCGGCGCGGTGAGACCCTCGGCATCGTGGGCGAGTCCGGCTGCGGCAAGTCGACCATGGGCCGGCTGATCACGCGGCTGCTCGAACCGACCGGCGGCACGATCGAGTTCGAGGGCAAGGACATCACGCACCTGGGGGTGGCGGGCATGCGCCCGCTGCGCCGCGACGTGCAGATGATCTTCCAGGACCCCTACGGCTCGCTGAACCCGCGCCACACGGTGGGCACCATCGTCAGCGCCCCGTTCAAGCTCCAGAACGTCAACCCGGAGGGCGGGCTCAAGGCGGAGGTCCAGCGGCTGCTGTCGCTCGTCGGCCTCAACCCCGAGCACTACAACCGCTACCCGCACGAGTTCTCGGGCGGCCAGCGCCAGCGCATCGGCATCGCGCGGGCCCTGGCGCTGAAGCCGAAGCTGGTCGTCGCGGACGAGCCCGTCTCGGCGCTGGACGTCTCGATCCAGGCCCAGGTGGTGAACCTGCTGGACGACCTCCAGGAGGAGCTCGGCCTCACCTACGTGATCATCGCGCACGACCTGTCGGTCATCCGGCACGTGTCGGACCGCATCGCGGTGATGTACCTCGGCAAGATCGTCGAGCTCGCCGACAACAAGTCGCTGTACGGGGAGCCGATGCACCCCTACACCGCGGCCCTGATGTCGGCCGTGCCGGTGCCGGACCCGAGGCGGCGGGGCGCCAAGAGCGGCCGCATCCTGCTCAAGGGCGACGTGCCGTCCCCCATCTCGCCGCCGAGCGGCTGCCGCTTCCACACGCGGTGCTGGAAGGCGACGCAGATCTGCGCGACGCAGGAACCGCCGCTGCTCGCGCTGAAGACCGGCCACCAGGTCGCCTGCCACCACCCGGAGAACGCCCCCGACCAGGCCCCGGGCGACAAGCCCCTCCCGGGCGCGGCGGACGCGGTGACGACGGCGACGGAGTGAGCCCGGGGCGGGCGGGCCCAAGCGGCCCGCCCGCACCCGTGCACCACCGGCCCCGCCCGGCAAAATCAGCCCCGCCCGGGGGCCCCTCCCGGCGGTAGCCGGGGGAGATTGAGGCGCGGGGGTCCGGCGGCAGCGCCCCCGCAACGGCGCGCCGCGTGCGTGCGAGACGAGGGATCCGGGGGCGGCGCTGCGCCCCGGTTCCGGCCCGCACCGGCACCCGCACCCGGCCGCGGCGGCGGAGCCCCGCATTCCGCTGCGCTTGCCACAGGCGACAATGGCCCGGTGCTCCACGATCTCTTCCCGCCAGGGGTTCAGCATGCGCTGGACCTCGCCGGCATCTTCGTCTTCGCCACCTCGGGCGCCCTGCTCGCCGTCCGCAAGAACTTCGACGTCTTCGGCATCGCCGTGCTCGCCCTCGTCACCGCCCTCGGCGGCGGCCTCTTCCGCGACCTGGTCATCGGCGCCGTCCCGCCGGCCGCCTTCGGCGAGCTCAGCTTCTTCGTCACCCCGCTGATCGCCGCGGCGTTCGTCTTCTTCCTGCACCCCGAGGTCCAGCGGATCAACCGGGCCATCAACGTCTTTGACGCCGCCGGCCTCGCGCTGTTCTGCGTGACCGGCACGACCAAGGCCTACGAGTACGGCCTGGGCCTCACCGCGTCCGCCGCGCTGGGCCTGGCCACGGCCGTCGGCGGCGGCGTACTGCGCGACGTCCTGGTCAACGAGGTGCCCTCGCTGCTGCGCGACCGCGAGATGTACGCCGTGCCCGCCACCGTCGGCGCCGCGATGGTCGCCGTCTCCATCGCCCTGGACTCCCTCAACGCCATCACCACCGGCCTCGCGATCGTGACCACCTTCGTCCTGCGGCTCCTCGCCATGCGCTACCACTGGCGGGCGCCACTGGCCTGGAACAGGCGCTCCTCCGTGGCCGAAGAGCCGTAACAATAGAAAGCTACCGCTTAGTAGCAAGCGGGTGTACCGTCGTTCCATGTCATTTGCAGCTGCCCAGGCATCCATCGGCGACAGCGAGTTCGACCGCGACACCGCCATCACCGAACGCGCGGGTGAGCCCGGCGTGTACGACGCGGAGCTCTCCGCCGGCTGGACGATCATCGCCGCTGTCAACGGCGGCTACCTGCTGGCCCTGGTCGGCCGGGCCCTGTCGGCGACCCTCCCGCACCCGGACCCCTTCACCGTGTCCGCGCACTACCTGACCTCCTCCGTGCCCGGCCCCGCCGTGATCCGCACCGAGGTCGTCCGGGTCGGCCGCACCCTCTCCACCGGCCAGGCCTCGCTCTTCCAGTACGACGAGCACGGCAACGAGGTCGAGCGCATCCGCGTCCTCGCCTCCTACGGCGACCTCGCGTCCCTGCCGGACGACGTGCGGACGGTCGCCGAGCCGCCGCTCATGCCGTCCTACGAGAACTGCATCGGCCCCGAGGCCGGCCCCGCGCCGATCCCCGGCAGCTCCGCCATCGTGGACCGGCTCCGGCTCCGGCTGGACCCGGCGACCGCGGGCTGGGCCGTCGGCGCGCCCTCCGGCAAGGGCGAGATGCGGGCCTGGTTCGAGCTGGCCGACGGCCGCGACGCCGACCCGCTCTCCATGCTCCTCGCGGTGGACGCGCTGCCGCCGACCGCCTTCGACCTCGGCCTGGTGGCCTGGACCCCGACCGTGGAGCTCACCACGCACATCCGCCGCCGCCCGGCCCCGGGCCCGCTGCGGATCTCCATCACCACCCGCAACCTGGCCGGCGGCTTCCTGGAGGAGGACGCCGAGGTCTGGGACTCCACCGACCACCTGGTCGCCCAGTCCCGCCAGCTGGCGCGCGCCCTGCGCATCTGACCCTCCCCGCGGCCCGGCCGCGGCACCCGGCCGGGCAGCGGCAGGGCGTACGCCCCTCCCCGCGGCCCGGCCGGATCGGGGTCCCGCCGGGCGGAAGGGCACGGGCGGGCCCCTAGAATCGGGGGATCATGGCCTACCTCGACCACGCCGCCACCACCCCCATGCTGCCGGAGGCCGCCGCGGCGATGACCGCGCAGTTCGCCGCCACGGGGAACGCCTCCTCCCTGCACGCCGCCGGCCGCCGGGCCCGCCGTACCGTCGAGGAGGCCCGCGAGGCCTTCGCCGAGGCGATCGGAGCCCGCCCCAGCGAGGTGGTCTTCACCGCCGGCGGCACGGAGGCCGACAACCTCGCCGTCAAGGGCCTCTACTGGGCCCGGCGCGACGCCGACCCCGCCCGCACCCGGGTCATCGCCAGCCCCGTCGAGCACCACGCCGTGCTCGACGCCGTGCACTGGCTCGCCGAGCACGAGGGCGCCCAGGTCGACTACCTGCCCGTGGACCGCTACGGACGCGTGCACCCCGACGCCTTCCGCGAAGCCGTCGAGCGCAACCCCGACGACGTCGCCCTGGCCACCGTCATGTGGGCCAACAACGAGATCGGCACCGTCATGCCGGTCCGCGAACTGGCCGCCACCGCCCGCGAGGCCGGGATCCCGCTGCACTCCGACGCCGTCCAGGCCTTCGGACAGCTCGACGTCCACTTCGCCGACAGCGGCCTCGCCGCCATGACAGTCAGCGGCCACAAGATCGGCGGCCCCTACGGCATCGGAGCGCTGCTCCTCGGCCGCGACCAGACCCCCGTACCCGTCCTGCACGGCGGCGGGCAGGAACGGCACGTCCGCTCCGGCACCCTCGACGTGCCCGCCGTCGCCGCCTTCGCGGTGGCCGCCGTCCTCGCCGCCGAGCGGCGCGAGCAGTTCGCCGCGGAGGTCGGCGCCCTGCGCGACGAACTCATCGCCGCCGTCCTCGCGGCCGTGCCCGACGCCGTCCTCGGAGGGGACCCCGAAGAGCGGCTTCCGGCCAACGCGCACTTCAGCTTCCCCGGCTGCGAGGGCGACTCCCTGCTGCTCCTGCTCGACGCCCAGGGCATCGAGTGCTCCACCGGCTCGGCCTGCACCGCGGGCGTCGCCCAGCCGAGCCACGTCCTGCTGGCGGCCGGCACCGACCCGCAGCTGGCCCGCGGCACCCTGCGCTTCTCCCTCGGCCACACCTCCACCAAGGAGGACGTCGCCGCCCTCGCCGCGGCCATCGGCCCCGCGGTGGAGCGCGCCCGGACGGCAGGCCTCAGCTGAGCGTCCGGGAGGCTCAGGCCGAAGCGGCCAGGGCCTCCCGGACCATGCGTATGTAGCGGTCCCAGTCCCAGTGCTCGCCCGGGTCCGTGTGGTCGGCGCCCGGCACCTCGGAGTGCCCGACGATGTGCGTGCGGTCGGGCCGTATGTCGTACCGGCGGCAGATGTCGGCCGCCAGCCGCGCCGACGCCGTGTACATGGCGTCCGTGAAGTCCTTGGGCCGGTCCACGAAACCGACGTGCTCGATGCCGACGCTGCGCTCGTTCATCGAGCGGTTGCCCGCGTGGAAGGCCACGTCCAGCTCGCGCACCATCTGCTCCACATGCCCGTCACCGCGGACTATGTAGTGCGCCGAAGCCTTGTGCCAGGGGTTCTTGAAGGCGTCCACCGAGGACTTGAAGCCGCCCTGTGTGACATGCACGACGACCCGGTCCACCCGGTAGTCGTCGGGCCGGTCCGCCATCCGCCAGTTCGCCGGCGAGGCCGCGGTCCAGCCCGCCCCCGCGTGGTCGATCTCGCCCTCCTTGCGCGGCTTGGCCACTCCCGGCAGCAGCCACCACGCGCGGCTGATCTCGTCCCGCCCGGCGACCGCCCCCGCCGCGACGATCCCGAGCCCGCCGAGCAGCACCGCCCTGCGGGTCCGCCCCGGCTTCGGTCTCTTGTTCCCCTGCTCGGCCATGTGATCCACCCCCCGTAGCCGATAACGCGCTGTGACCCCGCTCGGTTCCCCCGTACCCTGGACGGTGCTATGACTGAGAACCTGCCGCGCACCGACCGCCCCCTTCGCGTCCTGGCCGCCATGTCCGGCGGAGTGGACTCCGCCGTCGCCGCCGCCCGTGCCGTCGAAGCCGGGCACGACGTGACCGGCGTCCACCTCGCGCTCTCCGCGAACCCGCAGTCCTTCCGGACCGGCGCCCGGGGCTGCTGCACCATCGAGGACTCCCGCGACGCCCGCCGCGCCGCCGACGTCATCGGCATCCCCTTCTACGTCTGGGACCTCGCCGAGCGCTTCCGCGAGGACGTCGTCGAGGACTTCATCTCCGAGTACGAGGCCGGGCGCACCCCGAACCCATGCCTGCGATGCAACGAGAAGATCAAGTTCGCGGCGCTGCTCGACAAGGCCCTCGCCCTCGGCTTCGACGCCGTCTGCACCGGCCACTACGCCACCGTCGTGCTGAAGGAGGACGGCTCCCGCGAGCTGCACCGCGCCTCCGACATGGCCAAGGACCAGTCGTACGTCCTCGGCGTCCTCGACGAGAAGCAGCTCGCCCACGCCCTCTTCCCGCTCGGCGACACCCTCACCACCAAGGAAGAGATCCGCGCCGAGGCCGAGGAGCGGGGGCTGGCCGTCGCGAAGAAGCCCGACAGCCACGACATCTGCTTCATCGCCGACGGCGACACCCAGGGCTTCCTCGCGAACCGCCTCGGCAAGGCCGAGGGCGACATCGTCGACGAGGCGACCGGCGAGAAGGTCGGCACGCACGACGGCGCCTTCGGCTTCACCATCGGCCAGCGCAAGGGCCTGCGGATCGGCCACCCGGCCCCCGACGGCAAGCCGCGCTACGTCCTCGACATCTCCCCGGTGAACAACACCGTCACCGTCGGCCCCGTCGAGGCCCTCGACGTCAGCGCCCTCACCGCGATCCGCCCCCGCTGGTGCGGCGCCGAGGCGGCCGCCCCGGGCACCTACACCGCCCAGCTGCGCGCCCACGGCGGCGAGACCGAGGTCTTCGCCGAGGTCGTGGACGGCGAGCTGCGCGTCTCCTTCACCGAGCCCGTCCGCGGCGTGGCCCCCGGCCAGGCGATCGTGCTCTACGACGGCACCCGCGTGGTCGGCTCCGCCACCATCGCGACCACCACGCGGGCCACCGCCGCCGTCTGACGGGCCCCGCGCACCCCGGTCAGACCACCGTCAGGACGATCTTGCCGGTGGTCCGGCCCTGCTCGCCGATCTCGTGGGCCCGCGCGGCGTCCGCCAGCGGCAGCACCGTCTCGACCAGCGGCTTCAGCAGGCCCCGGTCCGCCAGGTCCGCGATGGCCTCCAGACCCTTGAGGTCCGGGTCGACCAGCACCCAGGCCGCGTTCACCCCGTCGGCGCCCGCCGGGACGGAGTCCGGGCCGGGCAGCGAGACCAGGTGGCCGCCGGGCTTGAGCACCTTCAGGCTGCGCTCGGCGGTGTCGCCGCCCAGCGCGTCCAGCACGACGTCGACGTCCGAGACCGCCTCGGCGAAGTCCACCGAGCGGTAGTCGATCAGCTCGTCGGCGCCCAGCTCGCGCAGCACCTCGTGCTTGGCGGCGCTGGCGGTGCCGATCACGTACGCGCCGCGGGCCTTGGCGATCTGCACCGCCAGGTGCCCGACGCCGCCGGCCGCCGCGTGCACGAGCACCCGCTGCCCGGCCGTGACGCCGGCGGTGTCCACCAGCGCCTGCCAGGCGGTGAGCGCCGCCAGCGGCAGCGCCGCCGCCTGCACGTGGTCGAGGGAGCCGGGCTTGCGGGCGAAGTGCCGCGCCGGGGCCACCACGTACTCCGCGTAGCCGCCCGCCTGGCGCGGGAAGAGCGGCATGCCGTACACCTCGTCACCGGGGGCGTAGAGGGTCACGCCGGGGCCGACCGCCTCGACCGTGCCGGAGACGTCCCAGCCCACGATCGGGGTCCCGCCCCAGGCGATCAGGGCGCCGCTGGCGCGGGTCTTCCAGTCGACCGGGTTGACGCCCGCCGCGTGGACCCGGACCAGGACCTCGCCCAGCCCCGGCTCCGGTCGCTCGATCTCCCGCTCGACCAGGTTCTCCGGGCCGCCCCACTCGTTGACGACGATCGCGCGCATCTCAGTCCGCCTCATTCCATCCGTTTGCGTCCTCTACCGGGCCGTTTCCCGGCGACGTGTCCCAGATTCGGGCACCGGGCACGCGCATGGTGTTGGCCGTTTGGCCACTATGTGACAGGATCTGGCCATGGGTGAGACGCAGGAGCGCAGCGAGGACACAGCCCGCCGCGGGAGCGGCGCGGCCGGCCGGCACCTGGTCGCGGTGCTGGCCCTGCCGGGCTTCCCCCCGTTCGAGCTGGGCATCCCCTCCCGGGTCTTCGGCAGCGCCGTCGACGACGACGGCGAGGCCCTGTACGAGGTCGTCGTCTGCACCTCCGACGGCGCCCCCGTGCCCAGCGACTCCGGATTCACCCTCCAGCCCGCCGCCGGCCCCGAAGCCCTCGCCGCCGCCGACACCGTGATCGTCCCGCCCACCCACGCCATGCCCGAGCTCGCCGGCGGCGGGCCGCTGCCGCCCGCCGTCGCCCAGGCCATCGCGGGCATCCGCCCCGGCACCCGCCTGGTGTCCATCTGCTCCGGCTCCTACGTCCTCGCCGCCGCCGGACTCCTCGACGAACGCCCCGCGACCACGCACTGGAACCTCGCCGACGAGTTCCGCCGCGCCTACCCCCGGGTCCGCATCGACGAGGACGTCCTGTTCGTCGACGACGGCGACGTCCTGACCTCGGCCGGGGTCTCCGCCGGAGTCGACCTGTGCCTGCACCTGATCCGCCGCGACCACGGAGTCGCCGTCACCAACCGGGCCGCCCGCATGTGCGTCGTACCGCCCTGGCGCGACGGCGGGCAGGCCCAGTTCATCGACCGGCCCGTCCCCGAGCCCACCGTCGCCACCACCACCGCCACCCGCGCCTGGGCCCTGGAACGCCTCGCCGAACCGGTCAGCCTCGCCGAGCTCGCCGCCCATGCCCGGATGAGCCTGCGCACCTTCACCCGGCGCTTCCGCGACGAGGTCGGCATGACCCCCGTGCAGTGGCTCACCGCCCAACGCCTGGAAACGGCCCGGCACCTGCTCGAATCCAGCGACCTCCCGGTCGACCTCGTGGCCCACCGGTCCGGCTTCGGCTCCGCCAACTCCCTGCGCCAGCACATGCGCGCGTCCCTCGGCGTCTCCCCGATCGCCTACCGCCGCACCTTCCAGCCCACCGCCCCGGCATGACCCCGAAAGTAATCGCCACCGCGGCCGAGCGCTGACAGGATCGGATCAACGGCCCGCACCGGCGGGCCCGGTCGACAGGGGAGAAGACCATGACCGCCTACGCCATCGCCCACATACGCCCCGAGACGATGAACGAGGACGTCCTCACCTACATCGAGACCATGCAGTCGACCCTGGACCCCTTCGGCGGCCGCTTCCTCGTGCACGGCAAGGAGGTCGAGGTCCTGGAGGGACCCTTCCCCGGCACCGTCGTCGTCATCGGCTTCCCCGACATCGAACGGGCCCGCGCCTGGTACGCCTCCGACGCCTACCGGGCCATCCTCCCGCTGCGCACGAAGCACATCCCCGGCGAGGTCATCCTCGTCGAGGGCGTCCCGGCCGACTACGACGCCTCGAAGACGGCCGCCGGCCTGCGCGCCGAAGCCGGCCTCTGATGGGCAACCGGGCCACCTTCGTGATCGCGGGCCCCGAGGGGCACGAGCGCCGGTCCTCCTCCTTCGGAGCCGTCGGCCTCGATCTCGACCTGCTCGGCGGCCCGGAGGCGGTCCTGCCCTTCGCCCTCGGCCACCGGCTCGAGGAAGGCCCCTGGTACGACGACGACATGTGCGAAGCGGGCGCCCTGATCGACCCCGCCCGCAAGCTGCTCCTGGTCTTCGCCCAGGAAGGCCCGTCGGTGGCCATGCGCACCCGCGCCGCCTGGCTGGGCATGCTCGGCCACGCCTGGCCCGGATGGGAGGTCCGCTGGACGTACGACGGCCAGAGCGGCCTGCGCGCCCACCTCGGCCTGGAACCGGGACACGTACCGGACACCGCGCACCCCGGCCCGGCCCTGGAGGCCGACGAGCAGGAACTCGCCGACCCCGACCCCATGGCCGCCGTCGTCACGGTCGGATCCGGCCGCTGCCACGTCCTCGCCCACATCGCCGACCACCCCGTGGCCGAGGGCCCGGCGCTCGTCGACCGGCTCGCGGACGCCCCCGCCCACACCGGGTACTCCCGGCGCGCCGAGGCCGGCGTCCACGTCGACCCCGCGGCCCGCAGGGTCGGGTGGTGGCTGACCGGGATCGCGCCCCACGCCGGACGCATGGCCGCCCGCTGGCCCGGCTGGACCGTGGAGTTCTGGGCCGACCGCTGGGACGAGCACGAACGGGCCTCCGGCGGCCGATTCGCCCCGCCCGCGCAGGACCGTGCCGCCGCGCCGGCCGACGTACGGGCGCAGGCGCTGCAGCGCTGGGCCGGGCCGCGCGGCGACGTGCGGGAACGGCTCGTCGCCGCGCTCCCGCACGCCACGGTCGGGCGGGGCTTCGCCCCCGCCGTCACGGCGGAGCAAGCGGCCGCCGCCCGCGCCGCCGTGGAGCGGGCCTACGCGGCGGCCGTCGGCACCTGACCTCGGCCTTCGGGCCCCGAGCTCCCGCGGGACCGCCATCGGCACCGGCTTCCCGCCCGCCGTCACCGCCCGGCGGGCGGCCGGGGCGCGGGCGGTCGTCGCACGGTCCCGGCGGGCCGCCGCGGCCGGCCGCGGCGGCCCGGCCCGGCCCCGGGGCCGGGAGCACGGGGCTTCCCCCTCCCCGCCGCGCCGGACCTGCGAGCATGGGCGGTATGGCTACTCACCTGATCACCGGTGCCGGTTCCGGCATCGGCGCCGCCGTCGCGACCCGCCTGCACGCCCGTGGCGACGACCTCGTCCTCCTGGCCCGCGACGCCGGCCGCGGCAAGCAGCTCGTCGACCGCTACCCCGGCTCCAGGGTCCTCGTGGGCGACCTCGCCGATCCCGACCGGCTCTCCTGGGCCTTCTCCAAGCAGGCGATCCCCGAGCGCATCGACTCGCTCCTGCACATCGCCGGGATCGTGGACCTCGGACCGGTGGGCGAGCTGCGGCCCAAGACCTGGCACCAGCAGCTCAACGTGAACCTGATCGCCCCCGCCGAGGTGACCCGGCTGCTGCTGCCCACCCTGCGCGCCTCCAAGGCCACCGTCGTGTTCGTGAACTCCGGCGCCGGCCTGAACGCCCACGCCGACTGGAGCGCGTACGCCGCCTCCAAGCACGGCCTGAAGGCGCTCGCCGACTCGCTGCGGGCCGAGGAGCGGGCCAACGGCGTCCGCGTCACCTCCGTCTACCCGGGCCGCACCGCCAGCCCCATGCAGGCCAAGGTGCACTCCCAGGAGGGCAAGGAGTACGACCCGGCCGCCTGGATCGACCCCGAGTCGGTGGCGACCACCATCGTCATGGCCGTCGACCTGCCCCGCGACGCCGAGGTCAACGACCTGTCCGTCAGGCCGGGCCGATGAGCGCAGGCGCGACCGGCGTCGGCTCGCTGCCCGGCGGCGACGCCCGCGAGGCCGCCAAGACCGCGACCGGCTCCTTCGAGGACTTCCCGTACCTGCCCGAACTGCCGGCCCGCGGCCCCGGCGCCGACATGATCGGCCGCTCGATCGGGCTGCTCGTCGACATGTACGGGCACGTGGAGCCCAGCGGCTGGCGGATCAGCGACCGGCCCGGGCGCGACACGCGCCGGGCCCGGTCCTGGCTGGGCGAGGACCTGGACGCCCTGGAGGAGTTCACCCAGGGCTACACCGGCAAGCTCAAGGTCCAGGCGGTCGGGCCGTGGACGCTGGCCGCCGCCCTGGAGCTGCACGGCGGCGAGGCGATGCTGCAGGACGCCGGCGCCTGCCGGGACCTGGCCGGATCGCTCGCCGAGGGCCTGCGCGAGCACCTGGCCGATGTGCGGCGGCGGATCCCCGGGGCCGACGTCGTGCTCCAGCTCGACGAGCCGTCCCTGACGGCCGTGCTGCTCGGCCGGGTCCGCTCCGCGAGCGGCTACCGCACCTACCGCGCCGTCGACCGGCAGGTCGTCGAGGGCGCGCTGCGCGACCTGTTCGCCGTCCACGACGGCGAGGTGATCGTCCACTCCTGCGCGCCCGAGGTCCCCTTCGGCCTGCTGCGGCGGGCCGGCGCCACGGGCGTGTCGTTCGATTTCTCCCTGCTCACGGAGCGCGAGGACGACGCCGTCGGGGAGGCCGTCGAAGGCGGTACGAAGCTGTTCGCCGGAGTGGTGGCGGGCACCGACGGCCCGTTGTCGGACCCGGGCGGTAGCGTCATGGGTGTCAGGAAGCTCTGGCGCAGGCTGGGGCTGGCCCCGGGGACTCTGGCGGAGTCCGTCGTGGTCACCCCCTCGTGCGGTCTGGCGGGTGCCTCGCCCGCCTACGCCCGCGCGGTGCAGGCGCATTGCGCCAGGGCGGCGAGGTCGCTCGCCGACAACCCTGAGTGACGGTCGAGACGGGCCACGGGAGGACACGGCATGGCAGCCGAACAGCAGGACACGGCAGTACCGGCGGCGGTGCGTGAACAGCACCAGCTGCTGGCCGAGCAGGTCGAGGAGCACCGCTTCCGGTACTACGTGAACGACCAGCCGGTCGTCAGCGACGCCGAGTTCGACAAGCTGCTGCGTTCGCTGGAGGCGCTGGAGGAGCAGTACCCCGAGCTGCGCACGCCCGACTCGCCCACCCAGAAGGTGGCCGGGGCGTACGAGACGGACTTCGCCTCCGTCGAGCACCGCGAGCGCATGCTCTCCCTCGACAACGCCTTCGACGACGAGGAACTGTCCGCCTGGGCCGACCGGGTGGCCCGCGACACGGGCACCTCCGACTACCACTACCTGTGCGAGCTGAAGGTGGACGGCCTCGCCGTCAACCTCACCTACGAGAACGGCCGCCTCACCCGGGCGGCCACCCGCGGCGACGGCCGCACCGGTGAGGACATCACGCCCAACGTCCGCACCATCGCCGACATCCCGGACCGCCTGTCCGGCGAACGGATCCCGGCGCTCGTCGAGATCCGCGGCGAGGTCTACTTCCCGATGGAGAAGTTCGAGGAGCTCAACGCGAGACTCGTCGCGGCCGAGGGCAAGCCCTTCGCCAACCCGCGCAACGCGGCCGCCGGTTCGCTGCGCCAGAAGGACCCGAAGGTCACGGCCGGCCGCCCGCTGCACATGGTCGTGCACGGCATCGGCGCCCGCGCGGGCTTCGAGATCGAGCGCCAGTCGCAGGCGTACGAGCTGCTGCGCGAGTGGGGCCTGCCCACCGCCCGGCACAACAAGGTCGTCTCCTCGCTCGCCGAGGTCCGGCAGTTCATCGCGGAGTTCGGCGAGAACCGGCACTCGGTGGAGCACGAGATCGACGGCGTGGTCGTCAAGCTCGACGAGATCGCCCTGCAGGGCCGCCTCGGCTCCACCGCCCGCGCCCCGCGCTGGGCCATCGCCTGGAAGTACGCGCCCGAAGAGGTCAACACCAAGCTGATCGACATCAAGGTCGGCGTCGGGCGCACGGGGCGCGTGACCCCGTACGCGCAGGTGGAGCCGGTGACGGTGGCGGGCTCCGAGGTCGAGTTCGCGACCCTGCACAACCAGGAGGTCGTCAAGGCCAAGGGCGTCCTCATCGGGGACACCGTGGTCCTGCGCAAGGCCGGCGACGTCATCCCCGAGATCCTCGGGCCGGTGGTGGACCTGCGCGACGGCACCGAGCGGGAGTTCGTGATGCCGGCCGAATGCCCCGCGTGCGGGACGGCGCTGCGGCCCATGAAGGAGGGGGACATCGACGTCCGGTGTCCCAACGGCCAGACCTGTCCGGCCCAGTTGCGCGAACGGATCTACTACCTCGCCGGCCGGCAGGCCCTGGACATCGAGAACTTCGGGATCGTCGCGGCGGCCGCGCTGACCGGCCCGCTGGAGCCGGCCCGGTCGCCCCTGCTCGACGAGGGCGACCTCTTCGACCTGACCATCGAGCAGCTGCTGCCCATCAAGGCGTACGTCCTCGACCCGGACAGCGGCCTGCCCAAGCGGGACCCGAAGACCGGCGAGGAGAAGATCGTCACGGTCTTCGCCAACCAGAAGGGCGAGCCGAAGAAGAACGCCCTGGCGATGCTGGAGAACATCGCCGCCGCCAAGGAGCGCCCGCTCGCCCGCATCATCAACGGCCTGTCCATCCGCCACGTCGGACCGGTCGCGGCCGAGGCGCTCGCCCGCGAGTTCCGGTCCATCGCGGCCATCGAGGCGGCGACCGAGGAGCAGCTGACCGCAACCGACGGGGTCGGCGCCATCATCGCCGCCTCCCTCAAGGAGTGGTTCGCGGTCGACTGGCACCAGGAGATCCTGCGCAAGTGGCGGGAGGCCGGGGTCCGGATGGAGGAGGAAGGTTCCGCCGAGGAGGAGGGACCGCGGCCCCTGGAGGGGCTGACCGTGGTCGTCACCGGCACTTTGCAGAGCCATACGCGGGACGGCGCCAAGGAGGCCCTGCAGAGCCGCGGCGCCAAGGTGACCGGATCCGTCTCGAAGAAGACCTCCTTCGTCGTGGTCGGCGACAACCCCGGCTCTAAGTACGACAAGGCCGTCCAGCTGAAGCTGTCCGTCCTCGACGACGCCGGCTTCGCCGTACTGCTGGAGCAGGGGCCGGACGCGGCACGCGAGGCCGCGCTCCCGGTGGACGGCGCGCCCGAAGGGGAGTAGGACCGAAGGGCAATCCCCGAGAGGGAGTAGCGAAGGCGAACGGATGCGTGGCGTGCGGCCGTACGGGCGGGCGCACGCCAGGCGCGGCGGACGGTGGTAAACGGCCGGTACAAGCCTGGTCGCAGGGCGGTGACCTGTCGGATCATCGGAGGGGTGACTGGGGGCCCCCGTCCAAACTCACCCGTTCGGCGGATACCGTACTGATGAGGATGGCTGGGTCGCATTCGGGCAACCACTGCCGACCGCTGCCCCTGGGAGCCTCCCGCGTCCTACTGTTGAGGGGTGCGCCTGTCGTGCACGGCTGCGGGATGCGATTCCGGCCGTGGTGGCATGACATCGGGGCCATCGCGTGACATCGGCATCGCCGGCTGTGAGAGGTACGGGCATGAAACCCACCGAAAGCGCCGACCCGTCACCTGAATTCGGCGGGGAGATCCCGCCCATGCGGGCGGGCAGGCTCGGCGTCCTGCGTGCCAGGACGCCGGAGACCCGACCGGTCGACACCGGTGAGGGCGGGCAGGGGCGGCGCGGCGTGCTGCCCTTCCTCGTCGTGGGTCTCGCGGTCGCGGTGCTCACCACCGGCGTCGTGTCGGCCCTGAGTGGCCGTCATGCGCTGTTCCCCGGGGGGCCGGTCGGCTGGGCACTGGCCCTCCTCACCGGCATCATCGTCGGCCACCTGGTCGCCCTCGGCCGGGACCGCTGGTGGGGCGGCACCGGATCGGGCGCCGCGCTCACCCTCGGCGTGCTCATCCTCTACGGCTGGGTGCCCGCCGGACTCGTCTCGCTGGCCGTGGTCTCCCTCGTCGGGGCCGCCCGCCGGCACCGCTGGCGCCAGGGGCTGCTCCACGGCTCCGTCGACATCCTCGGCATCGGGGCCGGCGCCCTCGTGCTCGCCGCCTTCGGTGAGACGCCCACCGTCGAAACCCCCTGGCCGCCCACCACCTGGGGGCTGGACGCCCTGCCCGAGATCGTCCTCGTCGCCGTCGCCTACCTGCTCTCCACCCGGCTCCTGCTCTGGATCGCACTGGCCCCGCGCGGCGGCGGGCTGCCCACCGTCGCCCGGACCGCCCTGCTCCGACAGGCCTTAGTGGCGGTCGCGCTGCTCGGCATCGCACCCCTGATCTGCGTGGTCGCCGTCACCCAGCCGGTCCTGCTGCCGCTGTTCGCCGTACCGCTGATCGCGCTGGACTCCACCCTGTGGATCGCCCGGGCGCGCGCCGAGGAGCAGCTGCGAGACCCGCTGACCGGGCTGCCGAACCGGCAGTGGCTGCTGGAGCGGGCCTGGTCCGCCCTCGACGAGGCTGAACGTTTGGGCACCAGGGCCGCCCTCGTGCTGATCGACCTGGACCGCTTCCGGGCGGTCAACGACACCCTGGGCCATCTGGCGGGCGACCGGCTCCTCCTCCAGATCGCCGACCGGCTGCGCCAGGCGCTGCCCGAGGAGGCCGAGGCCGCACGCCTGGGCGGCGACGAGTTCGCCGTCCTGCTCCCCGTCGCCGACTCCACCACCAGCGCCCAGCGCATCGCCCGCCACCTGGTGGCGGAGCTCAGCTCCCCGCTCGACCTGGACGGCCTCACGCTCGTCCTGGAGGCCAGCGCCGGCCTCGCCGTCTTCCCCGACCACGCGCTGGACGCGGAGGGGCTGCTGCGGCGCGCGGACGTGGCGATGTACCAGGCCAAGCGGGACCGCACGGGCGTGGAGGTGTACGAGTCCAAGCGCGACAGCAACACCCCCGACCGCCTGGGCCTCCTCGGCGACCTCCGCAGGGCCCTCGACGCGGGTGAAGTGGAACTCCACTACCAGCCGAAGGTCCGCTTCGACGGCCAGGTCGCCGGGCTCGAAGCACTGGTCCGATGGGTCCACCCGGAACGCGGCCGGGTCCCCCCGGACGAGTTCATCGCGATAGCCGAGACCTCCGGGCTGATGCCGCACCTGACGGAGTACGTGCTGGAGACCGCCCTGGCCCAGGTGGCCCGCTGGCGGGCGCAGGGCCTGAAGGTCCCGGTCGCCGTCAACGTCTCGCCGCGCGACGTCCACACGCCCGGCTTCGCCGGCGCGGTGGCCGCGCGGCTGGCCCGCCACGGGGTCCCGGCCAGCGGCCTGCAGCTGGAGATAACGGAACACGTCCTGCTGGAGGACCCCCAGCGGGCGGCGGACACCATGGCCGGCCTCACCGGGCACGGCGTGAAGATGTCCCTGGACGACTTCGGCACCGGCTACTCCTCGCTCGTCCACCTGCGCCGCCTGCCGGTCAGCGAGCTGAAGATCGACCGCTCGTTCGTGGGCCGGCTCGCCGTCGACACGCAGGACGCGGAGATCGTCCGCTGCACCGTGGACCTCGCGCACTCGCTCGGCCTGCTCGTCGTGGCGGAGGGCGTCGAGGACGACGAGACCTGGGAGCGGCTGCGGGACCTGGGCTGCGACGCCGTACAGGGGTGGCTGGTGGCCGCCGCGATGCCGCCGCAGGAGGCCACCGCCTGGCTGCTGGCCCGCGGCGAGCGCGGCTGGCGCCGCCCGGCGGACATCACGGCGGAACTGGCGGCGGCCGAGGCCGACGC
Source organism: Streptomyces erythrochromogenes (assembly GCF_036170895.1). NCBI lineage: Bacteria > Bacillati > Actinomycetota > Actinomycetes > Kitasatosporales > Streptomycetaceae > Streptomyces > Streptomyces erythrochromogenes. The sequence goes on along the minus strand of NZ_CP108036.1, from coordinate 2,775,973 downwards.
GGTCTGACCCCGTCGGTCCGGCGGTGCCCCCGCGGGCGCGCCGCCGCCGCCGGGGCTCCGCCCCGGACCCGCACCTCAAACGCCGGCGAGGCTGAAATAGAGCCCCGTCGGCGTTTGAGGTGCGGGCCCCGCACAGCGGCTCGGGCCAAACCGTTTCGCAGGCCGGGCACCGGGCCCCATAGGATTGAGCCCGAAACTACACATCCACCCACCCCCAGAGGATCGCTGCATGCCTGGCATTACGCGCGAGGAGGTCGTCCACCTCGCACGGCTGGCGCGCCTTGAGCTGTCCAGCAACGAGCTGGATCACTTCGCCGGACAGCTCGACGACATCATCGGCGCGGTCGCCCGCGTCTCCGAGGTCGCCGACCAAGACGTCCCGCCGACCTCCCACCCGCTGCCGCTGACGAACGTCATGCGCGCGGACGAGGTCCGTCCGTCGCTCACCCCCGAGCAGGCGCTCTCCGGTGCTCCCGCCCAGGAGCAGCAGCGTTTCAAGGTGCCGCAGATCCTGGGGGAGGACTAACAGCCATGGTCGACATCATCAAGCTCACGGCCGCCGAGACCGCCGAGAAGATCGCCTCCGGCGAGCTCACGGCCGTCGAGGTGACCGAGGCCCACCTGGCCCGCATCGACGCCACCGACGAGAAGGTCCACGCCTTCCTGCACGTGGACCGCGAAGGGGCGCTCGCCCAGGCCCGCGCCGTCGACGCCAAGCGCGCGGCCGGCGAGAAGCTCGGCCCGCTGGCCGGCGTGCCCCTCGCCCTCAAGGACATCTTCACCACCGTCGGGATCCCGACCACCGTCGGCTCGAAGATCCTCGAAGGCTGGATCCCGCCCTACGACGCCACCCTGACGCGCAAGCTGAAGGAAGCCGACGTCGTCATCCTCGGCAAGACCAACATGGACGAGTTCGCCATGGGGTCCTCCACCGAGAACAGCGCCTACGGTCCCACCGGCAACCCCTGGGACCTCACCCGCATCCCCGGCGGCTCCGGCGGCGGCTCCGCAGCGGCCCTCGCCGCCTTCCAGGCCCCGCTCGCCATCGGCACGGACACCGGCGGCTCCATCCGCCAGCCCGCCGCCGTCACCGGCACGGTCGGCGTGAAGCCCACGTACGGCGGCGTCTCGCGCTACGGCATGGTCGCCTTCTCCTCCTCCCTCGACCAGGGCGGTCCCTGCGCCCGTACGGTCCTGGACGCGGCTCTGCTGCACGAAGTGATCGCCGGGCACGACCCGCTCGACTCCACCTCCATCGACGCCCCGGTCCCGCCGGTCGTCGAGGCCGCCCGCAACGGCTCGGTCGCCGGCATGCGCGTCGGTGTCGTCAAGCAGTTCGCGGGCGAGGGCTACCAGGCCGGCGTCGTCCAGCGCTTCAACGAGTCGGTGGAGCTCCTCAAGGAGCTCGGCGCCGAGATCGTCGAGCTGGACTGCCCGTCCTTCGACCTCGCGATGGCCGCGTACTACCTGATCGCGCCGTCCGAGTGCTCCTCGAACCTGGCCCGTTTCGACGCCATGCGCTACGGCCTGCGCGTCGGCGACGACGGCACCAAGTCCGCCGAGGACGTCACCGCCCTGACCCGCGAAGCCGGCTTCGGCGACGAGGTCAAGCGCCGCATCATCCTCGGCACGTACGCGCTCAGCTCCGGCTACTACGACGCGTACTACGGCTCCGCCCAGAAGGTCCGCACGCTGATCTCGCAGGACTTCGAGAAGTCCTTCGAGCAGGTCGACGTGATCGTCTCCCCGACGACCCCGACCACCGCCTTCCCCATCGGCGAGCGCACTGACGACCCCCTCGCCATGTACCTCGCCGACCTGTGCACCATCCCGACCAACCTGGCCGGCAACTCCGCCATGTCGCTGCCCTGCGGCCTGGCACCGGAGGACGGTCTCCCGGTCGGGCTCCAGATCATCGCCCCGGCGATGAAGGACGACCGGCTCTACAAGGTCGGTGCCGCCGTGGAGGCGGCCTTCGTCGCACGCTGGGGTCACCCGCTGCTTGAGGAGGCACCGTCCCTGTGAGCACCAGTGCACTGTCCAAGGCCAAGGGCTTCAAGAAGTCCAAGACCGGCACCTACCTGTCGATCGGCACCACCGCCTTCGGCGCGGTCAGCGTGATGAAGCAGGTCAAGAAGGCCCGCAGCGAGAACGACGTGCTGAAGCTGGTCGACGCCGCCGTGTCCGCCGCCGCCATCGTCACCGGCCTCGCGATCCTGTACCGCGAGCTGAAGCGCCTGGGCGACGACGACGTCCTGCTGGGCTGAGAGGGAAAGTTTCACCGTGACCACCTTCACCGAACTGCTGTCGTACGAGGACGCTCTCGCCTCGTTCGACCCCGTCATGGGCCTCGAGGTCCATGTCGAGCTCGGCACCAAGACCAAGATGTTCTGCGGCTGCTCCACCGAGCTGGGCGCCGAGCCCAACTCGCAGACCTGCCCCACCTGCCTCGGTCTGCCCGGCTCCCTGCCGGTCGTCAACGCGATCGGCGTCGAGTCGGCCATCAAGATCGGTCTCGCGCTGAACTGCGAGATCGCCGAGTGGTGCCGCTTCGCCCGGAAGAACTACTTCTATCCGGACATGCCGAAGAACTTCCAGACCTCCCAGTACGACGAGCCCATCGCCTTCAACGGCTACCTGGACGTCCAGCTGGAGGACGGCGAGATCTTCCGCGTGGAGATCGAGCGCGCCCACATGGAGGAGGACACCGGCAAGTCGCTGCACGTCGGCGGCGCCACCGGCCGCATCCACGGCGCGTCCCACTCGCTGCTGGACTACAACCGCGCCGGCATCCCGCTCATCGAGATCGTCACCAAGCCCATCGAGGGCGCGGGCGAGCGGGCCCCCGAGGTCGCCAAGGCGTACGTCGCCGAGCTGCGCGAGGTCATCAAGGCGCTCGGCGTCTCCGAGGCCCGCATGGACAAGGGCCAGATGCGCTGCGACGTGAACCTGTCGCTGCGCCCGACCCCCGAGTCCGAGTTCGGCACCCGCTCGGAGACCAAGAACGTCAACTCGCTTCGCTCCGTCGAGCGTGCGGCCCGCTTCGAGATCCAGCGCCACGCCGCGGTGCTCTCGTCGGGCGGCTCGATCGTGCAGGAGACCCGGCACTTCCACGAGGAGGACGGCTCCACCACGGCCGGCCGCATCAAGGACAACGCCGAGGACTACCGGTACTTCCCGGAGCCCGACCTGGTGCCCGTGGCGCCGGCCCGTGAATGGGTCGAGGAGCTGCGCGGCGGCCTGCCCGAGATGCCGCGCGTGCGCCGCAACCGCCTCCGCGAGGAGTGGGGCGTCAGCGAGCACGACATGCAGTCGATCCTCAACGCGGGCGCGGTGGACTCCATCGTCGCCACCATCGAGGAGGGCGCCGACTCGGCCGCCGCCCGCAAGTGGTGGATGGGCGAGCTGGCCCGCAACGCCAACGAGCAGGGCGTCGTCGTCGACGAGCTGCCGATCACCCCGGCGCAGGTGGCCCGGGTCGCGGCCCTGGTCGCGGCCGGCGACCTGAACGACAAGCTGGCCCGTCAGGTCATCGAGGGCGTCCTGGCCGGCGAGGGCACCCCCGACGAGGTCGTCGAGAAGCGCGGCCTCAAGGTCGTCTCGGACGAGGGCGCGCTCGGCGCGGCCGTCGACGAGGCCATCGCGGGCAACGCGGCCATCGCCGACAAGATCCGCGGCGGCAAGATCGCCGCGGTCGGAGCCCTGGTCGGCGCGGTCATGAAGACCACCCGCGGCCAGGCCGACGCGGCGCGCGTCAAGGAGCTCATCCTGGAGCGCCTGGGCGTTTCCGAGGGCTGATCCCTCCGGGCCTGCCAGCCCGAACGCACTGAGGCCCCGCACCCGTTGGTGCGGGGCCTCGGTCGTCTCCCGCACACTGGACCGTCAAGGCCGCCGGAGGGCAAGGGGAGTTGCGGGTGGAGATCGGAGCGATGGTCATCGCGGCGGTGGGCGTGGTGGGGACCCTGGGCGGGGCGCTGCTCACCCAGCGCGGCGCTGAGCGGGCGAAGCGCAGGGAGATGGAACTCCTGCGCGGCCACGAGGAGATCCGCGACTACCTGACGCTGCGGCGGACCTGCTACGCGGACCTCAACCGGGACGCCCGGCAGTTCACCACCGCCCTCAACCGCCATCTGCACGTCATGCGGGAGCGCACGGTCGAGGACGCGGACCGGGAGGCGCTCGACGAGGCGAAGAACGCCCAGCGCGACCGCTACTCCGAGGCGCAGATGATCGCACCGGACGCCGTGCTCGGGCCCGCGAGCGCCGTCAACCATGCCCTGAGCAGGGTCTACGGCCAGGTCAAGCGCCTGGAGAGGGGCGCCACCGAGGAGGGCGAGACGATGGCCGGCGTCTCCGCGGCCCAGCAGGAGATCTGGGCCCTGCTCCGGGAGATGCGTGCGGCCATGCGCGCCGACCTCGGGGTGTCGGACGGGAACGGCTCCGTCAGCGCTTGAGGACGGGGGCCGCCAGGACGGCGTTGCCGCGGCCCTTGCAGCCCTCCTCCACCTTGATGCGCAGCCGCAGGGCGCCCTTGATGTCCAGGGACTTGGTGACCGGCTTGCCCAGGTGGACCAGTTCGGAGAAGACCGCCGGCTTGTCGTCCACCGAGATGGTCAGCCGTGCCTGCTCCACGGTCGAGCCGTCGTCGATGCCGGCGGTGAACTCCAGCGAGGACCAGGCCCTGTTGACGTCGTACTCGATCGCCGCGCCGTAGTAGCAGCTGCCGAGCAGTGCCGCCCCGTACTCCGTCGTGTTCAGCTTCGCGGAGCCGACCTCGAAGTTGTCGACGCCGCCCACCGAGGACAGCACGGTCAGGTCGGCGACGTTGCTGTCCTTGACCTGCCCCGGGGCATGGGGGCTTGAGGAGCCCGCCGGGGTCGGGGAGGCCCCGGGGCCGGAACCGTCCGTGGCGGAGTCCGTAGACGGGCTCGCGGAGGCCGAGGAGGGCGCCGGCGACTGCGGCGCGCTCGCCCCGCCGGGCTTCCCGCTCGCGGCGGTGTCCCCCTTGTCCATGTCGCCCAAGAACTTCACGCCGGCCACCGCGAGCGCCGCCAGTACGACGACGGTGACCGCCGAGCCCAGGACCAGGCCGGTCCGCCGTTTCTTCTTCGGCGGGGCGGGCTGCGCGGGCGGCGCCGGGGACAGGTTGTACGCGGGCCCGTACCCCTCCGGCACCGAGGCCGCCGGTTCCGGTACGGCTGCCGGCGCGGGCTCCGTCGCCGGCGGGGCGGGCTGCGCCGGATCCGGCGCGGTCAGCGGCGCCGTCGGCGGTGGCGCCGCCGCAGCCCCGGCGGGCGCGGTCGGACTGTACGCGGGCGGTGGCGGCGCCGCCGCGGCCGCCGGAGCCACCGTGGGCGGCGGAGGTGCGGCCGGCTTCGGCGGGGAGTCCTGGACGGCGGCCCGCTGCGAGGTCGTGGACGTCGTCGTGGACACCACGGCACGGCGTACGTCCTTCATCCATCCGGCCAGGTTCACCGGCCGCCGGGAGGGCTCCTCCGCGTAGAGGGCCGTGATCCGGGCCCGCTGCTCGGCGTCCAGCACCGCGATCTGCGGCAGCTCGGCCATCGCCCGGGCCAGCTGCTGCGGAGAGGCGGGCGGCGACTCCCCGCTGAGCAGGAAGTACGCGATCGCCCCGAAGGCGTACCGGTCGGTGCCCGGTGTCCGCTTGCCCTCGAACACCTCGGGGGCCGCGTAGCCGGGGGTGAACCAGACCTCGGCCGTCTGGTGGTCGGCGGTCAGCTTGCTGAGGCCGAAGTCCACCAGCGTGGCCTGCCCGTGCGCGTCGACCATCACGTTGCCGGGGGAGAGGTCGCCGTGGACGACCTGGCGCCCGGAGGGCGTGGCCTTCCCCGAGTGCAGCCAGTCCAGCACCTCGGCCAGCTGCTCCAGGGTCCGCATGACCTCGCGCCGCTCGGCGGCGCCGGCGAGCGTCCGTTCGGCGCGCCAGTCCCGCAGGTCGAGCCCGTCGATGTGGTTCATGACGAGGACGAGCGCCCGCCCGGTGAGGGTGGACGACTCCCCGGGCCGGTGGATCGGCGGGCCCTCGAAGTGCTCCCGCACGCCCACGACGCCGGGCCGGTGGACGAATCTCAGCAGTTCGGCCTGCTCGTTCCACTTCTGGCTGATGCGGTCGAAGACCTCGGGCGTGATGGTGGTCTTGGAGTCGAGCACCTTGACGACCACGGGCTCCGACCCGCCGGCGAGTTCGATCTCCGCGAGGTACAGCACGGCCTCCCCGCCGCGCCCGATCGACCTGAGCAGGCGATAGCGGTCCGCTGCCGCGTCCGGCCCGATGTGCAGATTCTGGCTGGTCAATTTCCCCCCAGCTGCCCGGTGTTGAGTGGGGGTCAGTCTGGCGTGGCCGGAATCGGTACGGCAATCGAAACCGTGGATCTGCCCCTGCCGCTTCCTGGGGCGGTTGCTCGACACCGCGGGCGCGCCCGCTTCGGCAGCCTGCGGCCGGGCGCCCGGCTCGTGGAACTGCCCACCGGGCAGATTCCGTTCGCCGAGCGCCCGGCCGAACGGGCGCCGCCGGTCACCGACTTCCTCAGCGGTCCTGCGGTGCGCTGAGGAACGCGAGGCGGGCCGGCTTGGCCGGGAGGTAGATCTCGGGCAGGTCGATCTCCGGGAGCACGACCTCCGGGCCGAGGACGAACCCGGTGCGCTCCAGCCGTGCGATGGCCTTGGTGTTGCGGGCGTCCGGCTCGGCGACCACGCGCCGGGTGGCCGGATCGGAGAACACGAAGGAGAAGAAGGCCTCCATCAGGCTCGCGCTGAAGCCGCGCTGGGGGGCGCCCTCGCCCGCGCTGATCAGCAGGTGCACGCCGACGTCCCCGGGCAGCGCGTCGTAGCACTCGCTGACCCGGTCCTCGGCGCACTCGTACGTCTGGAACAGCGCGACCGGCTCACCCTCGCGGGCCACGATGAACGCGTGGTGGGTGGTGCGGCGGTCGACGTCCTCGTAGATCTCCTGGACCAGTTCGCGACTGGCCTCGCCCATGCCCCAGAACCGGGCCCGCTCCTGCGTGACCCAGCCGTGGATCAGGCCGGCGTCGGCGGCCGGGTCGACCGGGGTGATGGTGACGGTGCCGAAGCCCTCGATGAGGTGCGTGTAGACGGGCTGCCGGGCGGAGACGGCGGAGGTCATATCGATTCCTTGGTGAGCCGGGTCCAGTCGGTGACGACGGGGACGAGTTCGCAGCGTGCCCACAGGGGGAGCTGGTCGCGGTGGTGGGGGGTTCCGGTGACGCCGTCCGCGCCCAGCGGGACGGCCCAGAGGCTGTCCTCGCGGCGGGCCAGGTCCCAGACGTAACGGGCGGCCGACGCGCGGGCGGTGAGGTCGGTGAAGCCCGGTACGGAGGAGGTGGCGTTCACGCAGTCGTGGTCGCCGCCGAGGCCGGGCCACTCGGGGGCGTCCGGGTCGGGGACCGCCTGCCAGGGGGTCAGCCGGTGGACCTGCGACCACGGGGTGTCGGGGGAGCCTGCCGCGGCCGTCTCCTCCAGGGCGGCGCGGACGTGCGCCGCACGGTCCAGCTCCGGCACGAGGGACGTGGTGAGCAGGCCTTCGAGCGCATAACCGATCTTGGGAACCAGGTACAGCCACGGGTGGAACACCGCGGGTCCGGCGGGCGCTCCCGCCAGGTCCGCGAAGACGGGGTCGGCGGCGAGGCGCCGTACGGTCGCGGTCCGGAAGGCGGAGAAGGCGGTGGCGTCGGTGCTGTCGGCCTCCATGCGCCGGTCCCAGGCCAGCAGCCGGGTGCGCAGCTCCTGCGCGGCCGGCGTCAGCTCCTCGAAGCCGGGGAGCAGGGCGAGCAGCGGTTCGGCCGATGCCAGGTGCGTGTCCCGGTGTACGTCGGCCATCGCCTTCGGGGACCAGTCCGCGGAGCCGCTGAGCAGCTCGCGGATGCGGTCGGCGCGGTGCGGCGGCGCGAACTCCACGCCGAGCGGGGAGGCGATGCCGCGCGCGTTCGCCATGACGGCGAAGCCCTGGACGGGCTCGGCGGGGGTCGGTGCCCAGCCCTGCCAGGCGTGCTCCGGCTCCCACGCGGGCACGGGGCGCAGCCGGTTGGTGCCGTGGCGCAGCGGCACGGCACCCGCGACGCGGTGCAGCAGGCCGCCTTCGGTGTCGGCGGCGTGGACGACGTTGACCGGCTCGGCCCAGCCGTCGAGGGCGCGGTCGATGTCGGCGACGGTGCGGGCGCGCAGCAGGGCGGGGAGGGCGGCGAAGCCGAGGTCGCGGCGGACCCGGGGCGGGTAGCGCAGGGAGAGGGTCTGCGTGCTGCCGTCGGCGCTGCCCGCGGAGGCGGAGGTGCTGTCGGTGTCGGTGGCCGGGGCGGTTTCGGCGTCGGCGCCGAGGTCGCCGTCCGCGCGCACGATCACCGGGCCGCGGGCGGTCTCCAGGATCTCCACCTCGACGTCGTCGCCGCCCGCCACGGTGATGGTCTCCGTGTGGCGCGCGACGGGCTCCCAGACCCCGTCCGGGCCGAACGCCTCGACGGCGCCGTCGTCGCCGCGGCGCAGCCGCTCGACGTACAGGTCCTGGTAGTCGGACATCGCGTTGGTGATGGCCCAGGCGGCGGAGCCGGTGTGCCCGAAGTGGGCGAGGCCGGGGACGCCGGGGACGGCGAGGCCCAGGACGTCGTAGTCCGGACAGGCCAGGCGGATCTGCTGGTAGACGCCCGGGTCCTCGATGAAGCGGTGCGGGTCGCCCGCGATGATCGCCGCACCGGTGGTGGTGCGGTCGCCCGGCACCATCCAGCCGTTGCTGCCGGCGATGCGGGGGCCGTCGGTGGCGAAGAGGGTGAGCGTCTCGTCGCCGAGGGCGCGGGCCACGCGCTCGCGCCACAGCTTGGTGGGGAAGCCGGCGAACAGGATGTGCGTGGCGACCCAGATCGCCAGCGGCACCCACGGCTCCCAGGGGGAGGGGGCGAGGCCGGTCCGGGCGAAGCGCTCGTCGCGGGCGGCGCCGTCGGCCAGGCCCTCGTTGACGCCGTCCACGTACGCGCGCACCCAGGCGGCGGTCGCGGGGTCGTCGGCCTCCATGGCCTCGTAGCACAGGCGCGCGGTATCGGCGAGGCGGCTCTGGCGGGCGAAGCGGTCCCACACGACGGAGTCCGGCCCCAGGAAGGAGGCGCTGGAGCCCTCGGCGCGGTGCCGTTCGACCTCCAGCTGCCAGGCGCGGTCGAAAGCGGTGACGCGGCCCTGGGCGCGGGCGAGCCCGAGTTCGTCCGATGCGCGCAGGTGGGGGATGCCCCAGGGGTCGCGGAAGACGTCGTAGGATTCCGGGGTCTGCCCTTGGGGCTCGTCCTGGGCGCCAGTGTACGGCTCCGGGTCGCTGTCGCTGCTCACACTGCTCACGCTGCTCACACTCTTCCCCGACGTGCATTTAGGTTAGGCTGCCCTAACTATAATGGTGTCAGGGGAGGGGTCGAACATGGCGGTCGGCAAGGGTTGGGAGGGCGTGGTCCTCAAGCTCCTGCGGGGCAAGGACTTCACGTTCACGGTGACCGGGTCGGAAGACGTCACGGAGCACTACCGCCGGGTGTACTTCACCGACGGCGGACTGCTGGCCGCCGCCGGCGAATCGCTGCACCCGACGATGTGGGTGCGGGTCTGGTTCCAGAACGCGGACAAGCCGCACCAGCGGGCGTACACGCTGGTCGACCCGGATCCCGAGGCCGGCACCTTCTGCTTCGAGTTCGCGCTCCACGACGGCGTCGCCAGCGCCTGGGCGCGGGGCGCCCAGCCGGGCGACACCATCGAGGCCACCGTCCAGGGCACCGGATTCACCGCCCCGGCTCCGGCGCCGGAACGCCTGCTGGTCATCGGCGACCCCGCGTCCCTTCCGGCGATCAACTCGCTGCTGGACTCCTTCCCCGAGCTGCCCGCGACCATCTGGTTCGAGACCCAGCACACCTCCGACGCGGAGCTGCCCGTACGCCTGGACGCGGACCGGCACGACATCCGCCGGGTCCCGCGCGACGGTACGGCGCTGGCCGACCGGGTCCGGGCCGAGCTGCCGGAGCTGCTCGGACCGGACCCGGCATCCGGGTACGTCTGGCTGGCCTGCGACACGGCCACGACCCGCACCCTGACGGCCTACCTGCGCAAGGACCTCGGCCTGCCCAAGCAGCGGGTGAACGGCCTGGGTTACTGGCGGGCCGCCTAGGCACAGCGGCCCGGGCCCACGACTCGGGCACATCCCCTAGGCGCCGGTCACGCCGTCGATCGCCTCGCGCAGGAAATCGGCGTGGCCGTTGTGGCGGGCGTACTCGTGGACGAGGTGGAGCATGACCAGGCGCAGCGAGGCCTCCTCCTCCCAGCGCGGCACGTACGCCGTCACCTCCAGGGACTCGGCGGCCGCCTCGATGCGGCGGGCGTGCGCCATCTCCTCCTGCCAGGCGGTGAACGCCTCGGCGCGGCTGGAGCCGGAGGCGTCGTAGGCGGCCTGGAAGTCGTGGCTGTCCGACCACAGGTGCGGGAGTTCCTCGCCGCCGACGACCCGGCGGAACCAGTGCCGTTCCACCTCGGCCATGTGCCGTACGAGGCCCAACAGGGACAGGGTGGACGGGGGCATCGAAGCGCGGCGCAGCTGCTCGTCGGTGAGGCCCTCGCACTTCCGGGCGAGGGTGGCCCGGTGGTAGTCGAGGTAGGCCCGGAGGGTTTCGCGTTCGTCCCCGGTCAGGGGCGGGCTGATGCGTTCCATGTCCGCGATCTTGCCCGTCGGCCCGTGTGTCGCGGAACCCCTGCCCGCCGGCCGACCCGGCCGGGCCGCGCGATCTCAGTCCGTGTCCGGGCCGGGCCGCGTCCAGATGTACGGCACCGTCACGCCCATCACCCCGAAGCCCAGCCGTTCCAGGATCGGGCGGCTGTCGTCCGAGGCGTCCACCTGCAGGTACGGGATGCCGAGCTCCGCCGCCAGGCGCGCGCGGTGCGCGACGAGCAGGCGGTAGATGCCCCGGCCGCGCCACTGCGGGACCGTGCCGCCGCCCCACAGGCCCGCGAAGGCCGTACCCGGCCGCATCTCCATCCGGGCCGCGCTGACCGGGGTGTCGCCCGCCATCGCGACCACCGCGGCGATGGTCTCCGGCTCGTCGCGCAGCCGGCTCAGCAGAGCCTCCCGGATCCGGGGCCGCTCCGTGCCGAAGGCCCCCGCGTGGACCCGCATCATCAGGTCGACGCCGGCCTCGTCCGTCACCACCCGCAGGGTGATCCCCTCCGGCGGCTCCACCGGCAGCTGCGCGAGCTCGGCCACCCGTCCCACCATCAGCGTCTCCGGCGGCTCCGGTACGAAGCCCGCGGCACGCAGCCGGGCCCCGAGGTCCGCCGGCCGGTCGTGCTCGTACAGCTTCCACTCGAAGTCCGGGCAGCCGCGCTCCGCGAAGAACGACACCTGCGCCGCGATCTGCGCATCCGCCGTCTCCTCGTCGAGGTCCGACCAGAGGACGCCGTTCCACCCGAGGCCGGGCACGCTCTGCCGGACGACCCCGCCCACCCGCTCCACGAGGGCGTCCCCGCCGTCCGGTTGGGCGTCCTCGCGCACCTCGGCGTCGTACCGGGCGCGTACCTTCAGCAGCTCATCAAGATCCATCGTCATCCGCCCAGCTCACCAGTGTCCGGCCGGCCCGCACAACTGCATTAGCCTCACCAGCGTGAACGACGACCTCACCATCTACACCGGCAAGGCCGCCCCCGACGCCGCCGCAGACCGCGGCTGGCTCCTCGGCCACTTCAAGGACCCGGCCGATCCCCGTCACAGCGAGGACGTGGAGATCAAATGGGGCGTCCACCCCAAGGGCGACGAACGGGAGCGCTGGGCGACCGCCGAGAAGCGCACCGCACTGCTGGTCCTGATCAGCGGACGCTTCCGGCTGGAGTTCCCGGGGCGGACCGTCGTCCTCGCCGAACAGGGCGACTACGTGCTCTGGGGCCGCGGCGTCGACCACTCCTGGTACGCGGAGGAGGACGCGGTCGTCCTCACCGTCCGCTGGCCCTCGATCCCCGGCTACCGGGTGGACGAGCCCGAGGACCGAACCGGCGCCCTGTCCTCGGAGGCCTCCGGCCGGACCCCTGCCGAAATCTGAGTTCCCGCGCACCTCCCGGCCCCCCTGTGATGATGCACACGAAAGGGGCCAACGATCACGAAACGCTGCGATCGTGGAGGTAGCAGACCATCTGGGCCGAACCGCGGGGCGATCCCCCGGGCTTCGGCCGGGCCTTCACGAGTTCACGCGTTCTTTGCGACGGGCTGTCTCCCGGTAAAGATCCGAACCCACCAGGGAGCACGTCCGTTGGCAGTCTTCGCGCGGTGGTGCATGCGCCACCGCCTCCTCGCCGTCCTGATCTGGCTGCTCGTCCTCGGCGGGACCGCTGCGGCCGCAGTGACCGCCGGAGCGGTGTTCTCCAACGACTACGAGGTCCCCGGCACCGAGTCCGGCAAGGCGAACGACCTCCTGCGCGAAGGCTTCCACGGCCAGGGCGGCGACACCGACACCATCGTGTGGCGGGCCCCGGACCACCAGAGCGCGCGCACCCCGGACATCGAGCAGCGCATGACCCGGGCGCTCGACGCCGTCGCCGCGCTGCCCGGTGTCGGATCGGTCGCCGGACCCTACGGCCCCGGCCCCGAGAGCGCCGCACGCATCAGCCCCGACGGACGCACCGCCTATGCCGTGGTGACCTTCGACCGGCCGGCCGACTCCGTACCCAAGGGCCAGGCCAAGGCGGTCCTCGACACCGCGAAGAACCCCACCACCGAGGCCGGCGGACTCCAGGTCGAGCTGGGCGGCCGCGCCATCCAGCTCACCGAGGCCCCCACCGCACACCTCGCCGAGGTCATAGGCGTGGCCGTCGCGGCCCTCGTCCTCTACCTCGCCTTCGGCTCCCTCGCCGCGAGTCTGCTCCCCATCGCGACCGCCCTCGTCAGCGTCGGTACCGCCTATTTCGGCATCACCCTGCTCGGGCACGCGATGCCGGTCGCCGACTTCGCCCCCATGCTCGGCACCCTCGTCGGCCTCGGTGTCGGCATCGACTACGCGCTGTTCATCGTCACCCGGCACCGCAAGGGCCTCGCGCGGGGCCTCCCGGTGGAAGAGGCGGCGGCCGGGGCCGTCGCCACCACCGGCCGGGCCGTCGTCTTCGCCGGCGCCACCGTCTGCATCGCACTGCTCGGCATGCTGGTACTGCGCCTGAACTTCCTCAACGGCGTCGCGATAGCCGCGTGCGTGACGGTCGTCCTGACCGTCGCCGCCTCGGTCACCCTGCTGCCCGCCCTCCTCTCCTTCATAGGCATGCGCGCCCTCTCCGGCCGTGAACGCCGAAGGCTCGCCGCCGAGGGTCCGCAGCCCGAGCGGACCTCCGGCTTCGCCGCCCGCTGGTCGGCCTTCGTGGAGCGCCACCCCAAGCTGCTCGGTGCCGTCGCCACCGCCGTCATGGTGGTACTGGCCCTGCCCACCCTCTCCCTCCACCTCGGCACCTCCGACCAGGGCAACAACCCCGCCGGCTCGACCACCAGGCAGGCCTACGACCTGCTCGCGGAGGGCTTCGGGCCCGGCGCGAACGGGCCGCTCACCGTCGTCGCCCGCCTGGACGGCGCCGGGGACCGGCTCGCCGTGGACCAGCTGGAGCAGGCGCTCCGCACGACGCCGGGCGTCGCATCCACCGGCCCCGCCGTCTTCAACCGCAGCGGCGACACGGCCGTCCTGACCGTCGTACCGGACTCCGCCCCGCAGTCCAGGGCCACGAGCGACCTCGTCGACACGCTCCGCCAGGACGTCATCCCGCGTGCCGGCCAGGGCAACTCCATGGAGATCCACGTCGGCGGTGTGACGGCCGCCTACGACGACTTCGCGGAGGTCATCGTCGGGAAGCTGCCGCTCTTCGTCTCCGTGGTCATCGCCCTCGGCTGCCTGCTCCTGCTGCTGGCCTTCCGGTCCATCGGCATCCCGCTGAAGGCGGCGGCGATGAACGTCGCCGCCGTCGCCTCCTCCTTCGGCGTCGTGGTCGCGATCTTCCAGTGGGGCTGGGGCAGCGAACGGCTGGGCCTGGGCAGCGCGGGCCCCATCGAACCCTTCCTGCCCGTGATCATGGTGTCCGTCCTGTTCGGACTGTCCATGGACTACCAGGTCTTCCTCGTCAGCCGGATGTACGAGGAGTGGCTGGAGACCGGCGACAACCGGCGGGCCGTACGCGTCGGCCTCGCCGAGACCAGCCGGGTCATCAACTCGGCCGCCGTCATCATGATCTCCGTCTTCCTCGCCTTCGTGCTCAGCGGCGACCGGATCATCGCGATGTTCGGCATCGCGCTCGCCGCGGCCGTCGCCCTCGACGCCTTCGTGCTGCGCACCCTGCTCGTCCCGGCCCTGATGCACATGCTCGGCGGCGCCAACTGGTGGCTGCCCGCCTGGCTCGACCGGATGCTGCCCCGCATCAGCATCGAGCCCCCCGAACACCGGCCGCATGCGAAACTTCCGGCACAGCGGTCCGGCGAGGTCCTCACCACGAGCGAGGACGACGCCGAGCCCGCCACAGCCTCCCGGTGATCCGGCCAACCGCCGCACGCGACCCAAGGAAGAAGCCGCATGTTCTCGATAGACCTCGCCGAAGGTGCCCAGCTGTTCCCGCTGGAAGCCCGGCATGCCGAGGAGTTCTTCGCGCACATCGAACGCGGACGCGAGTTCATCGGCCAGTACGTCGGCTTCCCGGACCGCTCCCCGGACGTCGACTCCGCCAGGGCCTTCCTGGCCAAGTACGCCGTGAAGGCCGGTGAGGACGGCGCCCGCTTCTTCGGCATCCGTCTCGACGGCACCCTCGTGGGCGGCGTCCTCTTCCCCAACTTCGACGCGGACGGCGGGAACTGCGAGATCGGCTGCTGGCTGGAGCCCGCCGCGGCCGGCCGCGGCCTCGTGACCAAGGCCTGCCACGTCCTGATCGACTACGCCTTCGGCGAGCGCGGCATGCACCGCGTCGAGTGGCACGCGGCCACCGGCAACAAGAAGAGCCTCGCCGTCGCCGAACGCCTCGGCATGACCCGCGAGGGCGTCATGCGGGAGAACTACCTCCACCGGGGCGTCCGCCAGGACACCGAGGTCTGGTCGATCCTCGCCCACGAGTGGGCGGCCACCCGGACCTCCTGAGGCACGCCGGCCGGGCCCCGCCCGTCGCGGGGCCCGATACGGCCACGACCACCGGATTCTCAGAGAAATCTCAGACACGGCCCCTACGGTGCCCCGCATGGACACCACGAAGACCCCCGCCCCGAACGCCGCCGAGGCGGACACCCAGGTCGACCTCGAGAAGAGCGAGACCACCCAGGACGCCGCAGCCGAGGCCAAGGCCGACGCCGACCTCGCCGCAGCGACCGACACCGACGCCGACTCCGCGCTCACCGACGCCGACCTCGACGACGACTTCGCCGAGGACCGGGCCGACGCAGAGCAGCCGAGCCACGTCGGCTCCGCGGCCTTCGCGATCGTCTCCGCCGGTCTTTCCGTCGTCGCCCTCAGCGGAAGCTGGGTCGCCGGCATCGTGTCCGAGCGCGCGAGCATCGCCGCCCGTCTGGAGCTGAGCCAGGCCGCCGACGCCAACGCGCAGATCGCCGCCCAGTTCGTCGACCCGTGGCACACCACCGCCATGGTCAACGGCGTCTTCTCGGCGCTCGCCCTGATCATCGCCACCTTCGTGCTGGCCCTTCCCGCCTTCAGCACCCCCGAGCGCATCCTCCCCACCTGGGTGCGGTCCGTCTCCTGGGCGGGCATCGGCCTGGGCGCCCTCGGCGTCCTGCTCTTCGTCCTCATGTACTTCGACCTCCTCCTGGCCATCCCGAAGGCAGCGGCCTAGACAGCGCCTTAGGTGCCCGCGGCCCGTCCCGGGCACCCCGCCCGGGACTAAGGCCCCCGGCCCCCCGCGGATGCGGCATGCGACCGATGTGCCGGTACCCCCTGGGACGCGAATCTCGGATCACACCCAACGAGGTGCCGACAACCGCGACCAGGGAGTACGAGATGTTCGAGCACGAGATCGCCGCAGCCGCCCGCACCACCGACCTCCTCCGTGAGGCCGCCGCGTACCGGGTCGTCCGGCAAGCCCGCAAGGCGCGCCGCACCTCCTTGCGCGGCCAGGAGCCCCGAGGGCGGGTGACAGGATCCGGGACCCGTGGCGCCCGCTCCGCGCCACGGCCCGCGTGAACCGGCGAGCGATGCGGAGCGACCCCGTATCGGGTGCCGCCGGCCAGGGCCTCTGTGCGATGCTCGGCGGCGTGGAGACCAGATCTGTCAGCCCGGTGTTCGTCGGCCGCGCCGACGAACTGGCCGCACTCACCGACGCACTGGCCCGCGCAGCGGACCGGGAACCGCAGGCCCTGCTCATCGGAGGAGAGGCCGGGGTCGGCAAGACCCGCCTCACCGAGGAGTTCCTCTGCGAGGCGGACCGGCTGGGAGCCGTCGTCGCCGTCGGCGGCTGTGTGGAGATAGGGGCGGAGGGACTTCCCTTCGCCCCGTTCTCGACGGCACTGCGCACCCTGCACCGGCTGCTCCCCGAGGAGCTGGCCGCCGCGGCCGCGGGCCAGGAGGACGAACTCGCCCGGATCCTCCCCGAACTCGGCGACACTCCCAGGGGCCCGCACGACGAGGAGAGCACCGCCCGGCTCTTCGAACTCACGGCCCGGATGCTGGAGCGGCTCGCCGCCGACCGCACCGTCGTCCTCGTCCTGGAGGACCTGCACTGGGCGGACACCTCCACCCGGCACCTGCTGTCCTACCTCTTCCGCACCCTCGGCAGCGGCCGGCTCGTCGTCGTCGCCACCTACCGCTCGGACGACGTCCACCGCCGCCACCCGCTGCGTCCGCTCCTCGCCGAACTCGACCGGCTCCGCACCGTCCGGAAGATCGAGCTGTCCCGCTTCAACCGGGCGGAGGTCCGCCGCCAGCTCGCCGGCATCCTCGCCGCGCAGCCCGACGAGGACTTCGTGGACACCGTCTTCGACCGGTCCGACGGCAACGCCTTCTTCGTCGAGGAACTCGTCGCCTCCCGGGAGAGCGGCTGCCGCACCGGACTGACGGAATCCCTGCGCGACCTCCTGCTCGTCCGCGTCGAGGTCCTCCCCGACGAGACCCAGCGCCTGGTGCGCATCGTCGCCGAGGGCGGCTCCACCGTGGAGTACCCGCTGCTGCGCGCCGTCGCCGGTCTCACCGAGGACGAACTCATCGAGGCCCTGAGGGCCGCGGTCGGAGCCAACATCCTGCTCGCCACCCCCGAGGGCGATGGCTACCGCTTCCGGCACTCGCTGGTCCGCGAGGCCGTCAGCGACGACCTGCTGCCCGGCGAGCGCGCCCGTGTCAACCGCCGCTACGCCGAGGCGGTGGAGGCCGACGCCCATCTGATCCGCGCCGAGGAGCGGGTCATCCGGCTGGCCAGCTACTGGTACACCGCGAACGACCCCGCCAAGGCACTGCCCGCCGTACTGGCCGCCTCGGTCGCGGCCCGCCGCCGCCACGCCTACTCCGAGCAGCTGAACCTGCTGGAGCGGGCGCTGGACCTGTGGGACAGCGCCCCCGAGGAGGTCCGCGAGGACCTTCGCCCGGCCGACTACGCCGACGTGTACCCGCCCTGCGGATGCGACCCGGCCACCACCCCGCTCCAGCGCCTCGACCTGCTGGCCGAGGCGACCGTCGCGGCGCGCTACGGAGGGGAACGCGAACGCGCCCTGAAGATCACGAAGACGGCGCTGCGCCTGCTGGAGGAGCACGCCGACCCGCTGCGCGCCGCGTGGTTCTGGACCGAACGCTCCCGCCTGATCGCCTCCCTCGGCCGCGGCGACGGCTGGGAGGAGATAGCCAGGGCCCAGGACCTCGTCCGGGGGCTGCCCCCGTCCCAGGTGCACGCCGAGGTCCTGGTCCGGGCCGCGAGCTGGGGCATGCTCCACAAGCCGGGACCGGGCAACCTCGCCGCCGCCGAACGCGCCGTCGAGTACGCGCGGATGGTCGGTGCGGCCGAGACCGAGCTCAACGCCCGGATCACGGTCGGCGCGCTCCTCACCGACGCCGGCGACGGCCCCGGGGGCCTCGCCGAGATGCACGCGGTCCGGGAACGGGCCGCGGAGCTCGGGCTGGCACTGCTGGCAGGACGTGCGCATATCAATCTCACCTCTCAGCTGGAAAGCCTGGGACGGTCCCACGAGGCCGTGGAACTGTGCGAACAGGGGGCCGAACTGGCCCGGAGGTCCCGGTTGCTGGACACCGAGGCCTGGGTCTTCGGGAACATGGCCGAGAGCCTCTACAGCCTCGGCCGCTGGGACGAGGCCGCCGAAGCGGCCCGGCGCACCCTGCTGGTCGGCCAGAGCGCGGCCCCGCGCGGCTCCGCCTCCGCGCGGCTCGGCTACCTCGCCCTGGCCCGGGGCGAGTTGACCGAGGCGACCCACCAGCTCGCCGCCGCCCACACCCACTTCGGCACGCACGAGACCCAGCCCCAGCACCGGATCCCGCTCCACCGCCTGGCGATCGGGATCGCCGCGGGGGAGGGGCGGATCACCGACGTCCGCACCGAGACGGCCGCCGCAGTGGACCACGGCTTCCCGCTCGGGCAGCACCGCTACGCCTGGCCCCTGCTGCTCGCGTCCGCCTCCGCCGAGGCGGACGCCCGCGGGCTGCCCGCCGCCGAAGCCGGTCGCGCCGCCGCCCTTGCCGTGCTGCGCACCGCCGCCCGCACCCTCGCCACCCCGGTCCCGGTGTGGACCGCGCACGCCGAGTACCTGCGGGCCGAACTGCTGCGGGCCGAGGCCCGGGACACCGTCGCCGACTGGACCGCCGTCGAGGAGTCCGTCCGCGCGCTGGAGCGCCCGTACCTGCTGGCCCGGGCCCGCTACCGGCTCGCGGAGGCCCTGCTGGCCGCCGGCGACCGGGAGCACGCGGCCGTCCTGCTCCGCGAGGCCCACGCCACCGCCGACCGGATCGGCTCACGACGGCTGCGTGAGGACCTGGCCCTGCTCTCCCGGCGCGCCCGGATCCCGCTGACCGCCGACGACACACCCCCGGAAGCCCCCGAACCGGAACCGGACCCGGCCGAGGCCCTCGGCCTGACCAGCCGCGAGCAGGACGTGCTGCGCCTGGTGGCGGCGGGCAGCACCAACCGAAGGATCGCCGAGGAGCTCTTCATCTCCCCGAAGACGGCGAGCGTGCACGTCTCGAACATCCTGGCCAAGCTGGGCGTCGCCGGCCGCGGCGAGGCGGCCGCCCTCGCCCACCGGCTACGGCTCTTCAGCCCGCCCGGCCCGGTCGGCCCGCCCGGTACGGGGCGGGTCAGTGATCGTCCGCGGGCTCCTCGTCCACGCGTATGAGCACCCTGCCGGAGTCGAGGTCTATCGGGCCCCGTCCCGGATCGTTGTCGCCCACGTCGGTCCGGGACAGCTCCAGCCGCTTCTTCTCGTCGTTCGTGTGCTTGCGTCCCGGGTTGAACAGCTCCTCGATCATGTTGAACACCGTGTCCACGCACCTTTCGCCCCTGCCCGGGGCATGCCGGTCACCGCACTGTCAGGGTCAGGATCCTGTCGTCGCCCGCCTCCGGCGACCCGCGCCCGTCCGTCTCGCTCGTGACCAGCAGCAGCCGGTCGCCTCCGAGAGCGATCACCGTCCGCAGCCGGCCGTACTCGTCCTGCAGGAAGGCCTCGGGCTCGGCGACCGGCTCCGTCCCGGACAACGGGATCCGCCACAGCCGCGCGCCCTTCAGCCCGGCCATCCACACCGACCCCTCCGCCCAGGCGATCCCGCTCGGCGAGGCCTCGTCGGTCCGCCACACGGCCACCGGATCCCGCAGGCCCGGCTTGCCCGCCTTCCCCTCGGCCTCGGGCCAGCCGTAGTTCGCACCGGGCTCGATCAGATTGAGTTCGTCCCAGGTGTTCTGGCCGAACTCGGCCGCCCACAGCCGTTTGTCCTTGTCCCAGGCGAGGCCCTGCACATTGCGGTGCCCGTAGGAGTAGACGACCGAATCGGCCTCCGGATTGCCGTGCACCGGATCCCCGTCCGGAGTCATCCGCAGGATCTTGCCGCCGAGCGACTTCCTGTCCTGCGCGAGACCGGTGACACCCGTCTCTCCCGTCCCCGCGTACAGCATCTTGTCCGGGCCGAAGGCGATCCGCCCGCCGTTGTGGATCAGCCCCTTGGGGATCCCCCGGAACACGGTGTCCGGCGCGCCCAGTTGCTGCCCGGGAGGTCTCTGCTCGTCATAGCGCAGCCGTGCGATCCGGTTGTCGGACGCGGTCGTGAAATAGACGTACACCAGGCGGTCCGAGGCGAAGTCGGGCGACAGCGCGAGGCCCAGCAGGCCGCCCTCGCCGCCCGGGTCCACGCCCGGAACCTCGCCGATCTGCGTCACCGCGCCCGACCCGGCCGCGACCCGGCTGATCGTCCCCTTGTCCCGGGAGGCGACCAGCAGGTCACCTCCCGGCAGCGGGGCCACGCCCCAGGGCGACTCCAGGTCCTTGGCGGCCTCACCGGTTACCGTCACCGCCCCTTTCGCGGGCGGTCCGGGCGCCGGCGGTGAGGCGGCCCCGCTCCGCGAAGGGCCCGGCGACCCGGACTGCGCCGCCGTCGCACCCGGTGGGGAACCGCCCCGCCCGGTGTCCGGGGCGCCCTCCGGGGAGCACCCCGTCACCAGCAGCGCACCGCACCCGGCCAGCGCGACCGCCGCCAGCACGCTCCGGCGCCGCCCGCCGGGCCCCTCGCACCCCACCTGCCCGGGAGAACTTCCGTATCGCATCGCCCTGCTCCCTTCCGGTCCTCCGATCC
Organism: Streptomyces erythrochromogenes; assembly: GCF_036170895.1. Lineage (NCBI taxonomy): Bacteria > Bacillati > Actinomycetota > Actinomycetes > Kitasatosporales > Streptomycetaceae > Streptomyces > Streptomyces erythrochromogenes. The sequence goes on along the minus strand of NZ_CP108036.1, from coordinate 2,755,196 downwards.
TGCCCTTCACCCGTCTCAACAGCCGGGGCAGTTCCCGAAGTTCCACCACTCGTACACCCGATCGAGTGGTTGTGGGCGGTCAGTCCCAGGCTCCCACGTCGACCGGAAGGTCCGCGATCTCGGCCAGGTCCGCGGCCGCGAGGCGCAGCTGCGCCGCCCGCGCGTTCTCCACGGCCCAGTGCGCCCGGTCCGCGCCGGGCACCGGCACCACCTGCGGCCCCTGGGCCAGCACCCAGGCCAGGGCCACCTGCGCGACCGTGACCTCGGGCCCGTGCCGCCGCGCCACCCGCCGCAGCCCCGCCACCAGCACCTGGTTCGAGGCCATCGCCTCCGCCGTGAACCGCGGGTGCCGGGCCCGGACGTCCTGCGACTCGAAGCCCTCGCCCGGTGTGAGCGTCCCCGTCAGGAAACCGCTGCCCAGAGGCATAGCCGCCAGGAACCCCACCCCGCGCGCAGCGCACCACGGCAGCAGCTGCCCCGCCGCCTCCGGCGACCACACCGACAGCTCCGCCTGCACCGCGCTCACCGGGAAGACCTGCTGCAGCCGCTCCAGGTGCCGCAGCGTCGTCCGGTACCCGCGGTCACCGCGCCGCCCGGCCCCCGGGCCGGCCCCGGCCCCCAGCGCGCAGAAGCCGAGCGCCCGCACCTTCCCCGCGCTCACCAGCTCCGCCATGGCCCCCCAGGTCTCCTCCACCGGAACCTCCGGGTCCACCCGGTGCAGCTGGTAGAGGTCTATGACGTCCGTGCGCAGCCGCCGCAGCGAGGCGTCGCACGCCCGCCGCAGGTATCCGGGCCTCCCGTCGGCCACCACGTGCTGGTCGCCGGCCCGCAGCCCGACCTTGGCCGACACGAAAGCGTCGGACCGCCGCTCCCGCAGCACCCGCCCCAGCAGCAGCTCGTTGGTGAACGGGCCGTACACATCGGCCGTGTCCAGCAGGTTCGACCCCAGGTCCAGCGCCGCGTGCACGGCGGCCAGCGACTCGTGCCCCCGCCGCCGAGAAGGCGCGTACGCCCAGCTCATCGGCATACAGCCGAGGCCGACGGCGCCCACGCTCAGCGCCCCTGCCCCGATCGACCTGCGCTCCACCCCTGCGCCCCCCTCCACTTCGGCCACCAAACTAACGGCTTGATCAAGACGGCTTGGCATAGCCTCGTGATCATGACTGCAATGCCCCGGGACGTCTGGCTCCCCTTCCCCGCCGAAGAGGTCGCCGGCCTCCCCGACTCCTTCCGGTACCGCCACTGGGACGGAGAGGACGCCTTCCCGGCCGATCCGGCCGACTGCGTCTTCTACGCGGCCCCCTACATGAAGTCCGCCGAGGTCACCGTGCGCCCGCTCGCCGAGATGCCGGCCGTCCGGGTCGTCCAGACCCTGACGGCCGGCATCGACGACGTGCTGGGCCGCCTCGGAGACCTGCGCCCCGGCGTACGGCTGTGCAACGCCGCAGGGGTCCACACGGCCAGCACCGCCGAGCTGGCCCTCGCGCTGACCCTCGCCTCCCTGCGCGGAATCCCCGGCATGGTCCGCGGGCAGGACCGCGAGGAATGGCACTCCGGCTTCTACGACGCCCTCGCCGACAAGTCAGTTCTGATCATCGGCTACGGATCCATCGGCTCGGCGATCGAGGACCGGCTCGTGCCCTTCGAGTGCGAGCGGATCGAACGCGTGGCCCGTTCGGCCCGGACCACCGCCCGGGGCCCGGTGCACGCCCTCGCCGACCTGCCCGCGCTGCTGCCGCAGGCCGACGTGGTGATCCTCGTGACCCCGCTGACCGACGCCACCCGGGGCCTGGTCGGCGCCGAGTTCCTCGGCCGGATGAAGGACGGGGCGCTGCTCGTGAACGTGTCGCGCGGCCCCGTCGTCGACACCAAGTCCCTGCTGGCGGAGGTGGAGTCGGGCCGGCTGAACGCGGCCCTCGACGTCACCGACCCGGAACCGCTGCCCGCAGGCCACCCGCTCTGGCACGCGCCCAACGTCCTGATCACACCCCATGTCGGCGGCAGCAGCTCGGCGTTCGAGCCGAGGGCCAAGCGCCTGCTGGCCCGCCAGCTCACCCGCTTCGCCGCCGGAGAGCCCGTGGAGCACACGGTACTGATCACCGAATGACATCCCGCCCTTATACGCTCCGCAGTCGTTCGAGCGCGTTCGGTTGCGGCAACTCCCCGGCTGGTAACGGAGCGTAGAGCAACTATGTCCCTGAGTGACGAAAGTGGTGTATCGTCCGGAAGAAGGGGCTGCGCCACGAACGTCTGGCGCTGGGGTGTGATCGGACACTTTGGGGGGCGACGGGCGATGCACGGCCAATGGACGAAGGATCCGATGCGGCACAGCCGCCGGAGGCGACGCTGCCGAGACTGGACCGCGCCGGAAGCAGCCGGCGAGGGGGACCGGTGAGTACCCCGGGGGCGGCGCTCCTGGACCGGCCGTCCGTCTCGGGCGGAGGCAGGGGCCTGGCGATGCAGCTGATCCTCGCGGTCGTCAGCGGCGGGTACGCCGTCGGCGCCGCCCTCAACTGGGGGTCCGAGGAAGTCGCCGAGATCATGGGGGACTTCGGGCTCAGCGCGGCCGGTCTGCTCGCCGCCGTCTCCTGCTACACCTACGCACGGACGATCGACAGCCGGGAACGCCCCGCCTGGCTGCTCTTCGCCTTCTCCTCCCTCATGGGCGCCTGCGGCAACGCCGTCTGGGGCTGGTACGAGGTGATCCTCGGCCAGGACGTGCCGAAGCCCTCGCTCGCCGACTTCGCCTTCCTCTGCTTCGCCCCGCCCGCCATCGTGGGTCTGCTCGTCCTCGCCAAACGCCCGGTCACCCGCGCCGGCTGGGTGTGCCTGGGACTCGACTCCTGGCTCATCGGCGGCTCCCTGCTCACCCTGTCCTGGAGCCTGGCCCTGGCCCACGCGGCGCGGACCGCGCAGTCCGGCGCCCCCGGCAGCGTCCCGCGGGCCGCGCTCTCCCTCGCCTACCCCCTGCTCGACATCGCGCTCGTCTCGATGGTGCTCGTCCTCCACTTCCGGCGGAGCGAGACCAACCGCTCCGCCGTCAACACCGCCATCGCGGCGCTGGCCCTGACCGTCCTCAGTGACGCCCTGTTCACCTCGCCCCTGCTGAGCGCCGAGTACCAGTCCGGACAGCTGCTCGACGCCGGCTGGTTCGCCGGCTCGCTGCTGCTCGCGTACGCACCCTGGGGCGCCCGGCGCATCCACCAGAGCCAGATGCCGGCCGGGCACCCGCGGCGGGACCGGCCGCACAGCCGCCCGATCACCGGATCCCTGCCCGCCCTCACGCCGTACCTCGCGGCCGCCGTGTGCACCCTCGGAATCCTCTACAACGTCGTGGACGGCCGGAAGGTCGACAGGATGGTCGTCTTCACCGGCTGCACCGTCGTGCTCGCCCTCGTCATCCGGCAGGGCATCATGCTCCTCGACAACATCGCGCTGACCCAGGAACTGGCCCAGAAGGAGAACCACTTCCGCTCCCTCGTCCAGGGCTCCAGCGACGTCATCATGATCGCCGCGCCCACCGGGACCCTGCGGTACGTCAGCCCGGCCGCCGCCGGGGTCTACGGCCGCGAGGCGGAGGAGCTGGTCGGCACGGAGCTGGCCACCCTGATCCACCCCGACGACCTCGGCAGGGTGGTCCACGAAGTACGCCGCTTCCTCGCCGCACCGCCCACCGAGGAGCCCACCACCCGTATCGAATGCCGCTTCAAGTCGGGCGGCGGCGAGTGGCTGAACGTGGAGTCCACCGTCAACCGCCACCAGGGCGGACTCATCCTCAACAGCCGGGACGTCACCGAGCGCGTCCGGCTCCAGGCCCAGCTCCAGCACAGCGCCGAACACGACCCGCTCACCGACCTCCCCAACCGGGCCCTCTTCACCCGGCGCGTGCGCCAGGCCCTGACGGGCCGCCGTGCGGGCGACCACAGCACCGCCGTGCTCTTCATCGACCTCGACGGCTTCAAGGCGGTCAACGACACCATCGGCCACCAGGCCGGCGACGAACTGCTCATCGAGGCCGCCCGCAGGCTCCAGGACTCGGTCCGGGCCGGGGACACCGCCGCCCGGCTCGGCGGCGACGAGTTCGCCGCACTGATCCTGGGCGACGGGAGCCGAGACCGCAGCGCCCGCGAGTACCAGGTCCGCGAGATCGCCGACCGGCTGCGCGCCAGGCTCTCCCAGCCGTACCGGATCGGCGGCAGCGAGGTACGGGTGGCCGCCAGCATCGGCGTGGCCTTCGCCGACCCCGGGATCACCCCTTCGGACCTGATGCGCAACGCGGACCTGGCGATGTACCGGGCCAAGGCGGGCGGCAAGGACCGCGTCGAGACCTACGCCCCGCAGATGCAAGCCGAGGTGGTGCGCAAGGCCGAGCTGGCGGGCCGGCTGCGCACCGCGCTCCACGAGGGCGAGTTCGCCCTGCTGCACCAGCCCGTGGTCTCGCTCTCCACCGGCGAGATCGCGGCCGTCGCCGCGCAGGCCCGATGGCGTTCCGCCCAGGGGATCCTCTTCACCCCGACCGAGTTCCTCCGGGTGGCCGAGTACAGCGAGGGTGCGGCGGGCGCCGCCGCCGGCAGCACGGGCCCGGACGCCTCGCGCACCGCCGAGCTGGGGCGCTGGCTGCTGGAGGAGGCCGTGGAGCAGGCCGCCGACCGGCACCGGGCCGGGCACGACGTACCCGTGGCCGTGCGGATGACCGCCCAGCGGCTCCTGGACAGCGCCATGCCGCTCGGCTCCGTGGAAGCCCTGCTGACCCGGCACGGCCTGCCGTCCGGGGCCTTGGTGCTGGAGCTCGCGGTGTCCGACCCCAGAGTCCCCTTCGACGACCTGGAGCGGCGCCTCGCGGCCCTGCACCGGCTCGGGGTGGGAATCTCCCTCGACGGCTTCGGCAGCGGCTATGCGGCCATCAGCGCCCTGCGCCGCCTCCCCGTGGACATGCTCAAGCTGGACCGCGGCCTGGTGGAGGGAGTGGTCGAGTCCGCCCGCCTGCACAAGATCACAGCCGGTCTCTTGCGCATCGCAAACGACCTGGGCATGCGCTCGGTGGCCGACGGGGTGGACCTGCCCGAGCAGGTGGCCGCGCTGCGTGCCATGGGGTGCACGCACGGCCAGGGGATGGCCTTTTCCGGCCCCCTCGACGAGTACAGGCTGCGGCGCGCGCTGGTGCGCGGTACGTTCCCAGTACCGGGCGGAGCGGCCCAGCCGGCACTGGCGGGCGGCTCCTCCGGGGGCTCGATGGTCATCCGTAGAGGCTCACATAATGAGACGCCCGTCCCACCTACTTGACATCACCCTCCCGCCGGAGGGAGGGTCAGTGCCATGCGCACCCGAATTCTCGTACTTGGAAAGCGCGTCGGCTGAAGCTGGGACCTGCATGTCCCCGCTCAACACCCCCGACGCGCTCCCCTCGCTTGCCTCCTGGCACGAGGGGTTTTTTGTTGCACTGGCACAGAGTCGAATCCGCGTAAAACCCTCAGCTTCGAGAAGAGAATGCCGATGACCGAGCAGGCCACCGGGGCCCACCATCCGCAGCCGCGGCCCCGTTCCGGCGGACAGCAGTCCGCCGCAGTTGAGCACGTCACGGGTGCGCAGTCCCTCATCCGCTCTCTCGAAGAGGTGGGGTGCGACACCGTCTTCGGGATTCCGGGAGGTGCCATCCTCCCCGCGTACGACCCGATGATGGACTCGAAGAAGGTCCGTCACATCCTGGTCCGCCACGAGCAGGGGGCCGGCCACGCCGCCACCGGCTACGCCCAGGCCACCGGCAAGGTCGGCGTCTGTATGGCCACGTCCGGACCGGGCGCCACGAACCTGGTCACCCCGATCGCCGACGCGCACATGGACTCCGTCCCGCTCGTCGCGATCACCGGCCAGGTCTCCTCCAAGGCGATCGGCACCGACGCCTTCCAGGAGGCGGACATCGTCGGCATCACCATGCCGATCACCAAGCACAACTTCCTGGTCACCAAGGCCGAGGACATCCCGAAGACGATCGCAGAGGCGTTCCACATCGCCGCCACCGGCCGTCCCGGCCCGGTCCTCGTCGACATCGCCAAGGACGCCCTGCAGGCGAAGACCACCTTCACGTGGCCGCCCTCCCAGGACCTTCCCGGTTACCGGCCGGTCACCAAGCCGCACGCCAAGCAGATCCGCGAGGCCGCCAAGCTCATCTGCCAGGCCAAGCGCCCGGTCCTGTACGTCGGCGGCGGCGTCATGAAGTCCGGCGCGACCGCCGAGCTGAAGGTCCTCGCCGAGCTGACCGGCGTCCCGGTCTGCACCACCCTGATGGCCCTGGGCTCCTTCCCCGACAGCCACCCGCTGCACGTCGGCATGCCGGGCATGCACGGCTCCGTCACCGGCGTCACCTCGCTGCAGAAGTCGGATCTGCTCATCGCGCTGGGCACCCGCTTCGACGACCGCGTCACCGGCAAGCTGGACAGCTTCGCCCCCTTCGCCAAGATCATCCACGCGGACATCGACCCGGCCGAGATCGGCAAGAACCGCGCCGTCGACGTCCCGATCGTCGGTGACGCCCGCGAGGTCATCGCCGACCTGATCCAGGCGGTCCAGGCCGAGCACACCGAGGGCAACGCCGGCGACTACACCGCCTGGTGGAACGACCTCAACCGCTGGCGCGAGACGTACCCGCTGGGCTACGACCTGCCCGAGGACGGCAGCCTCTCCCCGCAGCAGGTCATCGAGCGGATCGGCGCGCTCGCGCCGAAGAGCACGATCTTCGCGGCGGGCGTCGGCCAGCACCAGATGTGGGCCTCGCACTTCGTCAAGTACGAGGAGCCCCGCACCTGGCTGAACTCCGGCGGCGCCGGAACCATGGGCTACGCGGTCCCGGCCGCGATGGGCGCCAAGGTCGGCATGCCCGAGCGCACGGTCTGGGCGATCGACGGCGACGGCTGCTTCCAGATGACCAATCAGGAACTGGTCACCTGCGCCCTGAACAACATCCCGATCAAGGTCGCGATCATCAACAACGGCGCCCTGGGCATGGTGCGCCAGTGGCAGACGCTGTTCTACAACCAGCGGTACTCCAACACCGTCCTGCACGCCGACGAGACCGGTCACGACACGGTCGGCTCCCAGCTCGGCGAGTCCGTCGCGCCCCGCAAGGGCACCCGCGTCCCGGACTTCGTCAAGCTCTCGGAGGCCATGGGCTGCGTGGCGCTGCGCTGCGAGGACCCGGCCGACCTGGACAAGGTCATCGCCGAGGCCAACGCGATCAACGACCGTACCGTCGTCATCGACTTCATCGTCCACGAGGACGCCATGGTGTGGCCGATGGTCGCCGCCGGCACCTCCAACGACGAGGTCATGGCAGCCCGGGGCGTCCGTCCCGACTTCGGCGACAACGAAGACGACTGAGCCGAGAGAGCCTGAGAGAGAGAACGCCTCACATGTCCAAGCACACGCTCTCCGTCCTGGTCGAGAACACGCCCGGCATCCTCGCCCGGATCGCCGCCCTGTTCTCCCGCCGCGGGTTCAACATCGACTCCCTCGCGGTCGGCGTCACCGAGCACCCCGACATCTCCCGCATCACCATCGTCGTCAACGTCGAGGACCTCCCGCTGGAGCAGGTGACCAAGCAGCTGAACAAGCTGGTCAACGTGCTCAAGATCGTCGAGCTGGAGCCGCACAACGCCATCGAGCGTGAACTCGTCCTGGTGAAGGTCCGCGCCGACAACGAGACCCGCTCGCAGATCGTCGAGATCGTCCAGCTGTTCCGCGCCAAGACGGTCGACGTCTCCCCGGAGGCCGTCACCATCGAGGCGACCGGCGGCTCCGACAAGCTCGGCGCGATGCTCAAGATGCTGGAGCCCTTCGGCATCAAGGAGCTCGTGCAGTCCGGCACGATCGCCATAGGGCGCGGCGGACGGTCCATCACGGACCGCAGCCTGCGCGCACTCGACCGCAGCGCCTGACCCGGCCGGCCCGGCGACCGCGGCACAGCGGCCGCCGGGGCCGCCGGACCGCAGCAGACACGCTCGGCCCGCATAGCGAGACCGACGAACTCAGATTCCGTTCCCCGCCGTACGGTGGGAGCAACACCAGCGCACCAAGGAGATATCCCAGTGGCCGAGCTGTTCTACGAGAACGACGCCGACCTGTCCATCATCCAGGGCCGCAAGGTCGCGGTCATCGGTTACGGCAGCCAGGGCCACGCCCACGCGCTGTCGCTCCGTGACTCCGGCGTCGACGTCGTCGTCGGCCTGAAGGAGGGCTCGAAGTCCAAGGCCAAGGCCGAGGAGCAGGGCCTGAAGGTCGTCCCCGTGGCCGAGGCCGCCGAGTGGGCGAACGTCATCATGATCCTCACCCCGGACCCGCTGCAGGCCGAGATCTACGAGGAGTCCATCAAGGACCACCTCAAGGAGGGCGACGCGCTCTTCTTCGGCCACGGCTTCAACGTCCGCTACGGCTTCATCAAGCCCCCCACCAACGTGGACGTCGCGCTGGTCGCCCCGAAGGGCCCGGGCCACCTGGTCCGCCGCCAGTACGAGGAGGGCCGCGGCGTCCCGTGCATCGCCGCCGTCGAGCAGGACGCCACCGGCAAGGCCTTCGACCTGGCGCTCTCGTACGCGGCCGGCATCGGCGGCACCCGCGCCGGCGTCATCAAGACCACCTTCACCGAGGAGACCGAGACCGACCTGTTCGGTGAGCAGGCCGTCCTCTGCGGTGGCGCGTCCGCGCTGGTCAAGGCCGGTTTCGAGACCCTGACCGAGGCGGGCTACCAGCCGGAGATCGCCTACTTCGAGTGCCTGCACGAGCTGAAGCTCATCGTCGACCTCATGTACGAGGGCGGCCTGGAGAAGATGCGCTGGTCGGTCTCCGAGACCGCCGAGTGGGGCGACTACATCACCGGCCCGCGCGTCATCACCGACGCCACCAAGGCCGAGATGAAGAAGGTCCTCGAGGAGATCCAGAGCGGCAAGTTCGCCGAGGAGTGGATGGCCGAGTACAAGGCCGGTCTGCCGAAGTACAACGAGTACAAGAAGGCCGACTCCGAGCACCTGCTCGAGACCACCGGCAAGAAGCTGCGCAAGCTGATGAGCTGGGTCGACAACGACGAGAGCTGATCTCGCGGCGGCGGGGCCGGGACGGTGCGTCCCGGCCCCGCCGCGCATCACCGTGCGGTACGGCACCTGCCGCACCGGTGACCGGAGCGCCGGGATCGGAGCCCTCGCGGGGGCCGCTTGTCCAACCCGGCCAACCACGGAAGAGTGATCCTTCCGTACAGGCGGAAAACCGGTCCGTCTGCGCCACTACACTGCTCAACACATACGCGTCAGGCCCACAGTGTCGTGCGTCTTCCACGCGGCTACCCCCTCCACCGCCTGCGGCCGTCGGGACGGCCGTCCGCACTGGACTTGTGAGGATGACCCACGTGAGCTCGAAACCTGTCGTACTCATCGCCGAAGAGCTGTCGCCCGCCACGGTGGACGCGCTCGGTCCGGACTTCGAGATCCGGCACGTCAACGGAGCCGACCGCGGGGAGCTGCTGCCCGCGATCGTCGACGTCGACGCGATCCTCGTCCGCTCCGCGACGAAGGTCGACGCCGAGGCCATCGCCGCGGCGAAGAAGCTGAAGGTCGTCGCCCGCGCCGGCGTCGGTCTGGACAACGTCGACGTCTCCGCCGCCACCAAGGCCGGCGTGATGGTCGTCAACGCCCCGACCTCGAACATCGTGACCGCCGCCGAGCTCGCCTGCGGCCTGCTCGTCGCCACCGCGCGCAACATCCCGCAGGCCAACACCGCTCTCAAGAACGGCGAGTGGAAGCGGAACAAGTACACGGGTGTCGAGCTCAGCGAGAAGACCCTGGGTGTCGTCGGCCTCGGCCGCATCGGCGTCCTCGTCGCCCAGCGCATGTCGGCCTTCGGCATGAAGATCGTCGCGTACGACCCCTACGTCCAGCCCGCGCGCGCCGCCCAGATGGGCGTCAAGATGCTGACGCTGGACGAGCTGCTGGAGGTCGCCGACTTCATCACGGTGCACCTGCCCAAGACCCCCGAGACCCTCGGTCTCATCGGCGACGAGGCCCTGCACAAGGTCAAGCCGTCCGTCCGCATCGTCAACGCCGCGCGCGGCGGCATCGTGGACGAGGCCGCCCTGTACTCGGCCATCAAGGAGGGCCGCGTCGCCGGCGCCGGCCTCGACGTGTACGCGAAGGAGCCCTGCACGGACTCCCCGCTCTTCGAGCTCGACCAGGTCGTCTGCACCCCGCACCTCGGCGCGTCCACGGACGAGGCCCAGGAGAAGGCCGGTGTCTCGGTCGCCAAGTCGGTGCGCCTCGCCCTCGCCGGTGAGCTCGTACCGGACGCGGTCAACGTCCAGGGCGGCGTCATCGCCGAGGACGTCCGTCCGGGCCTGCCGCTCGCCGAGAAGCTCGGCCGCATCTTCACCGCCCTCGCGGGCGAGGTCGCGGTCCGCCTCGACGTCGAGGTCTGCGGCGAGATCACCCAGCACGACGTCAAGGTGCTCGAACTGTCCGCGCTCAAGGGTGTCTTCGAGGACGTCGTCGACGAGACGGTCTCCTACGTCAACGCCCCGCTGTTCGCTCAGGAGCGCGGTGTCGAGGTGCGCCTGACCACCAGCTCGGAGTCCCCCGACCACCGCAACGTGGTGACCGTCCGCGGCACCCTGTCGGACGGCCAGGAGGTCTCGGTCTCCGGCACGCTCGCGGGCCCGAAGCACCTTCAGAAGATCGTGGGCATCGGCGAGTACGACGTGGACCTGGCGCTCGCCGACTACATGGTCGTGCTGCGCTACACCGACCGCCCCGGCGTGGTCGGCACCGTCGGCCGCGTCCTCGGCGAGGGCGGGCTGAACATCGCGGGCATGCAGGTCGCCCGCGCGGAGGAGCACGGCGAGGCCCTCGCGGTCCTCACCGTCGACGCCGAGGTGCCGGCGGGCGTCCTCGCGGACATCGCCTCCGAGATCGGCGCCGTTTCGGCGCGCACCGTCAGCCTCGCCTGACGCCGCCACGGCAGTGACATGAGGAAGGGCCCGGGGGAGACCCCGGGCC